>JBCBLF010000173.1:0-10178 GCA_038520475.1 Cyanobacteria bacterium J06627_8
AGGTCGCTCCAGTCCCAACCGGTCGATTGACAGCATCTTCACGGACCGCATCTTCTCTGACGCCATAAATCATCGACATATTCGGCAACCAGTGGTCTAAATTACCTGCGGGGTCGTTCCCAAGGCTCCGAGCATTATCGTGCAATAAGCCCCAGTCGAGATCTAATACCCGAACTCCCATCATTTCTCGACCGTTATAGATGCCTTTGTCCATGAACGCAACGGATGCCCGAGCCGTGGTCCCATTGGCTTCATACACTTCATTGGTCCCTGAAGCTTGTGTGGGTGCAACCCAATTGCTAAAGTCGATTCGGTGCGGAGTTAGAGTGATGGCTCCAGGGTCGCTGGCTCCATAGGTGTAGCCAAAGTTCACTCCAGTATTGAGGGTATCGTCGAAGATTTCAGTATCAGCGATATATTCTTCAGAGGCTGGCTGCGTATGATTGACCTCTATGACATCTGTTGTTCCATCATCATCAGTTCCGTCGTCAGCACCGATGTGGTTGTGATCAACGATTGGGAACAGATAGTAGAGAGAAGGGTATTTGGGCTGGGTAAACGCTGGACATAATGCCACCGCCAAGCCGATCTTGCGTTCATCTCGTTCGTCTGGTGATGCACCGGTAATGGCAGTATTATCGGGTGTACCAAACAAGTCTGGGTCACAGGCCGTTCTCAGTGTGACATTGCCACCCGTCACTCCTTCTGTAAAGGTTGCTGTTGCGGATGTCCAAGTTGTGTTACTCGGTGGCGTTGGGTCAACGGAAAATCCACCTGGCTCAAATCCTAAGAGGCGATCGCGTAGAATCTGGTTCGCTCGGACAATGATGCTGACTCGCTCGTCAATTTCATCATCGGTCAGGGTGACACCAGGGTTACTCTTTAGTGCTTCGATGTATTGTTCAGTTGAAAACTGTTCATAGAAGTCGGCTGCATCCGTGTCGCGGTTATAGCCTGTTGGAAAGTTTACCTGTGGAGTAACCAGCGTGTTGACTTCTCCATTGGATGTATCTCCATCAATCAGATCCCAAAATAGCTGACCAAATTCTGAAAGTGTCGCCCCGTGAATGTCTTCGTATCGTTGCTGGTCAACGTCTAGGTTGTAAGCCAACATGCCAAGGGTGCAAGCTGCGGTTTGCAGCGTCGATTGATCGGCTGGGCTCAAGTTTGCATAGGTAACGGTTCCGCCCGTTGGATTCCCCTGCGCTGCCGTGCCGCCATCCACCATAGCGAGCACTCGACGCAGAATCGAATAGTCTCCCCACATGGTCAGGTTCGGATAGGGATGAACCAAGTTGTCTTGTACCGGTGTAAATGACGGGGCTCCTCCCAGCGGGTCTCCAGCAAAATGGGCTAGATTTCTTAGCGTGATGCCTAAAGGCTGCGCCGCGGCGATCGCATTGCCAAAATCTGTTTGGTTGGTAACGCCAGCAGGAGGGTCAAATTCCCACCCATTTGTTCCCTGTCCGCTAAGAAAATCAGTGTAAACAACAGACGTTCCTCCAGCTGTTACCGTATCAAAGATTCGGCTTGTGTTAATGGTTGCAGCGGTTCCGGGATGAGCGGTTAGTGCATAGCATGCTGCCGGGAAATCGCCATTGGTGTGGGCGCTGTGATAAACAGCCATCGACTGAACCGCTGCTAGATTGTCGTACAGTGTTCGTCGTTGAAGCGTTTCATGGCATCGGCCACCTAAGCATTGGTCGGCTGGATAGGTCGGATCATTCGATCCTTGCCAATCAAATGTATTGCCCAATTCTAATCGTTGCCCAACGATGAGTCGCATCCCCTCACGAAGGGCACGGCGCTCCCAATATCCATCAAGGCCGACATTGGTGGCAGTTGCCGCATTAACGTTGATTAAGTCGATATCACTTAATCCATCGGCAGTCATCAAGTTACCCGTAATTGGGGTACCAATATTGCCAGGAATTCTCCGTCCACCGTAGCGAGGCTTAGGCCCATAACGATTGTCTGCACGGTAAAAGTCATCTAGAAATGGTGCATCTTCTTGCTGATTGTAGATGCGTCCGGCTGAAACAAATTTCCTATCTTCCTCGTTCCAGTCTGGATCTCGAGATGCACTGGGATCTGCCGTTCCCCGCGCGCGCGAGATATCTTGAGTAAATAAGGCGATTGGATCAAGCGCATAGTCAGACGGATCGGGGTCGCCGCCACCATTGTTGACCGAATCGCGGTTTTGGTCCAGGCGGACGTTGTCATCACCTGCTGTAATTGGTGTGGTGTCGTACAAGTGGAAATCTGAGCGAAATCCAAAGCTATCATCATTGATGCGCGCACTCAAAATTTGTCCTTGAAAGGCTGGAATGCCCTGAGCAGGATTTGCTTGGATATCAGTAACTGTGATCTCAGATGCTTCTCTCGTATACAAACAGGATGCAGGAGCACTAACTAAATAGCCTTCAAAGTTATTATTTCCGACAATTAAGTTGCCTTCAGTGTGCATTGCCCCATTCCAGTTGAATTGAGGACCAGGAAAGATTTCGAGGTCATTTCGGAACCAGGCTCCCCACTTATTGCCCTGTGCTAATTCACGGTCTTGATGGAGTTCAGCGGTTGCAATTGTACCTTCGGGCGCATCAGGCAATACTAGTGCATTGACTTGAAAGTTTTTACGAAGGGTTGATGAGTCAATCGTATCTGAGAACCAGCCTTCCTCAATGGGGGCCCCTGTGGCTCCGTTACCTGTTTGGCAGGCATCATTGAGATTACCACCATTGCTGAGGGGGCCGTGCCTGACCTGCATCGCGTTTGCACGGTTAGTAACAGCTGCATCAGATGCTAGTTCGATATCAGCTGGGTTAGCTGGCGTCTCCATTAAGATAGAGTACGCAACCGTCGCATCCATGATTGGATCACCGTTGCCATCTAGCTCACCGTTGAGGCTCACGCGGTAGGCCCAAGCGCTATCAGCTACACCATCTCCGTCTAAGTCGAGTCGGTCTGCTTGGCCATTCCCATCAACATCAATGGTGTTTGCAAGATTTGATGCAGTTACTTCTTCATCTGGAAACGTGTATGGGTCAACCGGTTGTGCTCGCCTATCCGTGTTGATGAGCAATTGAGGAACGAGCAGGCCATCGCGACTGACACCATCGTTTGCAAGCATCCCGATCAGCTGTGCTTCACCCGGAACCCCAGCGGGTAAGCGGCTATCCCGTTGGCGATTGAACATGAACTCAAGTTTTGATTTTGCTCGGTCAATAGCTGGACCTGCTGCATTGTAAACAACTTGAGTTTGCCGTTCGCCCGTGGCGTCAGCTGTACGGTTGAGCGTTCGTAGCGTGATGGCTCCAACCGTCAATGAGACGACGAGCAACAGCAGCGTGACTGTTGGCAAAATAAATCCCTGCTGCGGTGCTTGAGGGTGTTGACTGTTCAACAGCAACAGGCGCAGTATCCACCTTGCTAATCCTTTTGTCATACGATGTGCAAGCTGTTGGATAGAGGATGCGAGACGAGCAAAAGCTCGATTTGATTTACGTTTTGCCATCAGAATTAATCCTGTTGATGAGTACGATAAAGCCACAACGGCACAGCAAACTAAGCCCCATTCCTCCTTCGAGCTATGGCAACTCGTTGAGTGAATGTGCTCACAGACCGCTTCGGGCAGCACAGCTATTGGTTAGCAACCTCTCAAGTTAGTGAAGACATGAATAATGGGTTATAACAACCGATGTTTTAGGCCCTGGATTATTCAAACTTCCGAGCTGTAATGGGTGAGTAACCCCTTAAAAATAGACTGAGTCTTGTTTGTAGTTCGCATTGCTGATTAGAAGCAACGACGATAGGCAGCACCGTCAACTAAACGTCAGTGGTTTAGACGTGTTGAGATAGATACGTTGGGATAGATGCGTTGGAACGGATACGATCGCGCTCGGCGTCGTATAGGTGTTGCCCTGCTGGCGTGAGCGCAATGCTTGTTTGTATATACGTGGGCGTCAAAACATTCGTGAGGATTGGCTGCTTTTGTGCAGAATGCAGAACATCGTTATTGGTGTTCGACTCAATCCATATGTGAATGAAAGGAAAGGGAAAACGTCAGCACTGTTCTGGATGATTCCTTTAGCTGACTTCAGTAGATAAACCTGACTGGGATAAACACAGCACGGAATTCAGGTAGATGCAAGTTGAAGATTCAGGGGATATCACGCAACTTGTACGGCAAGGGTAATGCTACTGAGCCACCCTCACGGTGCCGACTTTCTCAGATTTCACGGAAGAGCGATCGCCCCTTATCCAAAAGGATGATGCGAAATAGGCGTGATACCACTGACTCTCCTATTAGATACCGTAACATTCCGGAAAAATCTCTTGGCAAAGCTTGAATGAAGGGAAATTAAACTTTTGGCAAATCACGGATCACATTGGAGTCACAAACCTTATCCGGCCATTTTAATCCCGTCTACAGTGGTATGTAGCTTTAGTCATTGAGGCTAGGACACCAAGTATGATTCGGTCACCTAGCCAATAGTCAAATGGCTCGCCATCTTGTCTTAACGAAGCTGACGATGGCGATAAATGCGGCAAGATCACAACGTGGCACTTCTCAAATCTGCAACGAAGGAATAGAGAGGCGCGCCTCCCTATTCCTTCGTAAATTGTGCCAAGTCATTCAAAATTACAAACTGAGGCACAGTCACATTTGCATGACTGTGCCTCAGTTGGAATGGGTTTTAGAGCTACGACGTGTCTAGCGTGTTATGGGCACGGGTTGTCAGAGATTTGCTCACACAGTAACAACAAATATGGATCGTCTGCAGGCGGTTCGCTGTAGAACTCACTGCGGGGGGTGTTGCTCACCGAAACAAATCGAGAGGCTAGTGGACCTGCAGGCGCATATTGCAGACCAACATCGTATCCCCATCGACGGTTTGGTGGACTGTAGTATTTGATTTGCTCACCGCCGCTTGGTGGAGTACCCGTTTCCCAGGAGTTTTGGCTAAATGGAGCCGTTGCATAGCGACTGAACTGTAACTGTAGCAGCGATCCTGAGATATATAGAGTGTTCCAGTCTTCTATAAATCGTGGGAAGTTATGCAATCCTCCATACGCTTGCCCAGCGCGTGAGGGTGTCAATCCGCTGATAATGATGGCATTGACTCGATTGCTTCCGTTTCGAATGATGGGCTTCCCATCTCTGAATGTGTAGTATCGGCGCGAATATTCATCTGCACCATCAACTGTGATCGGATTTCCGTTTCGCGACCATATCACTGGTGTGATAGGCGTGTTGAACCGTAACCGATCTTTCCAATCTGCTCCGTAAAATAAGGAGTCATAAGGATTTTCGTGTAGCCAATATTCTTGCTCACCAGTGATTAGCGTCCCTCGTGATGGCCGTTCTCTGATCCGACCTAGATTGAGGAACGATGTTCGGTTCCCGTTATTTTGGCATCCATATAAATCTGAAACAAACGAACTACTCAATTGAGCGTTACTGCCTTCAGTGACAGTTCTCGGAATATCTTCTGCACTGCCGTCGCAGAACCGTTCAGAAATGACGGTGATGGCGTCGGCTAAAATTTCAGACGGTCGCCATAGATCAGTGGCAGGTCGTGCAAATCGCGTATCAAGCGTAGTACGACTGTAGAAATTATTGAAATTGTCATTGAGCTTTTGGGTGAATTCCTCAAGCCGGCAGTTTTCTTGACCATTGCACGTGACTTCTTGGTGAAGATTAAAGTCACCCATGATGTAGACAGGATCATCAGTAATAAACGATAAGCCTCGTCCTTCTGAGTCAGTTGCACGCCCAACCTTTTCCGCGTTACGAAGGCGGAATCCATACGGTCGTCTTTCTGGATCAGGATAATAATCAACGGCCTTTGGGCTAATGCGATTTTGATCATTCAGCGGTGGGTCAGAGGAGCTAAAGGCGTCAACGTCTCCTGCATTCATGTAGCAATCGGGTTGAACCGATGGATCGGAGAAGACCTCATCAACCCCACAGGTATTCCATGCAGCAGATGCATTGCCGGCGATTGATGTCGGGCGTGTAATTTCATCTTCTCGAACTGCATCTTCACGGAATGCATAAACGATGCCGCTGTTCGGTAACCAACTATCTGCCGTTAGGCTAGAGGTTGACTGCCGGATTAAGTCGATGTTGACATCCATGCTCCGAGCCGGTAAATACTCGCGACCATTGAAAACAACGGAATCTTTGAAGCCAACTTCCAATCGGTCAAATACATTTGAGCCAGGTGAACCACCACACGATGTGTCCCAGCAGCCAATCATCACACCATTCGGATCATTTGAGAGAACCGTGTCTCCGGGGCCACGATTGGTCCAGGGCAAGTTCCATGTGGCAATGGGTTTTGGTCGAACAATAAGCTTATTGAGGGTTACTCCATCGGAAAAGTTAATGGGTTGATATTCGACACGATTACCATTAATCGTGTTGAATCTATCTGCGATTGTGCGATCGCGGACGCTGTTCCGATACACAGAGTTATTGAGTCGCTCTTCTTGAAAGACGTCAAATTGATCAATGCTTCCGTCTGGATCTCCGCCAAATGAGTCCGTTGAGTCACCTGGAAACACATAATGTAGTGCTGGGAACTTAAGCCAATCGGTTGTTAACTTTGTCAGATTGCCTGTTCCAACACTTTGTAGGTTAAAAGTTGCTGCAGCAATTCCCTCTGCGTTTGCACTAAAACCGACATCAAAGCCATGCCGGCGATCGCGACTGACCTGCTCTTTGAGGATGATCGTTTCGGCTAAGGCGACCATTGATTGAGGGACATCAGCCGGCGCTTGCTGATTCCATTGTTTTAGACTTGCAAGATAGGCCTCTGGCGTATTCTCAGTCGCTCCAATTTCCCTTACACCGGTTGGAGGACGAGTCCCCCCATCGATCAGGGTTGTGAGGCGGCTTTCTAAATCTGCTAGCGCAGATGGCGAGCTCTGGTTATAGTCGATGGTCTCTAGAAAGCCAACGTTATAGGCGAGCATGCCGAGCGTACATGATGACGCATGTAGCGTCGCTTTATCGGCAGGACTCAAATCTGCATAAGTGACGGCAGTGCCACTAAATGGATTACCCTGATCAGCAGATAACCCATCGAGCTGAGCCAGAACGCGTCGTAAGACCGAAAAATCTCCCCACATGGATAACCATGGATAAGGATGCACTAGGGTGTCGTTGGTGTTGTCAACTGGGGGAAATGATGGCGTGCCGGCTAGCGGATCGCCAGCAAAATATGCCAGATTCCTCAAGGCAATGCCTAAAGGTTCAGTGGAGGCGATCGCCGATGCATAGCTCGTTTCATTCGTAACGCTAGGCGGTACAGCCTCATATTCCCAGCCATTGGTACCTGTTCCCATGAAGAAGTTACTCATCACAGGAGTGTTCGTGTAGAGCGTTGATGTTGAAGGAATCAATGATGCAATATCCGTTCTCCAGTCCTTGAATGCAGAGCTTAAAATGAGAGACTCTGATGAACCTGGATGGACGGTTGACGCCATGCAAGCGGTCGGAAAGTCGCGCGAGGCATCATTATTAGCAGCGACCGTATCACCATTTGCATGATAAAACACTGCAGACTGAACGGCTGCTAAATTGTCGTAGAGTGCCCGCCGTTGACGTGCTTCATTGCATCGGTTGTTGTTGTTTGACGTGCAGATATTCCACGGCAATAGCGGTTCTTCTTCAGCTGCTTTACGATAGGTTCCATTTTCTCCATTGATGCCGCCACCCCAGCCGTATGTATTACCGAGTTCCAGACGCTCACTGACCAAAATGCGTAATCCATGGTCGCGGGCGCGACGATCCCAATAGCCATCTAACCCCAATTCAATTCCGTCTGTATCCCCATCTAGAGGAACTGTCCGAGTCAGAGCTTCATCTGTGATCGGTCGATTACTATTATCTAGACGGTTATTAACAATCGGTTCTCCGATAAATCCTGGAATTTCGCGACCACTGACGCGGGGCCCCGGTCCATATCGATTATCTGCTCGAAATGAGTCATCGACATAAGGCGCTTCTTCTGACTGATTAAACAACCTCCCATCTGTGACAAGCTGGCGATCGGCCCATGCGTTAACGCGATAATTTTCTGGTGTATCTGGATCACCAATCCCTCGGGCTTGAGAGACATCTTGAGTTGTTAGGATGACTGGATCAAGCGTATATGCAATTGGTTTTGGATTACTGTTTGGGACAGAATCATTATCTCGATTAAATCTCGTCTCGGTTTGATTTGTGGTTGTAAATTGATTACCTCCATACGCCGCTGATTCCGTAACGGCTTTGTCTCCAAAAATGTGAAAGTAATTCGTATTGCCAAAACTATTTGATCCAGTTTTGGCACTCATAAACTGACCCTGAAAAGCGGGGACATTCTCGTTAGGGTTTGCTTGAATGTCGGCAATCGTCACCTGTGACGAGGTTTGATCATAAATGCACGACGCAGGAGAACTGACTAGAAAACCTCGAAAACTGTTGTTTCCAACAATCAAATTGCCCTCCGTATGCATGGCCCCGTTCCAATTAAATCGAGGCCCCGGAAAGATTTCGAGATCATTACGAAACCAGGCTCCCCATCGATTGCCTTGATTCATCTCGCGATCTTGATGAAATTCTAAGGTTGATACCGTGCCGTTGGCGTCGTCTGGTAAAACATACACATCAACCTGGAAGTTCTTGCGAAGAGTGGCGGCTAAAGCAGGATCTTGAAACCAGCCCCGTGCAGGGCCATCACCATTGGTGTTGGAACCCAACGCGCAAGCTGGGTCATCTGAACTATTTAAGCTCAACGGACCGTGACGGACTTCCAACTGAGTCGCTCGGGCGGCCATCGCTTCGTTAGATACGGATAACAATGGATCCGGATCGCCTGGGTTGTTTGGAAATGGACGCATTAGCAAAATCGAATAGGCAACTGTTGCGTCATCGATACCGTCTCCATTTGTATCAGCGCGAAATGCCCATGCATTGTCTGGCAGCCCATCTTCATCTAAATCTAGTCGATCGGCCTGCCCGTTTCCATCAACGTCAATGGTGTTTGTGAATCCTGCCGCAGTTGCCTCTTCATCGGGGAATGTGTAGGGATCGACAAGGTTTCCGGTGTCGTTTTCAATTAACAGTTGACTAATGAGCACGCCGTTACGCGCTACGCCATCGTTAATCAGCATTCCATTTAAGGTTGCCTGACTTGGAATACCGCTAGGGAAGCGCGAATCACGCTCTCGATTGAATAAAAATTCAAGTTTTGCTTTGGCTCGATCAATTGCAGGGGTTGCCGCGTTATAAATGACTCGCTGCTGACGTTCTCCAACTGCTTGATTCGTTCGATCGTAGGTTCGTAGGGTAATAGCGCCGACCGTCAAACTAATGAGCAGCAATAGAAGTACTGTGGTTGGTAAGACAAACCCTTGAACAGCTTTGGGTTGGCGATTGACTAATAGAATACTTCTAAGTAGCCAGAGTACCCCTTTCCGCGTCAGATGCTTTGCAAACCATTGAAGTTTAGTCAGCAATCTCCGCAGCGCAGTGACGATTTTTCGGTTAGACATCATTCATTCCCTTATCGAAAAGAAGTGCTTAGAGTTAAAGTGATTAATTAAGACAACCAGAAATAAACAATGAAAAAATGGTAGGAAACCCTTTTTTAAGGGACTGAAAAGCGTTTTTTAATACATGTCATCAACAGAATAAAGACATGAATTTTTCAGATGATACTGTGTCGTCTGGAGAAAATTATCTGTAAGATCAACGATCTGTTAAACCATCTATAGATGGCCTTTACTCTCATCTCAGAACGATCACTAACGTCTACAGATTTTTCTAGATAGAGGTGTTGTCGATATTAGGACGATCAATTAGAAACTCGACTCATATTGCGCGGTAATTAATTAAGTTACACACTGCTATCAAGCCCTCTGCCAATTTGAATTTTTATTGGTAGAGGGCTTTAAATAAAGACTTGACCCATCAACCAGCTCCACAAAAATGATTCAGTACATCTATTTCAGCAAGCTGTATGAGAATGATTTGAGCTTGGATTGAATACGAAAAATCAATGTGAAACGAGTTGCTGAATAACTAGGAAACCTTTTTATTTCCATTGTCAAATCTGATTCGCTTTTAGAATGCCCAGTCGGTCTAAGATCTATTGGCTTATTCTCAATATTTCTTGCCAATGAAT
>JBCBLF010000174.1:0-10155 GCA_038520475.1 Cyanobacteria bacterium J06627_8
TTTACTATCTGTTCAAGACAAAGTTACACAACAGCTGTCTTGACGAGCGCGAAGGTGATGGATGATGCTAAGGCTTGACTCCTGAGGAAACATATGGAGAAAGGGACTTTAGTTGAGATTCAGGTTCAAGGTGAACGCCGGTTGGCTGTCATTGATCGCCCTGAAGGTAAAAAAAATTTTGTGGCAGTTGACGCTGATGGTCGAAGCCATACGATTCATCCGCGTCAAGTCTCTTACATGGTTCAGTCTGAGCGCTTAGTGCCCTCAGATGTTTCATCATTTTTAGCAAACGTACAACCGTATCTTGATCCATCTAGCTTGGAAGTCGCATGGGAATTGTTGGTAGAAGACGATTCTCCTGCAACTCCACAAACGTTAGCTGAGTTGTTGTTTTCAGATTCCTCTGCTCACGCGTGCTACGCAGCTCATTGTCTCCTGGATGCAGACAAAGTCTTTTTTAAGCGAAAAGGTGATCATTACGAACCTCGAACAACGAGTCAGGTTGCCGATATTAAGCACCAATTGGCGGCTGAAGAACAACGAAAACGTCAGTGGCAGTCTTTTTTAGCATCCTTATCAATGGCATTGAAGGATGCCCCCGTACAATGGCAAGAGAGCGATCGCTCATATCTTGACTCACTCGAGCGGTTTGTAGTTCAAGGGAATGATTCTCCAGCACAGGCGATCGCTCATGATGTTCTTTCAGCTCTCGATCGTTCCACAACTCCTCAATCTGCATTTCACCTACTCGTTGAATTAGGGATCTGGGATGCACATGAGAACTTGTTTCTTAAGCAGCGACAAGTCCCAGTTCGTTTTCCTGAGAAGGTGTTAGATATGGCGAATGGCATTATAGAAAATTCGCCTCCTGATTGTGATGCAGAGCGTTTGGATTTAACGCACCTCAAAGTTTGTACGATTGATGATGAGAGCACGCTTGAGATTGATGATGGGCTCAGTGTTGAGTTTTTAGAGAATGGACTCTATCAAGTTTGGGTACACATTGCAGATCCAACTCGGTGGATTCAACCAGGAGATGCACTAGATTTAGATGCCAGACGTCGAGCATCAACCGTGTACTTACCAACTGGGATGATTCCGATGTTTCCCCCCGCATTAGCGACTGGGCCCATGAGTCTAACTCAAGGTCAGGTTTGTTGTGCTTTGAGTTTTGGCATTGTTTTAAGCAATGAAGGTCGTATCGATACGTACTCCATTCGTCCCAGTTTAATTCGACCAACGTATCGGCTGACCTATGAAGATGTTGATGAGATTCTCGAACTTGGAGTTTCAGCGGAACCAGAGTTAGAAGCGCTGGCTAAGCTGGCTGAGCGTCGCAGAACTTGGCGTCAAGCTCAGGGAGCCATTAGTATTCATATGCCAGAATCATCGATCAAAGTACGTGACGATGAAATAACGATACAGGTGCTCGACGCTTCAAAATCGCGAGAACTAGTTGCAGAAATGATGATTTTGGCTGGGGAAGTTGCTGGACATTACGGCAGTGAGCATGGCATCCCCCTGCCGTTTCGAGGGCAAACGCAACCGGAGCTTCCAACTGACGATGAGCTTGTTGCGTTACCAGCAGGACCCGTTCGATACTGCGCGATTCGTCGATGCATGCCTCGTAGTGAAATGAATACGAGTCCGATTCGCCATGCGGGCCTGGGGCTTGAGCTCTATACACAAGTTACGTCCCCAATCCGTCGATATACGGACTTACTCTGTCATTTCCAGATCAAGGCCCACCTTCGAGGCGAAGCACTTCCCTATGATGAAGAAACGCTGCAACAGATGGTTCAGTCGGCAACCTCGACAGCCTATGAAGCGACGCTTGTTGAGCGTCAAACGAAGCGGTATTGGGGACTCGAGTTCCTTCGTCGCCATGATCAACAAACCTGGCAGGCGCTTATGTTACGCTGGCTTCGACCTCATGAAGGTTTAGGTCTTGTGTTACTCGAAGATTTAGGCCTAGAGCTGCCGATTCAGCTAAATCGTTCAATTGAATTGGGCGATCGCCTTGAGTTAAAGGTCACCTATGCTGATCCTCGTCAAGACATTATTCGGTTTGAAGAGCTGACTGAAACAACGGCTTAACGGATGATGTTTGCGAAAGAATAAAGGGATAGGGCGCGCATCGCGCACCCTATCCCTTTATTCTTTCGCAATGGTCTTTAAGGAAATTGCCTGATTGAGAACAAATCGTTAAACGATTGAATGCTTCAATACGTATCACCGAAGGTAACGTCTGGGATGGCTTCATTTTTTTCCCAGTGGGTTTGACTGAAGAATTCAGCCGATACATTACCAAATCGTAAAACATCCCCATCATGCAGCGTTTCTCTCGTGTTTGGTTCAAGTGCTGTTCCGTTCAACCATGTCCGATTGCGACTTCCAAGATCAGTGATAAAGAAGTTTCGAAACGCATGATGACTGATAACTGCATGACACCGAGAGATTGAGCGTTCAGCAATATGAATGCCCGATGTTAGCGATCGCCCGATTGACCAGCTTGTTGCGGGTGTTGTTGTGGAAAGTTTATTTTTCCCTGAATGCAAGTTTGTTGTTAAAAATGCAAGCCGCCCAAGAGATACAGCATAAATATAAAAAGGGGTTGAATTACATCGATTAGGAGCCTTGAGAACAGGCTGAATAATCATCGTCACTTCATTCAGATCATGATTACAGTCTGATAGAAGAGACTTTGAAAGAGTCGGGTTACGATTCAAAAACTTAACGACTGCAGCGTCAGATGAGTTTTTCAACGATCGATTGAACATGCTTGCTACAAGGTTGGGGTTTCCAAAAACAATACTTTTAATGTTTCGATAGATTGCACCCCCAGCAATCTCTGGAGATTGCTAATGCATGATTCAACTCGCTAGCCCCTGAATGCTGCCTACAGGAACGAAAACATGGAATGATTAGGCTTTGGATACCAAGTAATCTTCTCGACGTCTCTCTTAAACAATGATTCTAATTACCTCAGAAGCGATCGCTCTGCACACAATCACTAGGTAGATACAGAAGAAAGGGATTACACAAGGAACAATGTATCGCTGCACGTGATCGTAAATCTGATTTATCACAACCGAATTCATACATGCACGTTAGTTAAAAGCGTATTTACTACGTTTTTTCGAAGATACATTTTTCGAATCCTACGATAATTTACATAGTGATTGCAATCACAGATACAGGTTACTTTGTAGAATCTTTAAATAAGGTCTGCATTATTTGGAGAATTAAAGTGCTTTGTAGATGAGGTAAAGCAATGATTCAGTGTCTTTTCTAGCTGTGCAGATAGGGGTTGATTTGTTCACCCGCTAACATTACTAGCGTTCCAGAAATAGTGGGAGAACGATTCACCCTACAATAATGCAGAAGGTTGATAATGTTATTGACTCCTTATATGGGGCAAAAGTGCCCCATGCACGACATTGAAGCTGTGGCTCTGTCGTTAGAAGCTGATTCGTACTACTTAAGGAAAGGTCGTGAACATTGGATTGATTGGAACAGGTTTGATGGGCACTCCAATGGCAATTCGGTTGTTGCAGGGTGGTTTTAGTGTTAGTGCCTACAATCGAACACCAGCGAAAGTGGAATCGATTCAACATGTCGGCATTTCCGTTTGCGGTACAGTGGCTGATCTGCTGACAACAGTAGATTGTGTTGTCTTAATGGTGACGGATGCGGAGGCGATCGCTAGTCTCTTGTTGACGCCAGCCATAAAGCCACTCCTTTCTGGACGAGGCGTAATTCAAATGAGCACAATCGCCCCCCATCAAAGTCAAGAGATTGCTCGAGAAATCGAAGCCGTAGGGGGTGAATATTTAGAGGCTCCAGTGTTGGGGAGCATCCCTCAGGCAAAAGAGGGAACATTGATTGTGATGGTGGGCTCGACTCCAGAGTTATTTGAGAAGTATCAACGGGTTTTAATGTGTTTTGGGCCGAATCCTGTACATACAGGTGGCGTTGGCACTGCATCAGCAACCAAGCTAGCAATGAATCAGCTCATTGGCTCACTGACCACTGCTTTTTCGCTCAGCTTAGGGCTGATCCAGCGTTCAGGTATCTCAATCGAGCAATTTATGGAAATTGTCAGGCAAAGCGCATTATATGCCCCAACGTTTGATAAAAAGCTTCAGCGAATGTGCGATCGCAATTTTGAGAATCCAAATTTTCCGACTAAACATTTGCTCAAGGATATGCTCCTTTTTGCAGAAACGGCTCGAATACTAGGGCTAGATACACAACTACCGGATAGTGTTTGCCGAGTGGCCCAACAAGCCGTGGATCAAGGGTTTGCGGATGCTGATTATTCGGCGTTGTATGCAGCCGTTGCACCCAACGACCATACCGAAGATTGATGCCCATCAGTTTTTGAAAGGTTCAAATTACTAAGTTGTGGCCAAACTGGCCACAACTTAGTAATCTCCTTACATCCATAACGAAGAAACAGGAGGTTCGGGCGCGCGTTTCGCGTCCAAACCTCCTGTTTCTTCGTTAAATTCGGCTATGAACTGTGAAACGTCTACATCGTGCAGATTTCACAAATCCACTCGTTCGTTCAATGCGCTGTTCCACCACCACGAACAGTTAGCCTAAGACAGTTTTTGAGTGGACACTGTGCACTCAGAACCATTTATTGCTAAAAGCGCACCAACTGCCAAATGGCTGAATCAACCATGAATGCTCTACAGAGCATCGGCTCCAGCTACAACTTCCAGAATTTGCTGAGTAATTGCGGCTTGGCGTGCCTTGTTGTAGACCAACGAAAGGCTGGAAATAAGGTCACTTGCGTTATCACTTGCGTTGTTCATTGCTGTCATCCGTGCAGCTAGCTCACTTGCTGCAGATTCTTGAAGCGCTCTCAGTAGCTGGTTGTTTAAATACAGCGGCAAAAGAGCATCCAGAATTTGTACTGGATCTTGCTCAAAAATCATATCTTGAGGGAATGAAGCCACAGATGAAGGTTGGACAGCTTGACGCTCTACATCCAAGGAGCCGCCGCGAGTGGTGAGACGAAAGATTTCGTCATCAGCAGGCTCTAATCCTTGTGGATCGAGTGGAAGCAGCGTTTGCACCACAGGCTTGGATGCTACCAGTGAAACAAACTTGGTGTAGATGAGTTCGACTCGGTCAACAGTATCTGATAAAAACAGTGAGAGCAGTTCATCAGCAATCGCTGACGCTTCATCAGCTGTTGGGACTTGCTCTAGACCCGTGAAGGATGAGCTAATCGGGCAGGAACGACGCTGAAAATACTGAGAAGCCTTACGACCAACCAGTACATAGGTGTATTCCACACCTTCAGCGTCCAGCTCTTTCACCCGATTTTCAGCACGTCGGATCACGTTTGAGTTGTAGCCACCACATAATCCTCGGTCGCCAGAGATGACCAGAACAGCTACTTTCTTGACGTCGCGAATCTGGAGCAACGGCAAGTTTGCATCCTCAAATCGAAGTCTCGACTGCAGACCGTATAAAACCTGAGCCAGACGATCAGCAAATGGACGTGTTGCAGTGACCTGCTCTTGTGCTCTACGAACCTTTGCAGCGGCAACCAAGCGCATTGCTTCGGTAATTTTTTTTGTATTCTTAACAGACTTAATGCGATCGCGGATCGCCTTCAGGTTAGACATAATCTAGAGCTTTGAATGCTTTCAATATAGCCAATATGTTCAAAAGAGAGATTAGCTAACAGGGCGCAATGAGTGAATATAATTGCACCCCATTAGCCTGAAGATGACAATTAAACCGTTGCAGAAAATGTCTTCTTGAAGTCAGACAAAGTAGACTTCATGAGCGCTACAACCTCATCGCTGAGTTTTTTCTCCTTTGTTGCGAGCTCAACGTAATCGGTCGCGGTTGTTTTCAAATACTCACGAAGACCTGTTGTGAACTCGACAATTTTGTCCACAGGAATGTCATCTAGATACCCGTTGATTCCTGCATAGATTAAAATCGCTTGTTCAGCAACAGACAAAGGAGAGTATTGAGGCTGCTTCAAAAGTTCGCGCAGTCGCTGACCTCGAGCTAGCTGGTCCTGAGTCGCTTTGTCTAAGTCTGACGCAAATTGAGAGAATGCCTGTAGCTCGTCAAACTGAGCTAGCTCAAGTTTTAGCTTACCGGCAACTTTCTTCATCAGCTTTGTCTGCGCAGCAGAGCCGACTCGAGACACAGAGATACCTGCATTCACAGCTGGACGAAGACCTGAGTTGAACAAGTCAGAAGACAAGAAAATCTGGCCGTCTGTAATTGAAATAACGTTTGTCGGAATGTATGCCGAAACGTCGCCCGCTTGAGTTTCAATGATCGGAAGAGCCGTCATGCTTCCTTCACCCAATTCAGGGCTTAGCTTAGCTGCCCGCTCAAGGAGACGAGAGTGCAAGAAGAATACATCTCCAGGATAAGCTTCACGTCCCGGTGGACGACGGAGTAGAAGGGACATCTGACGATATGCTTGCGCCTGCTTTGACAAGTCATCATATACAACAAGGGTTGCTTTACCTTGATACATGAAGTATTCAGCCATCGCTGCACCCGTGTATGGAGCGAGGTACTGCAATGCAGCTGGGTCACTTGCATTTGCCGCAACGACAATGGTGTAGTCCATTGCACCTCTTTCTTGCAAGGCTCCGACAACCTGGGCAACCGTCGATGCCTTCTGACCAATTGCAATGTAAACGCAAATGACGTCTTCAGACTTTTGGTTCAGAATCGTGTCGATAGCGATCGCCGTCTTACCGGTTTGGCGATCGCCAATGATTAACTCACGCTGTCCACGACCAATTGGAATCATGGAGTCAATGGCTGTAATTCCAGTCTGCATCGGCTCATAAACTGACTTTCGCGCGATGATTCCAGGAGCAGGTGACTCAATCAAACGGCTCTCTGATGTTTGAATATCTCCCTTACCATCAAGGGGACGACCTAGTGCATCAATCACTCGGCCAACCATGGCATCGCCAACAGGAACTTCTGCAATTCGCCCTGTTGCCGTGACAGTGCTGCCTTCCTGAATATTGCGACCACTGCCCATCAAGACCGCACCGACGCTATCGGCTTCTAAGTTTAAGGCGATTCCAATCGTGCCATCTTCAAACTCCAGCAGCTCCTGCGCCATGCATTGCTGCAAACCATAGATTCTGGCAATTCCATCTCCAACCTGAAGTACAGTACCAACGTTTGAAACCTTTACGTCTTGGTCGTACTGAGCAATTTCTTGCTGGATGATGTTGCTAATTTCACTTGGGTTAACGCTTACCATAAGAGCCTCTTTAAGATGAACATGGAACTAACTAATGTTTCACTTTGATGACTTGCAGCGTAAAAACGCTGAAGTGACACGAAGGTTAACGACTCAAGCTAAGGCCAATACGGCGAAGCTGGCCTCTCAAACTTGCATCTAGAACCTGGGAGCCGACTTTAATTACAACTCCTCCGATCAATTCAGACTCAACCTGAGTTTCGAGTTCTACTGACTGGGCATTTGTAATTTGAATGACTTTCTGTCGAACGGCTTCTTCTTGCTCCTCCGTCAAGGGAACAGCAGAACTGACCTCTGCCAATGCGATTCGGTTAAGCTTGCGATAGATATCTTGATATTTTTCACAAATGTCTTTGATAAGAGACATGCGCTTCCGATCAATGAGAAGCAGTAAAAAGTTAAACGTATATCGATTCAGGTTCTCCGATAAAGATTTTCTGAGTAAATCCTTCTTGACACTATCGTCCACCAAAGGATTAGCCAAAAATCTGTAGAGTCCCTCTGAATCCTTGATGAGACTCAATAAAAGTCCGATATCTTCCGAAATCTGGGCAGTTAGGTTATTTGCCTGAGCTACCCCCATCAATCCCTCTGCATAGGGATTTACAACGTCTGCTAATGCACTTGAACTCGCCACGTTTATCCCCCCAGCCTTGCAATACTTCGACTAATCAATTCTTGCTGAGCCGTATCATTCAACTCTTCTCGGCACTTTCTCTCAGCTGCAGCAAGTGCTTTTTCTGCCACATACTTGCGAAGCTCAGCAGCGACCTTATCTGCCTGAGAGCCAACATCTTTTTGAGCCTCAGCTTGGAGTCGCTCAACATCCTTGTCTGCCTGTTCAAGGATGCTTGCTCGAGCAAGCTCAGCACGTTCATGGGCACTTTTTATAAGTTCTTCAGCTTCAGCTTTGGCCTGAGCAAGCTTTTGTTGCTGAGTCGCCAGCTCAGAAGCCGCCTTCTGCTTACGCTCTTCAGCGGTTTTAATTTCACTTTCGATTTGCGTTTTTCGAGAAGATAGCGTTTCGCCCAGAAACTTACGACCAAACACAATCAGAACCCCGATAATAATCACAAGGTTGATTAAGTTTGTATCTAGCAGGTCAAAGTTTAGGCCAAACCCTTCCTCTTCAAGGCCTGATGCCTCTACAGCAAGTAACAATAATAGTCTCATGATCGAGTAACGCTGTTATGAGTTTGTCTAGGATAGGGTGCAGGTGCGCTTATGTTGCAAGCAGCTTGCTGACAATTTGATGGCTCAAGGAATCAACTTGCTGGTCAAGAGCGCTCATTGCTTCTTGCTTTTGCTGAGTGAGCTCAGCTTGGGCAGCTTCTCGCTTTGATTGGGCAGCCTGTTGAGCCTCGGCAATTTTGCCTGATGCGATCGCCGACGCCTCTTGCTGTGCCAAGCTTACAATTTCTTGAGTTTTTCGACGAGCCGCAGAAAGTTCTTCTTCATACTGATCAGCTAGTGCATTCGCTTTCATCAAGCGTTCTTGGGCTTCTGCCAAGTTTGTACTAACAAACCCGTCACGATCATCAATTGCTTTCCCGATTGGCTTGTAAAAAAGAGCGTTGAGAATAGCAACCAAGATCATAAATTGGATGGCCATCAACGGGAGAGTTGCATCAAGATCAAACAACCCCCCTCCTTCGGCCGCTTCAGCTGCTAATAAAATTGTCCAGTGCATCATGCTTGTTGCGATGGTTGGGGTACAGTCCAAAGGTTACGCAGAACAGCTGACGATGTGGCCACTGCTTTTGCCGCCAGCTATCAAACGTGGAGCTAAGATCCTTCAATCGATGAGGTCCAGTAGAGTCGCGCTCTACTGAACCTCTGAATCTGATTTATGAGAAAGGATTAGCGAACAGAAGAACAAGAGCGACAACGAGACCGTAAATCGTTAGTGCTTCCATAAAAGCAAGACTCAACAAGAGCGTGCCTCGGATTTTGCCTTCTGCTTCTGGCTGGCGGGCAATACCTTCTACAGCTTGACCAGCTGCGTTACCTTGACCAATTCCAGGGCCAATTGCAGCAAGTCCAACTGCAAGGGCAGCAGCAATAACGGAAGCAGCAGAAATAATGGGATCCATAGTAGTCTTCCTTACCTCGATAGAACTAAACAAACATTTTGGAAAGCAATGCCCAAGGGCGACATACGTTAGTGGAGAGTGTCTACGACAGATGCATTCTCCAGAAACAACTAACAATTGGCAAAAATTGCCTCACCTGAAGAATTCAGTTATTCTTCATGACCTTCTTCATGTTCCTCCATTGCCTCTCCAATGTAGGCGGCTGCCAGAGTTGCAAAAATAAGCGCCTGAATCGCACTTGTGAAGAGCCCCAGCGCCATCAGAGGCAGCGGTATAAACAGAGGAACAAGAAACACTAGAACACCCACGACAAGTTCGTCTGCCAAAATGTTTCCAAACAGACGGAAGCTTAAAGAGAGGGGTTTAGTGAAATCTTCAATAATTTTGAATGGAAGCATAAAGGGGACAGGCTGGACATAATTCCCAAAGTACCCAAGCCCTTTCTTCCTAAAGCCCGCATAAAAGTATGCGAGAGACGTTAGCAATGCGAGTGCAACTGTAGTGTTGATATCGTTTGTTGGAGCTGCGAGTTCACCCTCTGGAAGCTCAATAACCTTAAGGGGAAACAGTGCTCCCATCCAGTTAGAGACAAAAATAAACAAGAACAACGTACCAACAAATGGAACCCATGGTCGATAGTCTTTCTCGCCGATTTGATTTTTGGCTAAATCCCGAATGAACTCCATTGCATATTCCAGAAGGTTCTGAAGCCCTGTCGGCACCATCTGAATATTACGAGTTCCAACAAAAGAGATACCGACTAGAATGCCAATAACAATCCAGGACGAT
>JBCBLF010000175.1:0-10147 GCA_038520475.1 Cyanobacteria bacterium J06627_8
GCTCAATCCAGTGGCGATAATCATCAGACGAAACCCACGCTCGCAGATGATCGTATGAGTCAAACCTCACAATCACAACATACTCAGAGTAGGCGTTGTCTCTGGGACGCAGGACCTCGACAGCCATGAATCCGTCATAGGTTTGAGCGACCTGGTTAATGCCATGAGACCATGCTTCATAATCGTCTAATCGACTGGGCGCAACGGCTTCAGAAATGACGACTGTGACAGGTTCAGACGGTAAGTACGATTGATGCACAGGAGCTCCTCAAGAGGTCATGATAGCTTCAGTACGGATAATGTTCAGTACGAATGGTGAAAGCACTGAGGCGATAGACACTTGACTCACGTTCCACTAAGAAAGTGAGCGGCCGCAGAGCGACCGCAGAACAGGCAAGGTTGTCAAAGCGAATGTCCATCGCTCAGTGCAAATACGGTAGGTTAATGTCGCCCATTAACACATTAGAGTCATAGATTAACTTGTCGCTACATTATTGGACAGACGGTAGCGATCGCCTTTATAGTATGCCGGTATGTTGCTTGTTACAGTTCCTGAATTGGGCAAGATATTGTGTGTATTGCCTGCTTTCACTTTACTAACATCTAGGATCTGAGTTATGCCTCTCACTGCCTCTTCAGACATATCTGCAGCGCCCGTTGACCGTTTGGTTCAAGATGGCTCACAGGTTTCCCGCAGTACAGGGGCATCTTCCATTTATGCTGATTCTCGAAAGCGACATCGGCGATCGCAAGCACATTCAACCGACCAAACAGTAAGACGCAGCTCTACTGCACCAGTCATCATTAGCCTTCAAAACGTTTGCAAGACCTACGGCAAAAGCAATAAAGCTCTAGATAATGTGAACTGGCAGATCCGCAAAGGTGATTTCTGGTTCGTGACTGGACCATCTGGGGCAGGCAAATCGACACTATTGAAATTGCTCTACGGTGCAGAGAAGTGTAGCCAGGGCAGTTTACTTGTTAACAATCACATCCCGTCTCGGTTAAAGAGCCATCAGATGTCAATGCTGCGTCGTCAGATTGGCGTCGTTTTTCAAGACTACAAGCTGATTCCCCGCCGAACAGTGTCTGAAAATGTAGCTTTTGTATTGTGGGCTCAAGGCTTTACACGAAAGGAAATTCATCGTCGGTTGATGCCGACATTGAAGATGGTTGGGCTACACGACAAAGCCGATCGGTTTCCCAATGAACTGTCTGGAGGAGAGCAGCAACGCGTTAGCATTGCTCGGGCCATTGTCGGAACACCACCCATTTTGCTTGCTGATGAACCCACTGGAAACTTAGATGTCCATAATTCCTGGCAAGTTATTAAAATTCTCAAAAAGCTAAACGCTATCGGCATTACCGTTATTGTCACAACCCATGATGAGCAGTTGGTTAAGCGCTCTGACTATCCAGTCGTTGAGATTCGAAATGGTCGGCTTCACCAAATGCAAGATTGGGAGTTGGGGCGCGGTTAGCCAACGGATGACGCTTAATCAACAGCCATCAACGTAGCCCGCAAATAAACCCGCTATTGCTGCTTGGCTTCAGGACTTTGAAACGCCGTGATCAGAATGCAGATGATTCCGATGTTGATAAAAACATCTGCCATGTTGAAAATTGGGAAATTGATGAGCTTGAAGTGTAAAAAATCAACCACTTCTCCAGACGCAAATCGATCTAATCCATTTCCCAGTGCACCGCCTAAAATGAAGCCAAAACCGGCCTGTTCCCATCGGTTCATCACAGGTCCCAAAATCGCCAACCCTGCCAACCCCAAACTGACAAGAAGGGATAGCCACTTCAACCATCCTCCACTATTGCTAAACAAGCTAAATGCGGCTCCTGTATTAGTCACATACGTAAAATGAAAGACTCCATCCCAAAGCGGTAGCGTCTCTTCGAGACTGAAGCTTTGAACCACCCAGTATTTTGTGAGCTGGTCAATCATGACGCTAACGAATGCTGCAATCCAAAACAGATGATTTTTGATAGCCATACTGAACAGAACAAATTCAAAACAACGGTAGAGACGACGCATTGAAACGCGTGTGATTGCAGACTCATGCTCCTGATTAATCGACAAAAGCACTGATGCAGACGTTGAGCGAAGCAAAACCCAACATTAGCCCTGGGGTTAATCGGTTCGATAACGCTCTAGCGTGCCTCTAGTGTCAGCAATGCCCGAAAGGCTTTTCTTACTAGGAGGCTATACCCATCCTAGGGCAGAATAAAGCTTTCACGAGTATGGGTGGCAATTCACTTATGCGCTGTGGTTTCGTCATTGAGGTTGCTCTATTACGCCAGTAGTTAATAGAGCATGATAGAGCGCAAGATATAAGCAATCAGCGATACAGCGCAAACGATCGCAAGCTGTCCCGGAACCGGAATTACCGAATAGTTCAACAGATCACCCAGCAGAGACGGTAGGGTTCGTGTATTTTCATTGTCTACAAAATGGGTGACGAATAGATAACTAATTCCAGTGAGATGGACCGTGAGAAGCCCGCATACGCAGCTTAGTGCGAGCAGTTCGAGTCTTTTTTGAAACTTCAGTGCGAGCACCCCACAGACCCATGCTCCGGGCACAAATCCTAAAAGATACCCAAACGTCGGCTCGAATACGTATCGGATTCCTCCGCCATAGGTAAAAATGGGGAACCACGTTAACCCCAGAAAAATGTATGCAATCTGGGAAATTGCAGCGGCATGGCGTCCCCCCATGCAACCGACAAAGAGCATTGCCCCAAGCTGCCAATTCACCCCAAGAGAATGAGGGGCTGACCATTCAAGTGGAATCCCTGCAATCGATACTTCAATGAAGGTTCCACCAATTGTTAACAGTAGCCCTACAAAGGCCCATAGCAGTTGAAGGGGTCTAGACACGTTAAATGTAAGATACGACGAGATTGGCCATGAAGAAATTGTCGGTGACATTGACGGTGGGTAGGCGTCTAACCGCTCATTATCCATTGACTACTCGATAATGCTCAACTTTATCTGATGTTCAGGGCTAAAAAGAATCCAAATTTTTTGAAAAGGCTCTGCGTGGAATGCTGATTTCAACAAAACCAAGAACTATACATTTTTTGTGGATAGCGGCAGGTTCAGCCCGCGACTATCCACAAAAATGCTCTAGATGTAGAAGCTTGGATAAGCCCTAAAAGTAACAATTTCAACAAAAATTGGCGATCGCCTCATCAAACTTGAGTCGCCCTTCACCAAACCAGATTAAGATAGAACACTTGGTGCTATCGGCAGCGAGTGAAACCCGCATCGTGAGCGATTGACCTCAGCGAAACAGACCATGACCTCTGACTACCTTGAACGAATCTTAAAAGCGCGCGTCTATGATGTGGCAGATGAAACACCGCTCGAGGTTGCGCTCAATCTATCCACTCGGCTCAACAATCGCCTGCTCTTGAAGCGAGAAGACATGCAATCCGTCTTTTCGTTCAAGCTGCGCGGAGCCTATAACAAAATGGCACAGCTCCCTTTAGAGCAGCTATCTAAAGGAGTCGTTGCATCTTCCGCAGGAAATCATGCTCAGGGCGTCGCATTGGGTGCGCGGCAACTCGGAACCCATGCCATCATCGTGATGCCAGTAACCACACCTCACGTCAAGGTCGATGCCGTCAAGGCGCGAGGTGGGACGGTCGTGCTGCATGGCGAGACCTATGACGATGCCTATACCCATGCCCGCCAGCTATCGGATGAAAAAGGATTAGCGTTTATTCATCCGTTTGATGACCCGGATGTCATTGCTGGGCAGGGAACCATTGGGATGGAAATTTTGCGGCAGTTTCAGCAGCCGATTCACGCTATTTTTGTTGCCATTGGTGGAGGCGGGTTAATTTCTGGCATTGCCGCCTATGTCAAGCGCTTAAGACCAGAGGTCAAAATTATCGGTGTCGAACCGGTTGATGCGGATGCCATGAATCGATCGCTCCAAGCCGGACATCGTGTTGCACTGGATCAGGTTGGCCTGTTTGCCGACGGAGTAGCCGTTAAGCAGGTTGGCGAAGAAACCTTTCGGTTGTGTCAAGCCTATATTGACGAAATTATTTTGGTGAGTACCGACGACACCTGTGCTGCGATTAAGGATGTGTTTGAAGATACACGATCTATCGTAGAACCTGCTGGAGCATTGGCGATCGCCGGGGCAAAGGCGTATGTCGAACGCGAACAGATTCGAGGGCAGACCCTTGTGGCGATCGCATGCGGCGCTAATATGAACTTTGATCGGCTACGATTCGTTGCAGAGCGTGCGGAACTCGGAGAACGACGGGAAGCTATTTTTGCAGTCACCATTCCAGAACAACCCGGTAGCTTAAGACGGTTCTGCGATGTGATTGGTAAACGCAATCTCACGGAATTCAACTATCGCATCGCTGACAATGATATTGCTCACATTTTCGTGGGATTGCAAATTGCAAACCGCGATGATGCCAATCATATGATGGAGCAGTTTGAGGTCCAGGGATTTACAACACTGGATCTGACGGATAATGAGCTAGCCAAACTCCATCTGCGTCACATGGTGGGGGGGCGATCGCCTTTAGCCCATAACGAACAGCTATATCGATTCGAATTTCCTGAACGTCCCGGAGCGCTCATGCGTTTTGTTTCATCGATGAGCCCAAACTGGAACATCAGCTTATTTCACTATCGAAATAATGGAGCCGACTACGGCAAAATCCTGGTTGGCATGCAGGTCCCTCCATCAGAAATGAGTGAATGGCAAGGATTTCTCGACACCTTAGGGTATCGATATTGGGATGAGAATCAAAATCCTGCCTATAAATTATTTCTCTAATCACCCCTACGAATCTTTAATCACCCATCCTGATCGTTGTGACTTGGTGATGAATTCGTTATTAGGTGTGAAGCCATGTCCATGCCAAATCTGGCGTTGAAAACCCAACCCTCATTAATGAGGCTTTAATATAAGCTCTTCAATCATTCTCTTGGTGAGAAGCCCTTATATAGAAAAGCTGAACATGCTTTTGGCATATCCATCATCATTCAATAGAGCTGTGTATGGGGCAGAGAGCTGAGCGTCTTATTGGATGTTTCCCGCTTATCGTACGAATCTATGGATTATCAGTCACTGGCAGAGGGGCTATCGTCAGCCTTCGACGAACATAATCTGTCTGCAATCATTTCACCCCAAGAGGCATCTGCCACCGAAGAATCGTCAACCGCCTCGGTTGTTGACCCTTTAACCGGCTCTATGCAAAACAGAAGAGGCTCTTCTGGGAAAAAGAAAGACAGTCGACAGCGGCAGAGTCCATCAGCTCGTACCTCTACAGTCGCAAATCTAAATGTTAAAGATGCGCCAAGAGGCAATGAAATTATCCTCTCGGAGGTTGATCTCCAAGGCCATGACTTGAGTCACGAAAATCTCAAGTTAGCTAATTTTAGTCGGCTGAATCTCCGTGAAGCGAAGTTCTGCGGAGCCGACCTATATAGTGCTGATTTTCAGGAAGCAAACCTAGAAAAAGCAGATCTGTCCAATGCAGACATGGAAGAGGCTGATTTGAGCCTTGCCAATTTAACCCATGCTCAACTTCAAGGAACGAATCTAAGCTTTGCACTGCTCTATACCGTTAATCTGAGCAAGACAAATCTACAACACGCCGATTTTTCCCACGCTGATTTGAGGGAGGCAGACCTCTACGGAGCCAATCTACAAAATGGCAATTTTCATGAGGCGCATCTCAGTTTTGCTTACTTGGGCAATGCCGATTTCCGTCACGCGCAACTCTCTCAGGTCAATTGCCGAGAAGCCGTTCTACATAATGCGATGGGATGCGGTGCAAATCTTCAGCAGGCTATTCTGCTCAAGACTGACTTCAGTAAAACTGATTTGTCCAATGCAGATTTAACTGGAGCAAAGTTGCAATATTCGATCTTTCAAGCGGCGCGGTTGGTGGGCGTTCGCATGAAAGGAGCCGACATTTCCCTTGCCAATTTTTTTCAATGCTGCCTGCGGGATGCCAACTTAGATCAAGTCAATGCCTACAACACAAATTTTGGTCAGGCTGACCTCACCGGAGCCGTCTTGGTTGAAGCACAGCTCGAGACAGCAAACTTCCTTGATGCAGACTTATCCTATGCTCTGATGCGCAGGGCTAATTTGAAAGGAGCCATACTGTCGGGTGCAAACTTGACTGGGGCAAATCTTCGAGGGGCGAATCTTCAAGGAGCACAGCTAAGAGAAACTGACTTGCGACATGCCAACTTGCGAGATGCTAATATCTCTGGAGTGGATTTGTCAGACACTCTCACAGAAGGAACGCGATTTTAAGCATGGGAGTTACGCTTCAGAAAGTGATTCCATTCGGGCGATCGCTCGATGAATACATCAAGATGTTCAATCTGTCTGAAGCCGACCTTCAATCCACTATTTTAGGCATTGCTGACGGGCCAGCCAGCTTCAATGCAGAAGCAACGCAGCACGGCAGCCAAATCACCTCTGTTGATCCGCTCTATCAATTTTCTGCCTCCGATATTCGCCAGCAATTTGATGCAGTGGTCGACGATATCATCCAGCAGGTCGCCGCAACATCAGATGACTATGTGTGGACCTATCATGCATCACCAGATGCGTTGAAAAAAAGCCGTGTCCAATCAATAGAGCGATTCTTGGCCGACTATGAGATTGGCTTACGAGACAAACGCTATCAGATTGGCGAACTACCGCACCTTAATTTTCCCGACTATCACTTTGACATCGCGCTGTGCTCCCATTTTCTTTTCCTTTATTCTGACCAGTTGGGAGAGGTATTTCATCAACAGGCGATCGCTGAGCTACTGCGGGTCAGCAAAGAGGTGCGCATTTTTCCTCTCCTTACCCTGATGCTGGAGCGATCGCCCTACATCGACGCATTGACTACAACGCTAGAACAAGCAAACTACGTTGTATCGATTGTTAGGTCTGGCTATGAGTTTCAAAAAGGAGGGAATCAGATGATGGTGATCAGACTCAATACATCAGTCGTGTAAATAAAGCGTTCTGACGATGATCCACCTGCATTGAACTGCCTGAACTAACCTGATAAATACCCATCTGCCATGAATTTTCTTGCTCATCTTTATTTCGCTGAAGATACGGCTGATTCAAGAATGGGTAGCTTGCTCGGGGACTTTGTCAAAGGTCAGCCTGATTCTCGCTTCAGCTCTGGAACGTTGAACGGTATCTGGCTGCATCGTGCGATAGATAATTTCACTGATCACCATCCAACTGTACGCGAAACCAAAGCATTGATTAGCCCTCCTCGACGGCGATTTGCCGGCATCATCATCGATATTTGCTATGACCACTTCCTATGCCAGCATTGGAATCAGTATTCAAGCCTAACGCTGACTGATTTTTCGCAGCAGACGTACCGCTCACTCAAGAGCTACGCAGGATTTTTACCCGATCGTGTACATCCAATTGTTCAAAAACTCGTTGCAGAAGATTGGCTCCAGTCCTACCAATCCGTTGTAGGGATTGAATCAGTGCTTAACCGAGTCTCGAAGCGCCTGCGCCGCACGAATTCACTCTATGGTTCGGTTGAAGAACTGATTCAGCACTATGAGGCGTTTAACCATCAATTTCTAGTGTTTTTTCCAGAGCTCATTCAGTTTGTGCACCAAAATCCTCATTTCTTTGTAAACGTCGCCAAATCGTGACGTCATGCGATCGCAGTCATCAATGGCCTGTAATTATACCGATATAAATTATGCTGAACGTTCAAACGGGATTTTCGGGCGACAATCCAGATTGAGTGGACTAGCATGAACATATATTAAAGATTTGTTATATTGTGCAAGAAGACTTAGGAAATACTATCCATTTTGATGATTGAGTTTGATGGGCATCAACTAGGAGAGACAATTCATGATCAGTAAGAGGACTATTTTTTGCGATCTGGATGGTCCCATCGTTGATGTATCAGAGCGTTATTATCGAACTTACCTGTCTGGGCTAAATGCATTTCGAGCTGAATCCGTATCTAGGCGATCGCCAACCATTCAGCCCTTATCCAAACAGAAGTTCTGGGAAATGAAGCAGCATCGAGTACCCGACGGCGAAATTGCGATTCGCTCTGGGTTACATGAGCAAGATACAGATGCCTTCCTCACACGAGTCAGGACAACAGTTAACCAAACGCACCTCCTTCATCATGATCGTATCCAACCGGGTACTCGATGGGCCTTTAATTTACTCAATCAACAGGGTGTAAAACTGGTCCTAGTGACGCTTCGATGTCAACAGCAGGCCACTCAACTTCTGCACGAGTGTGGCCTACGGCCCTTCTTCTCCGAGATCTATGGAACCTGCGATACAGATGCGGCCTATGTGAACAGCGTGGATTGCAAAGTGGCGCTACTCAAGCGGGCATGGCACGATCATCTCTCTCGACATGGTCACCCGCTTCAAGCTTGGATGGTCGGAGATACCGAAGCTGATATTTCTGCTGGGCAGGCTGTGGGACTTCCAACAGTCGCGATTACAACGGGGATTCGAAGTCAGTCGTATCTCAGGAAATTTAACCCGACCTACACTTTCGACACACTCCTTAACGCGGTAAATGGACTCGTTGGTCGACCAACGGCTAGTTTTTTACCTCATGCTGATATGGATAGTGTTTGCTCAGTGGCTCGATGTTAAATGGATTTGCGCCATCAAATAAGCGAAACCATTTGCTCTACAAAATGCCTGAATATGCACTTATACCTAGAGTTTGAGCGCCATTGAATCCTGTATTAAGTCCTAAGATTCCTGTGGTCTTAGATAGGTAGTGTTAGCGTAACTATCAGTATTCGAGGGAGGCATTTCTGTGGTTACGCCTGTACATCTTTCAAATGAGCCCCATGACCATCATGACAATGCAGATTCCAGTAATCACCGCGTTGCTGTGCTGCTGATGGGCTATGGCGAAGTCGAAAGCTACGATGACTTTGCAAATTACAATGAGCAAGCCTTAAATCTATTAACTGCAAAATTCGCTCCTGTTCCAACCTGGATCTACCCTCCACTAGCTAAGCTATTGGCTGTATTTGACCTCCATGAGTGGGGGCATCAACACGGTAATTTTATCTCTCCGCATAACGCAATCTTTGAACAGCAGCGTGCAGGGCTTGAATCATACTTACAGCAAGAGTGGGGCGATCGCGTCCAAGTATTCAAGGCCTTCAACTTCTGTGCTCCGTTCTTACCTCGCCAAGTGTTAGCAGAGATCAAGTCACAAGGATTCGATAAGATCCTAATTTATCCCTTACTTGTGGTCGACTCCATTTTCACTAGTGGTATTGCAATTGAGCAGGTTAATCATGCACTGGCTAACCTTGCTGATTCTGAGAGTCATTGGGTGAAAGGGCTAAGATACATTCCTTCTTTTTATAACCAGCCCGACTACATTAATCTAATGGCTCGGTTAGTTGAAGAGCGGATTCAGAATGATCTGATTGTGGCTCATTTGCCGTCTCAAATTGGTATTGTTCTTCTCAATCATGGATGTCCCCATGAGGCAAAAGGATTTACCTCCGGTATTGTCGAAAGCCAGGCGCTGTACGACAGCGTGCGTGATCAACTGATTACGAAGTATCCATTGATCTCTGTTGGTTGGCTCAATCACCAAACGCCCATGATTAAATGGACTCAGCCAAATGCTGAGCTGGCAGCGAAAAATCTGATGGAGCTTGGTGCAACTGCCATTATCTTTGCTCCAATTGGGTTTGCAACTGAAAACCATGAAACGCTGCTAGATGTTGAACATATCGTTCATGATCTTCAGAAAAAACGTCCAGACGTGACATTCGTGCAATTGCCGTGTGTGAACGATCATCCAAACTTCATGCAAATGACCGCTCGCTGGGCGAGCCCATTGATTGCAGATTTGCTAGCTGAAGAATCACTAGCCGTCAATCCATCATTGGCGACGATTCAAGCAGCACAAATTGCAAAAGAACATGCTGATCATCATGGTCATCACCATCATCATGGTCATGGTCATCCTCATGGCCATGATCACTCCCATGAGGAATCGCATCCTCACGTCCACCATCACTAAAAACTCTATGCAGTTTTGTGGGTAGAGCTAAGGGCAATCTGCTCACAAACATATGCATTTGATACGGCGGACTTGCATAA
>JBCBLF010000176.1:0-10117 GCA_038520475.1 Cyanobacteria bacterium J06627_8
TCTACCCATGCGCTACTAGCCCCTTGCCACTTCGGACGGAACGGATCGTGCCATCAATTGGCACTCCAAATGTTTAGAATTTTGACTAAATCTACTCTATTCTGCCATTGTTGCTGCGATAGTTGATGGCTCAGGGCTAATTTTCGGACACCTTTTCAGGCGTCCTCTGATTCAACAGTGATGGAAGCAATCCAAATTGACGACTGTTCCTTGGGCGATCGCCTGTCAGTCTCTTTGGTTGAACCTTTGCTTCAGCTGCTGACATCATCACTTCAATGTCAGCGGTTCATCAACAGGTATTTCCGTCACCAATGACTATTTTCGAACTAGGGTTGGGCTTGTCACTTGAACAGATTCTCGCTGGCCCAGCAGTTTTTCTTGCAGAGCAATGATGCCGTCAGCTAGATAACGAGCTTCAGCTTTGAGATAGTCCAAAAATGTATTCGCTACGATTGAGAGCTGTTTGTTGCCCAGATGCACAATGTACCATTGACGCTCAATCGGGAATCCCTGCACGTCAAGGATCGTGAGCTCACCTGTATTGCCTTCGGGAGTCAAGGTGTGGCAAGAGAGCACAGACAACCCAAGCCCTCCAGCGATTGCCTGTTTAATCGCCTCATTACTCCCTAACTCTAAACGCACACGTACATTCACGTCATGCTTCTCAAACATGGCCTGCACGGCTTTTCGAGTACCCGAACCAGACTCCCTCATAATGAACGGTTCATCTGATAGCTCAGTAATCGGTATATTTTTCTTGCCCGCTAAGGGATGGTTCTTAGGAGCCATTACGACCAGCGGATTATCTAAAAATGGATGAGCCTTAACGTCAATATGCTCTGGCAACTGGCTCATGACATACAAATCGTCTTGATTGTCAGCCAACCGGGCGATCGCACGCTCATGGTTCGTTACCAGCAGTGACACATCCACCCCAGGATATTGCTGACAAAACGGACCTAACAGTCTAGGCACAAAATATTTTGCCGTAGTGATAACGGTAAGCTTTAGATGGCCCTGCTTCATGCCCTTGAGATCAGCAACCCTCATCTCTAGCTGCTCAAGCTTTTCAAAAATATCTTGACAGGTTGAATACAGTTCTCGTCCAGCATCAGTTAAATACAGTCGCTTCCCAATTTGCTCAAACAGTGGAAGTCCTAACGCTTTTGTTAGCTGCTTGACCTGCATCGACACAGTTGGCTGAGTCAAATACAGCTCCTCAGCTGCACGCGTAAAGCTACCATGACGGGCGGTTGCTTCAAACACTTTAAACTGATGCAGCGTTGCATGTATCACTCGTCACAGCTCCTACTTTAAATTACGTAAAATATAGGCCTCTATGGGCTAGTTCTAGGTGTGAAATCCGCACTCAGCGGAGGTTCCAACCTTACTCATTGCCTTAACACGAAGTATCAGGCGGTAAACATTACATCACAGCTAAAGGTCAACATCGATTCACACGCACAAGGTGTCAGGAAATTGACCTCAACTCATTACCTGGGTCATCGGAGACATTTAGTCAGTTAGCAAAACTAGATTCAACTCCGCCAACATTGGAGCAGCGAGGCCTGGAATTCACATCAATGAACTCCAGAATCAGTACTTCCGACCAAATAGCGACCCTTTAATCTTTTCTATCATAGAACTAAGTCTATCATTAAAACATTCTTCTATGATTTTAATCTATGATTTATCGGTTTATAATCCTTTACAAGAACTCTACGAGTTCCCTTCCAATTGAATCAATGCGCAGGAGAACTTGATCTGAGACATTCAGGTCACCTTAAATTCCCTTCCTGATTGAATAGGCATTCTCCTTCTTTCGGTTTTTGCTGACTCAATTAAGTTCTCCTTGCGTTTTCTTGCCAAGCACAGCGAGTGATGTCTAGCCTTCTGGGCAAAGTTAAGCTTTCAGTCAACGTTAGGCAAGAAATGGACAGGTTCGTAATGACTTTTTTCTAATCGCACCTACTTCGATGTGCCCCGTCGGTCTAAGTTCAAATGGAATGCTGTTTAGATTGACATGCCGTTAGCTTTGACCATAACCAGCTTGAACGTTACTATCATCTGGCTTCAGCTATCCATTAAGACTGGCGCTAGTCGTTGATCAGTAATCAAATAGGCGGGCTTGTTCAATTTCTTCAATAACCTGTAGCCCTCTCGGATCTCCAAGTTTCAGAACGGCGGCACGGGCATCTTCTTGAACCCCCAGATCGTCATCTTCAGCAAAGGCTTCAATGAGCGCATCCACAGCCGTTGCATAAATGACATTAGAAGGAAGCTCACGACAAAGCTGACCGACGGCCCACGCACAGTTGCTCCGAACGGCAGAAATTGAATCGCGGCGAAGCCCTTCGATTAACGGTGGAATCGATTTGACGGTGGCATCGTAGTCAACACTTGCCATCTGGGCAAGGGCACTCGCAGCCCATAGTCGAACGGCAGAAATCTCGTTGCGCATCGCAGAAATGAGTGGCTCAAGCGTACGGCGATCGCGACAGTTTCCAAGAGCCCAAACAATGCCTTTGCGAACATACCCGTTCCAGTCCTGATGCAGCTGGTGAATGAGTGGTTCCACAGCGTCAGTACTCGGATTACGACCCAATCCATAGGCAGCACTAACACGAATCAGCGGACATGGATGTGTCAAATACTGGATGAGATACGGAATGGCACGGTCATCTTGAATTTCACAAAAGGCGCGCGCACCCAACATCCGCTGCTGATTGTCATCAGATTGCAGCAGCGCGAGCATTTCATCTGGATCAACCGCAGATTCAGCATCATCGGCAACAAGGCTGCCCATGTGGTCCAATGGACTCTGAAAAGCGCTGGCGTCATCCAGGACGTTTAGGTCGTTATCGTCATACATATGGCTACTTTACAGCAAAGTATTCCTTCTCTCGTGACGATTCGTGACTCAATCTACTCAGCTCAATATCAGCACATTTACTGCAATCGAATTGACGTTCAAATCGGATTGATGCATTTGTGACACGATGACGTTGCATTAAGCTCATAAAAGGAGTATGAGGCACGAGAAGATTGATACATTTCTTTAAATTCATCAGAGTTGCTCCACTCGTCTCCAGTTCAGTGCATGATGAAGATATACAGTTGTCTGTAGCTATTCCTTTCGTTTGTCGCTGAGAGTAGTCATGTGACGGTATGCTTGGCTACTGAGAACCGTCAATTCTCCTTCGCTACTCTGATTGGGAACTCCCTCACCTCTTAACGATGACTGATCCACGTCAATCGACCAATCGGTATGCATCCGTCTCTGTGCTGGACGATCTTCTTGCTGCCATGCCAGACTTGCGGCCTCAGATGTATTTCAAGTCGTCTTTGACAGCTCTCTCTCATGCAATTGAAGATCTTGTTCTAGCTGGAGCTGGAAATCCGCTTGTCATTGCCAACTTTCAACGAGAACGCTTTTATCGTCAAGAAGCTCAACGTTATCGACGCATTGCTCAGATTTCGCCACACGTTTATGTGTTAGCTGCACCCGAAACCGATTTTAAGAATGAATCGGAGACCTATGAGAAGGTGGCGTTCACACCAGGTGATGCACTGAGCAACGAATGGCATCTGGTCGTTATTGGTCCAAAGTATTCTGCATGCCTCATCTGCCGTGAGCATTGGCGCAATGATGAACGTGCGTCATCAGATGAACGCTTGGCGATGGATCAGACACGTCGATTCGAGGGCATCTGGACATTTGATCGCCAAGTAAGTTGTAAGGCTGCAGAATTATTGCTGTCTCGGGTTGCAAGCTATCGACCTGAGTTGATGGAGAAGGTGTCGGAAGCCCTTGCACCGTTGGAGATTAAACCGTCGGTCGACCATCAAGAAATTGATCCAGACCCTTTTGCTCAACGGTTAATTACATATCTTCAAGCTGGTCAATATAAGCTACAGAAGGCGTATCGCTCCATTTCTGCACAAGAGCGTCGGGAGCGGTTGATTAACTTAGTGACGGCTGCTATTCGACGATCGCTCAATCCAACGGAAATTTTTACGGTTGCAGCTCAGGAGCTAGGGCAAGCAATGGAGGTATGCCGCTGCATTATTTATCCGTGTAAACCAACCGACGACCATGCCGTCATTCAGCATGAGTTCTTAAATGGTGCATCGACACAATCCCTTTTAGATTACGCTTGGCCGCTTCAAGATAACCCGCTCTTTCAAACCATCGTTAATACGAAAGAAGCGATCGCCATTGAAGACACTCAGAATAGCAAAGAGATTGTTGATGATGAGCTGAAATCACTAGTAAGCCAGTGGGGCATTCGGTCATGGCTGATGGTACCGATTATTCATCAAGGCCAAGTGATTGGCATAATCGAGCTCCATAGCTGTGCCAATAATCAGTATCGTTGGTCTTCCGATGACCAATCAATGGTAGAGGCGATCGCCGCTCAATTAGGAATTGCTTTAATACAGGCAGAATCGTATGCCAATTTAGGCAAGCTCAATCAGCAACTCGAAGCCTTGGAAGTGACCCGCAGCAATCTCATTGCCATTACAGGTCATGAGTTAAGAACACCGTTATCAACGATTCAAGTGTGTCTTGAAAGCTTAGCAAGCGAACCTGATATGTCTCTGGAGCTGCGCCAAGTCATGCTCAGCACGGCGTTAGATGATGCGGAGCGACTACGTAAACTCGTTCAAGACTTTCTAACCCTTTCACAGTTAGAAAGCGGTCGAGTTGAATGGCATCTTGAAGCCCTCTCTCTAGAAGAATGCATTAGCTTAGCCTTGAGTAGTATCCGTACGCGTCAGCAGCACGAACCCCTGCCCAAAATCACAACTCATGTGCCGAGTAAGTTGCCCCTCGTGCGGGCTGACGGTGAATGGCTCGTCGAAGTCTTATCCAAACTACTAGATAACGCCTGTAAGTTCACGAAACCGGAAGGCGAGGTAACGATCGAAGTAAACCGCAACTCCCAAGGGATGCTTGAAGTCACCATCAAAGACACTGGGCGAGGAATTGAACCCAATCGATTGGAAGCTGTGTTTGAGCGGTTTTACCAAGAAGAGGGAGCCCTCCGTCGCACCGCAGGCGGCACTGGACTGGGGCTCGCGATCTGTCGGCAAGTGATTGTAAAACTCGGTGGCCGAATTTGGGCAGAATCCGCAGGTCGAGACAAAGGAAGCCAATTCCACTTCACCATTCCCGTCTCAAAAGGTGACACTGGCCCCGTTACTGTTCCACCAGCGAGAGTCAAAACCTCAACAGTCAGGGAACAAAAGCAAACAAAGAAGCGAACAACCGCTAAGCGTCGATAGCAAACAAGTTGGATCCAGAAACAAGTTTTACCCAGGGCCTCAGTCCGTCACAGCTTTTGCTCACCCATCGTTAATCCCTTAATAGACCAACATTTTTACCCGCATCCCTTTACAATACGTAAAAGATACGGAGCGAAGGTTGGTCGAAGATTCATTCAAAGTTCGGTTGTTAACTGCTCAAAGACACTGGCTATTCCAGTCTTGATAGATGAGCACTACGGAGAACGCTCCGATCGAGTTTTGAAATGAGGATCAAATTCGCTCAGCATTGAGGTTTTGTAACACTGGATTGGATGTCATAAGAATGCGAATCGCAATTGTTGGAGCAGGGCTAGCCGGATTGTCCACAGCAGTTGAGCTTGCCGATGCCGGGCACCAAGTGCAAATCTTTGAGTCACGTCCGTTTGTCGGCGGCAAGGTCGGTAGCTGGGTTGATGCCAACGGAAACCACATCGAAATGGGTCTGCATGTTTTCTTTGGCTGCTATTACAACTTATTCGATCTCATGCGAAAAGTTGGAGCCTTCAACGATCTCCGCCTGAAAGAGCATATCCACACATTTATCAATCGTGGTGGGAAAACAGGTGCCCTCGACTTCCGCTTTATCACAGGTGCTCCATTCAACGGATTGAAGGCATTTTTCACAACCTCTCAGCTCTCTGCTCAAGACAAATTGCAGAATTCTATCGCCTTAGGCACCAGCCCTATTGTGCGTGGGCTCATCGATTTTGATGGCGCGATGAAAACTATTCGTGACCTCGACTCAATCAGCTTCGCTGATTGGTTCCGACGTCATGGTGGCTCAAATGGGAGCCTCAAACGTATGTGGAATCCCATTGCGTATGCCCTTGGATTTATTGACACTGAGCAGATTTCAGCTCGCTGTATGTTGACGATTTTTCAGTTTTTCGCCGCTAAAACTGAAGCATCGGTATTGAGAATGCTGGAAGGATCACCCCATGAATACTTGCACAAGCCAATCCTGGATTATTTGGCTGCCCGTGGGTCTGAAGTCTTTACTCGACGCCGCGTTCGAGAGGTGATGTTTGACCAACAGGGCGATCGCCCAACTGTGACTGGACTTGTTGTTGCGAATGGTGAGACTGAGGAAACTATCACTGCTGATGCGTACGTCTGTGCCTGTGACGTGCCCGGTGTTCAACGCTTGTTGCCGGAAGCTTGGCGCCAGTGGAGTGAATTTGACAATATTTACAAGCTCGATACGGTTCCAGTGGCAACCGTTCAGCTTCGGTTTGATGGGTGGGTAACTGAGTTAAATAACAGCACTGAACGGCAACAGCTCGACCATGCAGCTGGGATTGACAACCTCCTTTATACGCCAGATGCCGATTTTTCCTGCTTCGCCGATTTGGCATTGGCAAGCCCAAGCGACTACTACCGTGAGGGACAAGGCTCGTTGATTCAGGCGGTCTTAACGCCTGGCGATCCGTTTATCAAACAGTCGAATGAGGCGATCGCCCAGCACGTTCTACAACAGGTAAAAGACCTCTTTCCATCAGCCCGTGATCTCAACATGACTTGGTACAGCGTCGTCAAGCTGGCTCAGTCTCTTTATCGAGAAGCACCCGGTATGGATCCATATCGCCCCGATCAGAAAACTCCAGTTGAAAATTTCTTCCTTGCGGGTAGCTATACGGCGCAAGACTATATTGACAGCATGGAAGGGGCAACTATTTCAGGTCGTCAGGCGGCTCAAGCGGTTTTAGATGCTATGAGTTCGACCCCATTGTCATCACCTTCAGTTGCGACTGCTGCGTGATCACTGATAACAGTTGATGCATCGTCTTGAGTGTATGCTTTTTGCGTATCATCATCAGGGATTGATCTCTGTGTCCAAGGCGTGCGCCTGCAAATGTGTTTCTGGAACTTCAATCTCTATGCAATGGAAAAGACTATTACAATCATAGACAAACGCACCGAAGAATCTCATCATGTCTAACTGGCTAGAACACAGCGTACAGATCGAAGTAGAGATCCCGATCACCCAGGCGTGGGCATTGTGGTCTGACCTGGAACAGATGCCGCGCTGGATGAAGTGGATTGACTCGGTGTCTATCCTGGAAGATGACCCCGACTTATCGAAATGGAAGCTCGAAACTGGTGGACTTGAGTTCAGCTGGCTATCACGCATTTCAAAAATCGTGCCCCACCAGATTATTCAGTGGGAATCTGTTAGCGGGTTACCGAATCGAGGGGCAATTCGGTTTTACGATCGAGGAGATTCCAGCATTGTCAAGCTATCAATCGCCTATGCGATTCCAGGATTTTTGGGAAGACTGATGGATAACTTATTTCTCGGAAAAGTAGTTGAATCCACTATTCAAGAAGATCTCAATCGTTTTCGAGAATATGCGTTGAATGTCCACAGTTCACAGCCAAGCTCATAGCTCACGATGCTAGCTAAGCTAAGAAACGCAACGAAGCAATCAACCCCATCCAGCCAAAAATTTTTGCCCCCGTGGTTTGCGCGGGGCGGATGGAGCATGACCCTCTACGCAGCTTGGAGGCTCGAAGAATACCAAAGCCTGTTTGATCCTCGAATTGAACCGTCAACTGCCGAATCCGTTTCAACATTCTCTAAACCGTCCATTCCCTCAAATGGATGGTTGATTGATCACGTATTCACAGGCGATCGCCACGTTCCTATCTTCGGACAAATTTCATCACCAGTTCATTTAGAAGCGTCAGACAAATGGGCCGCCATTACCCAGAGCATCGGCACCATCATCATCACCTATGGCATCGTGGGCAACCTTGACCAGCAGAAAGCCCTTCATATTCTTCGAGACAAGGCCTGTGCAGAGAATTACACTGTTATTGGCATTGACTGGCGTGCCCACGGGACAACGGCCATGCTATCGCCAGCCCTCACATCTGACGGCCTCCATGAAGGTAAAGATTTTGTCCATATTGCGGCTCAAGCGAAAGCACTGGGATGTCCGCCTCCTTACTGGTTTCTCGGTTATTCCCTCGGAGGGCAATTAGCGCTTTGGGGTGTTCATTCTGATTCTCTGACCCTTGCCGAAGACCTGGGGCTAGCTCCAACCGATATTGGCGGTGCAGCCGTCGTCTGTCCAAACTTAGATGCCAATCGATCCTTAGATTTCTTAGGGCGATCGCTTCCTGGGCGGATGCTGGAGCAATCCATTACCCAAAAGTTAAAGGCCTTAGCCAAGCAAATTCATGACTGCCACCCCGGACATCTAAATGATGAGGCGATCGCCCGTGCCGATAGCATTCGTCATTTTGATGAAGAGTTTGTGATCCACCGCCTGGGCTTCGATTCAGTGGAAGAGTACTATACCGCAAGCAGCCCACTCCCCTGGTTATCCGAAATCACAAAGCCGGTCTTCATGCTCTATGCGGCAGATGACCCCATGTTTCATCCCGACATTGTGCCTGATTTAATCACAGAGACTCAACACAATCCTCTCATCGACCTTTGGGTAACCCAATACGGGGGGCACGTTGGCTACTTTAGCGGCACAATCTGCCAACAAGAGTGGGGCGATCGCGATCCTTGGTGGGCATGGAATCGAACAATCGACTGGCTAAAGGCAAAAACGGCACAGTCGGCATAAATGTCATCAGCATTTGTGGAGCGTTGCCCCCATCCCAACCTCACCGTCCTGAATCACCTGAGCAAAGATTCCTCTTAATCGGAGGTGCTGATGCTCTGGTTTACGAATCCACTTGAAGGGTTCAACCCCAAATCGATGAGCAAACTTGCCACACGCATCATTCACTATATCTGAGACCTGAATCACCGCTGTGCCAATCGCGAGGCGTTGGCCAATGGGGAGATTGGCTTCACTCAAATCCAAATCTGCCACAAACGTATCCCCAATTAAGCAGCGAGGATCGCCATGACCCTGGAGCAGTTGCAAGAGCCGAGGGCTACATAATGCAACTTGCACTCTTGGGTCTGGAGCACCATTAGGGAGGCGCAACCAGGCGCTCGTTTTCCAGCGATCGCCCATGGCGCCATCGGTCGAAGATAGAACAACTCGATCAACAACTTGCCGAGTCCCGGGTGTCGGTCGGATGCAGATGTGTTCAATGACTGCATCATTCTTCGGAGCCGCTGCTATGAATGCAAGATGTAGATCAAAATTAGCAACGGTCATGATGTCTTAGCCTATGCGATTGTGTCATTCTAAAGAACGGATTTGAATCTGAGTACGTGTCCATGATTGAACTGAAGGAGGTCAGCCATTGGTTTGGCGATCGCCATGTGTTGAAGTGCATCACCCTAACACTCACAGAACGACGGATTGGCATTGTCGGTAGCAACGGATCGGGTAAAACAACCCTTGCAAGGCTCTTAAATGGACTCGTGATACCGACGGAAGGTCATGTCATTGTCGATGGCATGACCACACGACAGGTTGCCAAAGCTGTTCGAAAACGGGTCGGATTTGTCTTTCAGAATCCTGATAACCAAATCGTGTTTCCAACAGTCGAAGAAGACTTGGCGTTTGGGTTGAAGAATCTTCGACTTCCCACCCATGAAATCCAACACCGTGTTGATTGGGTCCTCGAACAGTATGGATTAACTGAACATCGATATCATTCAGCGCACCTATTGAGCGGTGGACAAAAGCAGTTGTTGGCGATCGCTGCCGTCGTCATTATGCAACCGACATACATCGTATTCGACGAACCGACCACTCTTCTCGATTTACGTAATCGAAACCGTATCCGCACGGTCCTGCATGAGCTAACTCAACCCATCGTCGTCGTCTCTCACGATCTGGAATTGCTAAGTGATTTTGACCGTATTTTAGTATTTGACGATGGTGCCGTT
>JBCBLF010000177.1:0-10010 GCA_038520475.1 Cyanobacteria bacterium J06627_8
TATGTCTCAGATATTTGATCCCTTACCAGAAAATAGCGATAGTTCGATCGTTTGTTGCTACGTCAATGCAACCAATAAGATGCAAATTGCACGAATCACAAACATCCCAAATTGGTATTTTGAACGAGTGGTTTTCCCTGGCCAGCGCCTGATGTTTGAGTCTCTTCCTTCGGCCCAGCTAGAGATTCATTGCGGAATGATGGCAAGTGCAATCTTGTCCGATACGATTCCTTGTGAGCGATTGCGTATCGATAGCAATTCAGGTCAGTCATCAGACGATCAAGCACCTGTTGATGCTGTAGCCGTTGATTCTCGAGATGCGCAGTTACCCGAAATGATTGTTGCCGTCTAGGTTCAGAGAGTTGGGGATGATGGTTTAGCATCGCTGAGTTGTGTTCTGCCTGGAGCTGATTCATCGTGCTAGGGATATCTAGACATTTTGGTGAATAGAGTTGAAGAGTAGGGCGAAGGCCCTGCTCTTTTTTGTTTGTAGCAGTATGCACCTCAGTTAAGTACAGAAGGGGTATTTTGAAGCGCGCTCAATAGACTTAGAAGTTTGCCAAGTTGTGGTTACTAGGGATAATGAGGGTAACGAATTCGAGAGGAAAACCATGGATTTACCCTCATTCTTGTGGCTGTGGCGCATTGCCGCATGGTCTATGGGACTATCGATGACGTTATATGTTTTTCTAGCACTGACCGGAGGTCGCCTCCTGTGGACCCGTCGGCATCTAACATATCAAGCGTCATGGCTAAGGCTACTGCACTACAGTATGGGCCTCGTTCTTGTAACGCTAGTCTTGATATTGCTAGGGATTGGAATTGTCGGAACATTAGGGGAGTATGGGACCCTTGGTCACTCTGCCCATTTGCCTGCAGGACTCGTTGTCGTCCTATTAACAGTCACGTCAGCATGGAGTGCTAGCCGTATCAGCAGCGATCGCACCTGGGCCCGCCCGCTACACGTAACGTTAAATGTGTGCTTATTCATTGGTTTTTTGAGCGTTGGCTTAAGTGGGTGGAACGTCGTTCAGAAATATTTGCCATAAAAGGATTTGTCGTTCCATCGTCATCAATAAACCTTGAAATGCATATTTTAGATATGAGAGCCTAGAGTCATTTGTTATTCCAAGGCTTTACCTCTTAAGGTCTTATCTCTATAGGGCCAAAGCGTTAATGGTGAGGGTTAAGTTTTTTCCCTGTCCCTATCCAAGTCGCTGTACAAGATACGGCAGACCTTATAAGTCCTTCTTTAGCTAACCATCTGAGGCATATTTGTGAACCCTAATCCCGTTGCTCCTCCACCCTCTGAAGAAGACGTTGCTAATGCATCTCAACGATCATCGAAGTGGGATGATACGTTTCGCATTTCTCCGATTATTCGACTGACGCTAAACAGTCTGTATGGATCGTTAGTATTGCCATTGCCATTGCTTGCCTATCAAACTCAGGCACCCGTATCTCCTGCAATTTTGGCGATCGGCGTCGGCATCGGCTGGCTAGCTCTCATTGCAACATTGTCAGAAACCGTATGCGTCAACAAGGATGGTCTTTGTGTTTCCTATGCCTCTTGGGTGCCATCGATTTGGCGATCAGGGTGGTCGTTGCAGTGGTCAGATGTCGTAGCCCTAAAGCCACGATCAACTGGACAAGGCGGAATTGTCTACTACTTCGTCACCAAAGCAGGCGAGGCTCGTCTTCTGCCCATGCGCATGGCTGGGTTTGCTCGATTTGTTCGATATGTTCAGCAATCGACATCGATTGACACATCAGATGTGAAGCCGCTTGCTCAACCATGGATGTATGTAATCTTGCTAGTTTTCACAGGTTTTCTTTGGCTTATCGATGCGTGGGCATTAGCTCAAGTTGTTGGGGGAATTTAGCCATCTGAGAGACGTTTAGATGTCGAGAGAGAGGGGAACGGGCGCTGCATGCATGGAGTCAACTAAGAGGCTATTCCTATGTCCCCTCTCCTCACAAGATTGGGAGAAAAGGCTGGGTAATGTGGGGCACGAAGGAATTTGTGGCTTGCTTTGTAGGTCTATCGACGCTGGTTAACTCGTCGATTGATTCCTGGACAACTTTTGAGCACCCATACCCTTGGAACTCAGGTAGTTGATCGGTTTTTCGTAGGCTGCGTTCGCGAAAAACTATTCTCAAGCTCAGTGCATTGTAGGGGATGCGTGAGTCTTAACCCTTCAGAATCGCTTTGAAATATGCAAGCAATTTCGCTGATCATCAACTCGTGTGTAGCTGAGGGAATCAGCAATTCGGTTGATCAGCGACAATCCTCGACCACCTTCAGCACTCTCATCGACCGGAAGCGACAAATTCTCAAAGAATGCGTCGAGATCAAATCCGGGACCATAATCCCAAATTCGAATATTCAGGAGCTCATCACGAATCTCAACTTCCAAGTCAACCGGCGTATCTTCGGGTTTATCACGGTGAGCATGCCGCACAGCGTTTGTGAAACCTTCAGCAACCGCCAGCTGACACTGTAGCCAAACATCGTATGGCAACAGCGAATTCTGAAATTGGTCAAACCACGACAATACATCAATGAGAGCATTCAAATCAGTCGAGACTTGGAGGGATGCCCTCTGAGACAGCTTCAATTGCACAAGTCCTTGTTACCTTCAGCAGTAGTATCTTAGCCAACTAGTATCCTAGTCAAAGGAGAAATGATAACGAAATTCAGCCCAGGGCCAGCAACCCCTTCTTCGAATTCACACCCGTCGTTTAAATTTATTCAACTAGTCTATTCATCGTAAGTGCACAAGTGCTATCAGGATAGAGAGAAGCCCGAGTTGTAAACTCTTACATGACGACACAATTTTGTGAAAAATCACGGATGCACCAAAAGAATTGGGAACAATGTTTTGGAATATTAAGTGACTTGTATATGGTTAATTAAATGCAGATGATTGATTCGCTCGATGAGCTTGCTTTGAGTCAGTTAATGCGAATATCAATGGTGTCTCAATTCAATTTTGGGTTAAAAAGCAAAGAGGATCTGCCGTATTTCGTTAAGATGCAACCGATGCAAGTGATAATTTTATGTTGTTTGACCTGACTATACCTTTCAGGTGATGAATCTTAAGGTTAGATTTATTTCATTTGATATTTATTCCGGCTGTTCCTATTGCCGTTTTAGCTCACTTTGACATTTCCACGCAATAGGAGCCCTATCGTTTGATTAGGATTAATATGGCGCAAATCCTTGTTATAGATGACGATCCCATTGTTCGGCTTACGCTTCAAAAGGCTCTAAAAGACCAAGATTGTAAGGTCGTTGTGGCTTGTGGCGGAAAAGAGGGATTAGAAAAAGCGCGAGATATTCAGCCGGATTTAATCGTTTGTGACTGGGTGATGCCAGATTTAGACGGCCTTTCGGTATGTACGGAGGTGAAGTCTGATCCAGATCTGGCGGCTACATTTTTTGTTCTACTTTCAGCGAAAGGCGAAGTTGCTGACCGAGTCCACGGGCTTAATACAGGAGCCGACGATTTTTTATCGAAGCCTGTTGATCTGAATGAGATGAAAGCAAAGATCCGGGCAGGGCTGAGAATTCGACAATTGAGTCGGGATCTTCAAGACCAAAAGGCACTACTTGAGGCTGAGCTAAATGAGGCTGCTCAATACGTGCGATCGCTTCTTCCTGCCCCGCTGGTGGGTACGGTCTCGGTCGATTCGCGATTCATTCCTTCAAGAGAACTTGGGGGAGACTGCTTTGATTACTACTGGCTTGACCCCGACTATTTAGCGTTTTATTTGCTGGATGTCTCTGGGCATGGCCTAGGAGCTGCACTGCCGTCAATTTCGGTGCAGAATGTGTTGCGATCGCAATCCTTACCTGACGTGAACTTCTACCAGCCGAGTGCTGTACTGAAGGCACTCAATGAAACGTTCCAAATGAACGATCAAAATGATAAGTACTTTACGATTTGGTATGGCGTTTACAATCAATCACGCCGACAGCTGACCTATGCAAGTGCGGGGCACCCACCAGCGGTCCTAATCAACAAAAACGAAAAAGGATTTTACGCAACTTGCCTCAGAACGCCGAACTTGCCGGTAGGAATGATGACCGATGTCACCTATGAAAGCGATCGTCAAGTCATCTCGTCTGAAAGCCTGTTATACATTTTCAGCGATGGAGTGTACGAATCATTTGACCCATCGACCCCGTTAGACGAAGATGACGGCATCTGGGATTTGGATGGATTTGTCGATTTATTAGTTCAGCAAGCAGATTCTAGAGACTTGGACCATTTACTGTCGACGGTACAAGGTATCCGCAGACGCTCCACCTTTCCAGATGACCTGTCGATTTTGCAGGTCATGTTTGCGTGAGAACGCTCTACATCCGTTCAAGGACAGGAATTCCCAATAACGATAGACCCAGCTTAATCGTCCGAGCGGTTAGATGCGCCAATATCAATCGGGATGTGCGAGTGGGTTCTTCTGCTTGAAGCACCGGACATTGGTCATAAAACTGATTGAATTTTTGACTGAGTTCAAACAAATATTGACACAGGCGATTGGGTAGCAAATCTGCATCAATGTCATACAAAACCTCGTCTAATTGCAGAATGTGCTTTGCTAACGCGAGTTCTGTATTATCTTTTAGCAGCAGGGGCGCATCGTCTCCGAGCGCATCAAAATCAACATTACCCTTGCGGCTAATGCCTTGCACTCGCACATAAGCGTAAAGCATATAGGGGGCCGTATTTCCTTGAAGGGCCAGCATCTTGTCGTAGCTAAAGATGTAATTGCTAGTCCGGTTTTGGCTGAGATCAGCGTACTTAATGGCGCTGATACCAATCACCTGAATGTCAGCCAGAATCGATTCCAAGGAGCGATCGCTTCCAAGTCCTCGATGTTCAGTCCACCGCTTTTCTAGCTCATCACGAATCTCATCCACAACGGATTGTGCGGCTGATGGTGTGGCCTCATGCCCCATGAGCCAGAGCGGAACTTGGCGCTGCAATGCATCAACCATTGATTTTTTGAGCGCAGCGATTTTCTGTTCGATATCCCCGTCACCCGGCACGTTAGCAGCGGCAGTCTCCCAATCAGGTTCTTCTAGAAATGCAGGGGCGATCGCCTCCCAATCTTGAGCAGACACAATGTCGAATAAATCAGGATCCGCTCGCAACCAAGCATCGTCTATCAAATCCTTCAAACGGATGGCTTCTCCAGAACGGCTTTTGAGCTTCTTGCTATCTTCACCCAGCACCATACCAAACGGGGCATGGACAAACTCTAGATCGTCCGTGATCCAACCAGCCCGTTTTCCAATTTGAAAAATTTGTGTGAAATGATTCGTTTGCTCGGCACCGACGGGATAAACCACTCGCTGGATATTGTCTTCATTGACCCGATAGCGAATGGCGGCTAAGTCCGTTGTTGCGTAGTTGTACCCACCGTCCGATTTCTGAATAATCATAGGGAGCGGGTTTCCTTCTTTATTGGTAAACCCTTCTAGAAACACACACATCGCGCCTTGATCTTTCTCCGCTAGTCCAAGGTCTTCTAACTCCTTGACTACACCTGGCAGAAAAGGGTTATAGAACGATTCACCTCGAATGACGAGCGGAGAGAGCCCCATGACATTAAAGATTTTTTGGTTGGTGCGATTCGACAGATCACATACAATTCGCCATGCTTTAAGCGTTTCTTCATCTCCGGCTTGGAGTTCAACAACCGATTGTCGTGCAGCCGTTTGAAAGGCTGAATCCGCATCAAAGCGTTTCTTCGCTTGGCGATAGAACGAAGCCAAATCACCCAAATCAAGCTGTTCACTCGATGACAAGGCTTCGGGGTAAGCTTCCCTGAGATAGGCAATCAGCATTCCAAAGGGGGTACCCCAATCACCAACATGGCTGATGTGCAACACGTCATATCCCAAAAAATCGAGAATGCGAGCTAAGCAATCACCCACAATCGAGGGTCGGAGGTGCCCGACATGCATCTCTTTGGCAATGTTAGGGCTGGGGTAGTCAACAATAACTCGTTTGGGCGGATCAACTGGCGCAACACCGAGTCGGCTATCGTTCTGAAGCACCCTTAGCTGATGTTCTAAATAACTCGTTTTTAGCCTGAGATTGATAAACCCGGGTCCAGCAATTTCCGGAGACTCACAAATGTCGCTGACATCAAGGTGACGAACAATCTGCTCGGCGATCGCCCGCGGCTTATTTTTCAACGGCTTTGCCAACGACATCGCGACATTTGCCTGATAATCTCCAAATTTAGGATTACTGGCAGGAGCCAAGATCGGGTCAGTATCCGCTAGGTCTTCTCCGAATGCATCAACAAGTGCACGACTAAATTTGTCTTTCAGGAAAGCAAGGGTATCTTTCATTACAGAGACGTCCAACACGACACATTCAGGCTGAAAAGTCCTAAAACCACTCCTCATTATCATGAGCAGACGGCATCTTGTCTAATAGTTTCTAGAACAGTCAGAACTTACGCATTTCATACAGGATACTGAGCTTTGAGAACGTTTTTCGCGAGCTATGCTCACGAAAAAACGTTCAACGATGTCATTCCTAACAGTTTTTAGTCACTGAGGTCTGCCACAACCATAAAAAAAGAATGAGCTGACCGTTTGGTCAGCTCATCCACATAATGCCTGTAGACCTTGGTTGAGATCACCCAAGTGGCTTATCAAGTCTAGAGTAATGAGTTGATTAGCATTAGTCTAACTCGACAAAACCCTTAAATCCTTCAGGTTTCACTTCGTTCGACCCAACCTACGCATCCTCTATTATCTAGAATTGGCGCTTCACTGGGCATCTGTGTCAAGGCCTGATAAGTCAGGTAATCAACTCGTGATTAGCCAACAAACTCTTTACGAGGCTGAGAGACGCCAGGTGCATCTTGACCTTTGAGGTAAGCCAGCATGGTGTCTGCATCGGAGACCTCAAATGGGTCAGTTGGGCAGTTATCACCGAAGTCAGGCTCAGCAAATAGCTTCTCAATCGTGAGATCATTGACAAGCATGGAATAGCGCCAGGAACGCATACCAAAGCCAAGATTTGACTTGTCAACTAGCATGCCCATCTTACGAGTAAATTCACCGTTGCCATCAGGAAGTAGCTTAACATTCTGAGCTCCCTGCTGCTTACCCCACTGGAACATGACAAAGGCATCATTAACCGACATACAGTAGATGTCATCTACGCCATTTGCCTTGAACTCCTCATAAAGTTCTTCGTAGCGAGGCAGGTGATTGGAAGAGCAGGTTGGAGTAAATGCACCAGGAAGAGAAAATACAATTACTTTCTTTCCAGCAAAGACATTTTGAGTCGTTGTATCTTGCCAACGATAAGGGTTTGGACCCTCAACTGACTCATCACGAACGCGAGTCTTAAAGACGACGCTAGGAACCTTTTCAACAACAGCCATAGTTAACCTCCTGATAAGTGGAACCAGAGTAATCTCGAAAGTCGCGATTAAACAACAGCGCTTCAGAGGTGTCGCAGGACAACCCATGAATAAGGCCAAATGCCCACGCGTGCAATATTACTCGCATGTAAACTGCAACATCATTAGAACACACTGCTTGCTTTCTGTGATCACCAGAAGTGGGTTTTCAGCGTTGCAGTTCTAACTTAAACCAGAATAATTCTTATTTGAACATTTATCAAGGATAATTCTTATTCTAAAGATTGAATGGTAGAGACATCTATCCAATTCCAACAAGCAAATGCTATCCTAATATAGCTATCTCAGTAAAGTTCAAAGCTGCTAGGGACTGCGCTTTATGTAGGTGGTATTGGGTGATACTTGCTATTGCTTGTGAGCGCGCGCTGGATATAGGTTGACTTGCATAGGTCCTGAGCTGTATTCGCTTGATTACTTAGCATAAATGCGCCCGACTAGGCCCTCATGTTGAGTTTTAGATTTGATACTCCTAAAAATGTTTGATGATCATGTCTTTACAGTCAGAAGAAATTGTACAAACTCTCAAATCAAAGCATTTACGCGTAACTCCCCAGCGATTTGCGGTGTATGCAAATTTGCTAGGGCGTGCTGATCATCCAACTGCGGAGCAAATTTTGGTTGACTTAAACCAAGATGCTCCGACTTCCTCGCAAGCCACGATATATAGTTCGCTTCAAGCGCTACGGGATGTTGGTTTAATTCGCGAAGTTCTGCTTGAGGAGGGCGTTTGTCGGTATGACGCCAACATTGACCCGCACCATCACTTTCGATGCAATAAGTGTGGTGTGATCGAAGACATTCCTTGGAAGCAGTTTAGTCAGCTTGATATCAGTCACCTTCGTTCAGGTATTCATGCTGAAACTTATGAGGTAACAGTTTATGGTCAGTGCGATCGCTGTCAGTAAATGCTGTGGCTACTAAACACTGCTACCAGTATTGCAGTCAATATATACTGCGTCTGATTCAGGAGCATTGCAAATAAATATCTGATGATGAGAATATTTATTTGTACAGTATGTCGACCACGGGCTCATCTTGCGCCATTGATCAATGTATTTTGATCCCCAACACGGGAGGCACCTCGTTTTCCAATTAATATAAAGAAGTGTTAAGCAAGGCGATCGCCTTGCTTCGGTAGTTTAATCCCATGGCATGACGGACCAATTCTCTATTTCAATTACGTTCATCACCTTCATTGTTTTATTTATCGGTGTTGGCATTTACTCAGGAAGTCGTAAGCAAAGCACCACCGAAGACTATTTACTCGCGGGACGAAACGTCAACCCTGTTTTGATGGCACTGTCAGCCGTTGCGACTGGAAACAGTGGGTTTATGTTCGTCGGGTTGATCGGCTTTACCTACACCATGGGCATTTCGGCCATCTGGCTAACTGTTGGAAGCATTGTCGGTGACTTACTTGCTTGGTTATCGGTTCATCGCCGACTACGCGAAGTGTCTGAGGAGGTCAATTCAGAAACAGTCTCCGCGTTTCTAGGGCAGGGGAGTCAACGCGGACAGTGGATCTCTACAGCGGCGGCTGTCATTACCTTATTATTTCTTGGCACCTATGCAGCTGCCCAGCTCCAAGCCGGTAGTAAAGCATTGAGCGTGTTATTTGGATGGGATAGCTGGATTGGAATTGTATTCGGCGCAGTTGTTGTCTCAATCTACTGCATCTCTGGGGGAATTCGGGCTTCGATCTGGGTTGGAGCAGTTCAATCCATCTTGATGATGGTTTCGATGCTCTTGCTGTCGGGGGTGGCGATCGCCGCCTGCGGAGGATTTGGGGAACTGAGAGAAAGCTTGACCTCAATTGACCCGTCTCTAATGGATTTAACGCCAGCGACACTGCGCTTTGGATTTCTGCCTTTTCTAGTGGCATGGACGGTATCAGGATTTGGTGTCGTCGGGCAACCTCACATCATGGTACGGGCCATGACGATTGATTCGGCTGATCAAGTGAATCAAGCGCGAAACATCTACATGCTCTTCAATGTACTGTTTTCGTTAGCTGCTACAGCAGTGGGGTTGACGGCACGAGTACTCTTACCAGAACTGGGGGCGATCGCCGATGCTGAATTGGCCCTTCCTGAACTTGCCTCTTCTTTATTGCCTGCGATTTGTGTGGGACTGGTCTTAGTCGGGCTTTTTTCAGCCACAATCTCTACTGCCGATGCTCAGATTTTGTCATGCTCGTCAGCACTAACCCAAGATTTGTTCCCCAAAGTTTCTCGCTCTTACACTGGGGCAAAGCTAGGCACACTCATCACAGTCAGCGTTATCGTAGCGATCGCTCTAGTCAGCACAGATAACGTCTTCGTAATGGTTACATTTTCATGGGCGGCTCTGGCTGCGAGTTTAGGGCCAGTCATGGTCATTCGAGTGTTGAAATTACCCCTAACAGCCCCAGTGGCGATTTCGATGATGTTGGTTGGAATTGCAACGGCGTTAGTTTGGCGAATCGGTCTCCACTTCTCAGATGACATCTATGAGGTGCTGCCTGGAATTTTGGCAAGCATCTCGGTCTATGCACTATCTGTTCCGTTTCGCCT
>JBCBLF010000178.1:0-9998 GCA_038520475.1 Cyanobacteria bacterium J06627_8
TAAAAAGGAATCATAATCATGACTATTGTTCGATTGCTAGCGATCGCAACTCTCTCTGCACTAGCTAGCCCTCTTGGGTTTACACTCGCGACGACTGCCTCCCCTAGCAACCAGGCTGACATTCTCATCAGTCAGGCCGATTTGCTGCACAACTTTATTCTGAATCGGGCGAAAAACTACGCGCGTCAGCGGGCCGAGCAAGAAAATGGTGGTGTATCAGTCTACACTGCTGAGCCTTCCATGCATGGTCCCTCGTCTGGTTCTCCCTTTGCCTACAACGATGACGGCAGCATTACCTTTACCTTCCGGGGTGGGCCTCTCGGCGTCGATTATTTTGATCGTGAAACCCAGGTCACTGTCAACCAAGCAGACAGCGGTCGATGGGACATTGTGACGAACTACAACCGCAGAATCGAACGCACATCCGTTGCCTACAGCGAGATTATTACATCCTCTGTGCAACCTGTTGTTGCTCCCCTTCCTGCCGAAACAAATCAACGGTCTGGTGATTTTAGTCTGGCACTACGACAAGCTCGTACAACGATTCCAGAGGCGATCGCCCGCATCTCGGTGAAAGAAAAGCAAGGCAACTCGTACCTGGGAGAAAAGCTCCTTGGCGACTTTCGCTATCGGATGAATCAGCGGGCTCAGTTTGTTGATGGTCTCCATCAAGGCGATCGCGTTGTGGTGCGATTGTTTGACCAAGATCATAATTTCTTGGGCTATAGCGAATTCGAGCTGTTAGAAGAAAACTCGGCAGTCAGCTTAGTGTTATCAGATAATCCCTTAGGCGATCGCATCATACGTACCGTCATGGGCCGAGATAACAATGTTGATGGACGCATCGATTCAGGCGTCACAGCCTACGATTATTTCACGCGCGTCACACGACTCTCGAATCGCTATGAGTCATCACAAGTTTCTTTTTTAGAAACAAGCAACCGAATTGATGTTAGCGACTTTATGGTCAGTGGATTGCCACGCCCCTCTCGCAACGGGGTCTATCCCAACTCCTTCAATCGTGGTAATTTCGCCCTGGCAGGCTACACCCTCTATGCCTTTGGATCAGATCTGGATCCAATTTTCGTCTCTGCTCCTGGCCGCTCAACTCAGGTCACAACAGTGTCGTCTAGCACAACAGTCACCACTTATGAGGTGATTCGCCTGATCACTGTTTATGACGATGTGCGGGATGACACTGTTGTCGTCACCTCCACATGTGATTGGGGCTGTATCGACCGTGATGATGAGCGAGAGTGGGATAACGATGGCTGGGAATATGACGACGACGATGACGATGATGATTCCTGAATGTGGACGGACAAAATTGATTCATCGCAAAGCCATCACTTTAGACCATAGGCGATCGCCCCACCCAGTGAACTAACGTCTAGGTCATCCAGCCTCTGGATGGAGAAGGTAGTATTCTGGCAAAGAATACTACCTTTTTCTATGGTTGCTACCGATGAGTTATCCAACACCTCTTGTTTCGTGTTCATGGCTAGCTCAACACTTAGACGACCCCAACCTAGTGATTGTGGACTGTCGATTTTCGTTATCGGAGCCCGAGCTTGGTCATCGCCAATACGCTGAAGGGCATATTCCTGGAGCTGTTTATCTGGATTTGAATCGGGATCTGTCTAGCCCTGTGCAAGTCCACGGCGGTCGTCATCCTCTGCCAGATACCCATCAGATTGCAGATAAGCTGAGTTCCATTGGCATCACAAGCGGACGGACCTATGTTGTTGCCTATGATGACTCTCGGTTCGCATTTGCATCTCGAATGTGGTGGCTATTGAGATATCTCGGACATCACCCAGTCGCGGTACTGGATGGAGGCTTTCAAGGCTGGAAAGATGCAAGGCATCCTACAAGCCTCGTCATTCCTACATCTCAAGACGGACATGTTGTTCCAATGGTGCGATCGCCCATGGTCGTCAATCGAGACGATATCTTGTCTAGGGAAGCATCTCCAGAGCTTTGCATCGTTGATTCCCGCTCAGGTGAACGCTATCGAGGGGAATACGAACCCATTGACCCCGTTGCAGGCCATATTCCTGGAGCAGTCAATTTCTTTTGGAAAGAGGTAACGACTGAGCAGGGAGTTGCATACTCCCTCAATCAACAGCGATCGCGCTGGCAATCACTTAAGGATGCACAGGAAATTATTGTCTACTGTGGCTCGGGCGTCACGGCCTGCGTGAATCTCTTGTCTCTAGAACTTGCAGGTATCACCACAGGGAAGCTCTATGCAGGCAGTTGGAGTGACTGGTGTTCGTATCAGTAACCATCAGAAGAGAGGCGATCGCCTAGAATAATTGAAGTTCATTCTCTCTTATAAGTATCTAAACTGAATAGCACGTTCCTTAAGAGTTTCCTCCATTTTATGAGTCAGTTGCAGCGGCTAGTGATTGCATCAGAGCAACTGAATAATGACAGCATTCTCCTCACGACGTCTCAACAGCATTATTTGCGACAAGTCCTGCGACTCCAGGAGAGCGATCGCTTTATTGCAGTAGATCGCACGGGGCGCTGGTTGCTGAGCCAACTCACTGAATCATCTGACCAAGCAACGATCATTGAAGAACTTGATGGTGATACGGAATTACCTGTTGCCGTTAAACTCATCATTGCGATGCCTAAACAGGGCATGGATGACATTGTTCGTCATTGCACTGAGTTAGGAGTAACGACGATTCAACCCGTCATCAGCGATCGCACGATTCTAAAACCCAGTCTCCAAAAAGTTGAACGATGGCAGCGCATTGCAGAAGAAGCGGCTGAACAATCGGAACGGCGCTTTGTTCCTCAAGTGCTGACGCCTGAATCATTTGGCTCAATGCTGACGCAATGGACAGTCAATTCTCAGGCTATAGACCCGAATCCCACGCTCTCCGCCAATCAAGATATTCATCAACTCCCAGTTCCCAAGGCTTATCTTTGCGCTGCTCGACACGACGCTCCCCATCTCCAGTACGTGCTGTCTCAACAACGGTTGATGCAATCCAATGGGCGACCTGATATGGTTGTTGCTATTGGCCCAGAGGGCGGGTGGACTCCAGATGAAATAACGAGGGCGATCGCCCATGGCTTTCAAATCGTCTCGTTAGGTCGGCGCATTTTACGGGCGGTGACCGCCCCAACCGTTGCGCTTTCAATCATCGCATCTGTGGTTGAGTGCGATGTCGTCCCATCGTCCTGACATTTGCAGCGCAAAACCGTAAAAGATGAAATGGGATATTTTTCACTCGCCTGGGCAATGTCTAGAATAAGGTCATTATTGAGCCAGCAGTGGTTGGGACACGATCTCAACGAGCGGATACCAGTTCCTTGTAATCCACAACATCTCCCTTGTCACAACATTATGTTGCAGCCTCACGTTGACTATGATTGAATCTGTTGCCGCTGCGATGGAGCGGAAAGACTATAAAACTGCGGCTCGCTTATTGAAGCCGTTGCTAACACAAACTCCCGACGATCCATGGGTGCAGCTCTATTATGGGCAGCTTCAGGAGCTTTCAGGGAAACGTGATGCAGCAGAATCAATCTACTTGAGGCTACTCAAAGGAGCCGATAATCCTAAAATTGCACTCCAAGCCCGCCGAGGGATTGATCGGATCACCGCATCGACGAAAGAACAGCGGCAAGAAGCGATCGCCAAAGCCCAGGAAGATCCAACAAATACGGGCACAGGATTTCTGGTATTAGAAGCAATCACAGGCGAAAAACGAGCGATCGCCGCCAAAAGCTTAGCCAAAATTCTCAACCTGGATGTCTACTCGGCTCAGTTTCAGATTCCAAGCCGAGGGTGGCGGTTGTATCGAACAGGCCCCTTCGCAGAAATCCAGGTCTATGGAGAAGAACTTCGAAAGGCAGAGATTCCAGCGTTTTGGAAATCCCTATCTGCCATCCAGTCCATTCACGTCTTCAAAGTGGACTATGTTCAGTCCCTGGGGGATCAGCCAACGGTGGTTTGTCGCAACGAGGCCGATCAGGTCGGACATTTGTCATTTTCGTGGAATGATGTCACCCAGGTGGTTAAAGGACGACTCCCCATTTTTGAAACCGTTGTTGACCGGGATGCCTTCAAGCGATTAAAACGTCGAGAGCAAACGCAAGACTATACCCAGATGTGTGACTTGCACCTACCAAATCGAAAAAGTATTCTAAGGTTCTGCGATCGCACTTATCAGTTTCAGAAAGGCATTGCCATGGGTGAGGCGGCTGAGAGTATGCGGAAATCTCAAAGCAGCATTCGCCTCCAATGGAATCAAATGATGGCAACCCTCAATCAGCATATAGGCGATCGCCCCGTTTGTAATGAGTTCAACGTCTTTGCTGAAACGGCCTTCGACCATCTTGATTTACTCGAACCCATTGCGACCCACATCGAACTCTTTCGAAAAGAAAAAACTCACTGGGACCCAGCCTATCAGCTTTACAGCGGCTTAGCGTTTGGAGCACAATCCTAACACCCTTATTCCACCCTCATGCCTTAGTGATATAGCCACAGCTATTCGTTTTAGGCCATGGTTTTGGGCGTACTGAGCGGGAGCTGTAAAAACGTTCTCATACTACTAAGCTTGCTACAGCAAGGGAATCTAAGACATTTGCCAAGTCAGAACCAATCGAATGGACATTTATCTACGCCCTACCCAAGAATCGGATCTTGATTTTGTTTTGTCGGCTGAGTCAGCTGAAGACAATCGACCATTCATTCAGCAATGGACCCAACTCAAACATTTGTCTGCGTTGACCGATCCTGATTGTCGGCACTTCATTCTTGCGAAAAGCGAGGACCAAAAATCAGTTGGGTATTTGATTCTTGAAGGCTTGACGGACCAGAATCGTGCGATCCTCATCCGACGAATTGTCGTTACGGAAAAAGGTAAAGGCTACGGTCGTCAAGCACTGAGAGCAATTAAAAAGTTTGCGTTTGAAACCTGTGATGTGCATCGCCTCTGTCTAGATGTCAAACCCCATAACCCCCGAGCACAACATCTCTATCAATCGGAAGGGTTTGTTGTAGAGGGCACGTTGCGAGACTGTACGTTAATTGGCGATCGCTTCGTATCGTTCACGATTATGTCAATCCTGCGTCATGAGTATCAGCCGGTAGAACTAACATAACAGTGTGGAATTCATGAAATGTGGGGCGATCGTCCCAGCAGTTCCGAAAAGTCGATAAAGTAAAAGAGTGTAAATCATTATCATAGAAAGCTCGGACAGGGCAAAGGATTCATGCGCGTAATTTTGATGACTGGTAAAGGTGGAGTTGGTAAAACGTCCGTAGCAGCAGCGACAGGCTTGCGCTGCGCTGAGTTAGGCCACAAAACTCTAGTGCTCAGTACAGACCCAGCTCACTCCCTGGCTGACAGCTTTGACATGGAACTTGAGCATGCTCCGAAGCAAGTGAAGCCTAATCTATGGGGAGCTGAACTTGATGCACTGATGGAGCTTGAAGGTAATTGGGGTGCAGTCAAGCGATACATCACCCAGGTCTTACAAGCTCGTGGGCTCGAAGGGGTTGAAGCTGAAGAGTTAGCAATCCTTCCTGGTATGGACGAAATCTTTAGCCTTGTTCGCATGAAACGTCACTATGACGAGGGTGACTTTGATGTGCTGATTATTGATTCAGCCCCAACAGGAACAGCACTTCGGTTACTGAGCCTACCAGAAGTTGCAGGATGGTATATGCGTCGCTTCTACAAGCCACTCCAGGCTATGTCCGTCGCCTTGCGCCCACTGGTTGAGCCGCTGTTTCGTCCAATTGCTGGGTTTTCACTACCTGATCAACAGGTCATGGATGCCCCCTACGAATTCTATGAACAAATTGAAGCACTTGAGCGAGTGTTAGTCGACAACACGAAAACGTCTGTGCGTCTGGTCACCAATCCTGAAAAGATGGTGATCAAAGAATCTCTGCGTGCCCACGCCTACCTGAGTCTCTACAACGTGGCGACTGACCTGGTTGTTGCAAACCGAATTATTCCCGATTCAGTAGCAGACCCCTTCTTTAAGCGTTGGAAAGAAAATCAGCAGCAGTATCGGCATGAAATTCATGAGAACTTCCGTCCACTGCCAGTCAAAGAAGTGCCTCTGTTTTCCGAAGAAATGTGTGGAATGGATGCCCTTCATCGCCTAAAGGACACGTTGTATGGCGACGAAGATCCTAGTCAGGTGTACTACAAAGAAACAACCCTCCGGGTTGTCCAAGAGCAAGACAACTATAGTCTAGAGGTCTATCTCCCAGGCATTGCAAAAGACAAAATTGATTTGAGCAAGTCAGGGGACGAACTCAATATTACGATTGGCAACCATCGACGAAATCTTGTTCTACCCCAGGCGCTAGCTGCACTCCAACCTGCTGGAGCAAAGATAGAAGATGACTTTTTGAAGATTCGCTTTAAAGAAACCGCAGCGGTATAGGGCATTTATCACTTGCCGAAACAGCATCTTTGTAAACTACGACACAATAGATACACGTAATCTCTTCTCTTTGTGGCTTGTAAGGTGATTGAGAAAGCGCGGCATAGCAACGCTTTCTCAATCACTCAACTCTGCACAGCGATCCGGGCCTGAATGATTCGCGCTTGTTCAGTGCACGAATCATTCAGGTTCTGTCATGGCGACAATGATGCTTCAGAACTGATGCTTTAAAAATTCTGAATCCTGTAATGCAATGGTTCTTTCGAAAAGGCGATCGCTGTTTGTGTAAAGATACGGTCCTGTCTTGACACGTCTCGGTATTTCCTTGTAAATTTCACGCTAGTGTAATAAAGCGCCGCCAGAGGAATTACTGAGCGATGCTATCGCTCAGTAATTCCTCTGGCAAACGTGTGAATTTTTCATTTAGACCGTCTGCCTGATCCATTAGCTTAAGTGGATATCATCAGCTGGTTATTGTGCAGTTGCATCTAGTCATTAAAGGGAATCGTGCATGTCCGTTAAGAACCCGATCAATGAAGCGATTGATTTAGCCATTGTGATTGGTTATTCAGCATTTGCATTTGCTGTTATGCCTGTTTTTGTCTTTTCTGCTTGGCTGGCTGAGCGATTTTCTTCTGAATGGGCCAATTCTGACTCTCAATCCAATTAATTCGGCCATATCTTTCGAATTAGCGCATGAGGATGCAACGACGTCCAGTCCAAAAACCGTTGCCTGGAGCACGGTGGACTCCACACTATCATGCCTAATCTATGCGCACCGCATCATAGGCCTCATCGCTTGGATAACAGATCTGATGCTAAACGAGAATCACCTTCCACAAGAGGGTACCGATTCCAAAAAGTGCTAGATGTTGGGGAATGAGTCTCCAAATGGGCTGACGCGCAATCTTCTGAGTCACAAAAATGCTTAACCACGTCGCAACGATTAGCGTCACACCTTGGAGGAATGCAAGCACTGCCGGATGAGCCACAGCGATCGGCAAGTGGGCTCCATTCAGGCCAAACGTCGCAAACGTAACGGGTAACACTCGCCCTCCCTCCGTGAGCCCAAGATCTAGGTAATGGGCCAGGGTGCCTCCGAGGGTTAGGGGCAAGTATCCATAGGCCAGCTTCGTAAATAGTCCTGACTTTGATGATCGGTATGATAATTGGGTGATGCGATGGGCTATAAGGGCGATCGCTGCAGGAATAGCAAGGGCAAGCATTGAAGCCAATCCATGCGCCCAGAAATTTTCAAGGTGAAATGAAAGGTGTAGGCGCTGTTCCAGCTCTGGCAGTCGATGTAATAGCACGGCTCCCATGAGGAGAAACAGCAATGCAACCTCATGGGCTGTTGGTTTATGGCTCGTCCACAGTTCGATCGCAGGAGGTCGCAGATTAAATTCTACCGATCGGTGTGGGCAAGCTTTGAGACACGTCATACACAACACACAATCTCGGTTTTCTTGGAGTTGTGCAGGGTGAGAATAAATCGGGCATCCATCGGTTTCCTGTCCCTCTCCTTTTTCAGGGCCACCTTTGTAACACTGATAGGTCGTACAAGTAGCCGAACAAATCCCCTGCTGAGCACGAAGCTCGGTCATCGAGAGCTTCGCAAATAATCCGTTCATTCCCCCAATTGGACACAGATATCGACACCAAAATCGCCGTTCAAAAAGGGCAGAACAAATCATGGCTCCAGCCGTGATGAGCAGCAACAGCCAAGCCGATAGATAGGCCACATTTTGCAAATTCCACAGTTCTTCCCAAAGCAAAATGAGTGCAAACATTGCAAAGAGAAACCAGCCACCCCATCGATCAGCTTGGCGTCTGGGCCAGGGCCAAAGTATTCGCGGAAATAACCAGAGTGAAATTTTTTGCGTAATTTCGCCGTAAATCATGAAGGGACATACGGCACACCAAATCCGCCCTAAAAATGGAAAAACAACCAGAATGATTGGCCACCACCAAGCCCAGAACAAATTAAGCGCAATATTTTGGTCTCGGGTTTGAGGCCCTAGAAACAACAGGCCCACAACAATTGCAAACGCAGTTAGGGTAAATCCATAGTTGAGGCGATCAGGCCACCACGGACTGCGCAACACATTCCGAAGCATAGGGTAGGCATTGAGCAGATTCAATCGAAATCGTCGCGTCTTTGTGCTTTCTGACCAGAAAATTTCTTCAGTTAAGATTGATTCACCATTAGCCTGAATCAATGCGCGACTGACCATGCTTTCGAGTTCTGCAATGTTGCCAGGAAAGTCATAGCCCTGGAGACTTCGAATGGCTTTCGGATCAACCGTTGGCTTCAATAACCCGCGATCGCGACAAATGAGGCTAATAAAATATCCGACGTGATCCTCAAGGTCTGCTTTGCGCACCCGAAGAGGTGGCATTTTAATGAGATGGGCGATCGCCTTACTTCTCTGAATCTCTGATAATGTCTGTTCTGAAGTCAAAATGATGCGAGCGGCGCAACGTTGGACAGATGGAGGTGGAGAATTCTCTTTCTGGATGGGTGTGTATGTCCCTGTTTTCAGCAGGTGAAGCAGTCGATCTTGAAGAGGAGAGGGAAGATATTGGGCATTGTTAAAAATAATTGTGCCTGTTCCAGCCCAATCTATTAGCCCTCGTTTACCTCCTGCCCGCCCAAATATCTCAATACCACTTGCTTGAATGGTGTCGCAGTTGATTTGGATCAAGGGTTGACGACGATCCTGTGATCCAAAGTGAATTAATGCGGCTGAGTTATCTTTTCCTAACCCAGGTTCACCAAAAATAAGAACCGGCTGGCGATCGCCAGATGCTTTCCGAATCGCTTGTCGAAGTCGCACAGCATAGCGACTGGAGCCGATGATGCCTCGTCGAACCCGTGGCACCAAATACGGACGAAGAGCAATTTGTCGCTCCTGTTCGTAGACCAATTGAGCGGATACAGCGTCTAATTCAGCTGCAAGCTGACGCAAAAAACCTTGACCAATTTCTGGATAGTGTTGAACGATAGCTTGAGCAGTGTCGCGCGCAATGGTCCACACCTCACAGTCAGTACGTGTCATCGACGTACGCTCAGCGGGCAAATCAAGCAACAGCTCTCGGAGGTACACAATGGAGCCAGGGAGAAGGCTCATTGCCTGAGAGAGGCTACCTGCAATCGTTTGGCACGTTTCGAGCTGCCCTGATTTAAGAAAATAAATGGCTTGAGGCGAGGTATTTTCCACGACCAATTGACGATTCGCGTCAAGCTGCTCTAGCCGCATGGCCGCTGCGATCGCATTTAGCGCATCATCACCTAAATATGAAAGAGAGGTATTTTGTTTGAGCCACTGCACCCGCTCCGGTTGTTCCATTGCTGAGTCCTCATCCCTCTAATCCTCACAATAAGTGATGAATTGCTCTCATGATTGAGGATGATCAAATTGATTAACCTTTTGATGCGCATTATGTTGATGAGTTGGGATGAATCAACGCACTATATAGCGATCGCAGCTTTAGCTCAATTTCATTCAGTTCTTTTTGCGGATTTGACCCCTGAACAATACCCGCACCAGCATACAGCCGAGCATGAC
>JBCBLF010000179.1:0-9997 GCA_038520475.1 Cyanobacteria bacterium J06627_8
CGATATTGTTTGGACGTTTTCTTGTTTTCATTACAATCGTCTCCGAGACCTTCAGTTACTTTTTCGGAGCGACTTGAGAAAGATCAGAGTAGTAGGGAGTGATGAAGGAGGGTATGGAGGGAATTGTGAGATGGCGATCGCCTTTTGACCGCTCTCTGAGTTTGCCTTTGCTTACCCTTCATACAGACTGGACAACGACAAAGAATATTTGTACCACCAATAGACGTTGTTGCATGAATAAGAAACGAGTCAAGCATCTCTACTCCTTCTTCAAGGTTTAATCATCAACCCAGACCGTTTGGGGCTTCGCAATCTGAATCATGCGATGGAGTACGAGACAGTGCAACAGTAATTCAGTCGCTTGGTTCTCAAAGCAGCGAGACCGAAGTTTTCCACCAAAGGTGGCTTTTAGCCGAAACATGGTCGTTTCCGCAATGGAACGACGATGATACTTCGATGCCCGTTTCCAGGCTTTTCGCCCTCGTCGACGGATCGCCCGAAGGGTCTCATCCCGTGGCAGCGGCGGAGCGTTACGGTTTCCGTGTTGCCAAAATTTGGCATTTTTACGCGGAGGGATGGCCGCAGTGGCTTGATGTGCATCAATCGCGTCATAGCATTGGCGCTGGTCATAAGCGCCATCGGCAGAGACTTGTTCAATCTCCCCCTCAATTCCCGTTAACACATCCTCTAAGACCTCGCCATCATGAACATTGGGGGTGCTCACGACGGCAGCCAAAATCTCGCCCGTCGATTCATCAACTCCCAGGTTCAGCTTCCGCCAGGTGCGCCGCTTGCTCACCCCATGCTGTCGAGCTTTCCATTCTCCTTCTCCATAGACTTTGATGCCGGTTGAATCCACTACCACATGGCGTGCCCCATCCGTGGGTACCACAGGTAATGCAATCGATAAGCGGCCTTTTCGGCGAGAGACTGTACTGTGCTCAGGCACTCTTAGCTCAATCCCCATGAGCTTAAAAACTGACCCTAGCAATCCTTCCGTCTGTCGTCCTGCAAGCCCATAGATCGATTTCATTGTCTCAAAGGTTGAAATCGCAAGATCGCTAAACGTCTCGGATGCCCCTCGCTTGCCCGTTTTTTCCGTATTATTCCATTGACTCAGCACCGCTTCATCCAGCCAAATAGTAAGGCTTCCTCGCTGCTTCAATCCAGCGTTATACTCAGACCAGTTGCGGATTCGATAACTCATCGGCATAAGGTTTTGGGTGGTACTTTAACCTTACGTCATTATCGGAGCCGCAACTTCTTTACCGATTCATGCAACAACGCCGCGACAGAACCTAAAAAGGTTAGGTGGAGAAATGGAGTAAGCTGTGTTGTAAAAGCATGGTGGGTTGATCATCAGATAAGAAACTGACCGGTCAATGCTCGGCTAATCGTACTTGAACTGACCTCCATGCCCGTCGCTTGTTTCAAACGACTCGATAATGTGTCAAGGTCCCATCATTATCCGCCTCGACCCGCTCCTTGAGCATCTCATCATGGGGGCTCCTCAGGCTTGGCTGTGGCCGGCAGTGGGGCGACGTGGCCATGCGCTCGGTAATGCTTGAGCAAGCGACGCACACAATCTGGACTGACTTGAAATCGTTTGGCTAATTGGCGGATCGACCCTTCCCCCCTGCTCGTAGAGAGTTACGATTTCTGCTCGAGGGTCACACGAGTACGATTTCATCAAGACACCTCATAGCAATGCCTTACTCTAGTACATTTGATTGTGCTGGACTATTTCGAACAAGGCTATATCTACTGTTGGTTAGAGCCAATTACCGACTAGCATAAACGCAGCCCAGAACACAGGGATATTATTCTGATCACTGTTCAACAGCGCAAGCTGAGCCTGTCTGAGTGCCTCGGCCCGATTAATCGTTGAATTGGGTTGACTCAGTTGGTCATAGAGCTGACTCATCAAGATTGCGGTGGCTTGGTCGTCCACTTGCCACAGAGATGCAATGGTGCTGCGAGCCCCCGATTGAACTGCAATACCGGCCAACCCGAGAGAGGCACGACGATGACCTGTTGCCGTTTCACAGGCACTTAACACCAGTAGCTCTACGGGGTCTGGGGTTGTTTCTTCTCGTTGGCGAAAGATCTGGCTGATTTGATCGATGGTGAGGCGTTCATTCCAGGTCAAGATAAACGTTTGCTCAGGGTCAGAGCTAAACTGCCCGTGGGTTGCCAAATGAACGATTGGAAATGGTGCTGTCTGGATCTGCTCCGTTAAGGTGCTGGTGCTAAAATCCGAATTAATAAATTGCTGGCTTTGAACCTGTGCATCGATGGCCTGTAGTTCTGTTTCCACATATTGCAAGTCTGAAAACCCTTCGTGAGGGACAAATTGGGGCTGAACTTCGGAAAGACCAAAGGCAAGGACAGCCGGGTCAATCGTCTGCAGTGGTGCAGGTTGCAATAATTGAAGACCAGGAACCACAGCTAGGGCATAGTTCTCAATCAAGTACTGTTGCCCATCATATAAAGCAGCAAGAGGAACGTCTCGTAGAGTAATGTCCAGGACAAAAACAAGAGTACGGATGTCAGTGGTGGCGAGGTCTGCTTCGACAGGGCGAATGAGCCAGTCATAAAGCTGTTGCGATCGCATTTGACCATCAGCACTGGTAAACCGCTTCAGTATATCCTGTCGCATCTGACTCGCCAGGGTTTGAACTGTGTCGTATTCGACAGGCTGAGTGTAGTGTTGTCTCGTCTGGTCTGGCAAGGTGAGGATTACTTCTAAGCGATCTGGAAGAACAATTGGATACAGGACAGCAGCCGTTGGATCAACCTCTGCCTGATTGACTTGAAAGGTTTGAGATAAGTTACACCGTAGATAGTTCTCTAGCTCTACTCGTTGGAGAGAATCGAGCACTTCAACCACTCGTCCTAAATCATCTGATGGTATGGTTTCACCCACACTTGGCGATAACAGTAAATCGGCAAGTTCTTTGTAGAAGGGTGAGATGTTGTTTTGGAATGAAAACTGAACATCAACATCAATTCCAACTAAGTCTTGTCGTACGATATTCAAGCTACTGTAGGCGGCTTCATAGGCGGCGATCGCCTCGTTTTTTTGAGTGTTGTTTTGCCGACCAGTCGCTTCCCAATCCTGCCGTAACAATCGCCCCAGATGCCATTCTGTCCGATAGCGAATATCTGTGGCATTGATACTATCAGCCAGGGTAATAGTCTGTTGAGCTAAGGATTTTGCGTCTTGAGTTTGACCAACTGCCGCATACAGATCGCTAATTTGTCCCAGTGCCAGGGCTTCTAGCCGTGGGTTCCCTAATAAACGAGCCTGATACAAGAGGGCAATCGCAAATTCGGATGTCTTTGGATCATGGCTGATGTGTTGCAGCGGGATAACCGTTTGCAATGCTTGGAGCTGCAATTGAATGGCTGTGCGGTCGGATGCTAGCATCGACAGCTTGGGTTGTAGAATGGCCCAATCAGCAGCAACGCGTTCCAGATCGCCCTGCCAAGCAGATAAGCTTAAAGCATTAACGCCTGCTTGCGCCTTTGATAGTTCAGATGTGGCGGCATTTTCAGACTGTTGGTAATAAGTGTGGGCTTGCAGGCTCTGGGTGATGACGTCATCGTCTTGGCCTAAGGATCGGGATCGTTCAGCCATGGCTCGGGCTGTGTTGCCTAGATCCAGTAAAATAGCGCTGCGTCTAGATCTGGGAGCGAGCGCCAGGCTCTGTTCAAGGATTAACTGAGAGTCTGATAGCTGCCCCAACTGCCGATAGGCATTGCCTAAGCTTTGCAATCCAGAGGCTTGAATTTGTGAACTTAGGGGCTGAGATTGCAGCAATTTCACCGTTGTTTCGAGTGTTTCTGAGGCTTGCAGAATCAACCCTAAAGACTGTAGTGCTCGGGCTTGATTGAGCCGACTACCGACTTGATTCTCTATGTCATTCAGCTGAGCAAACGCCCTTTCGGCACGCTGCCAGACTGTTCGAGCACTGACGAAGTCACCCTGGTGCCACAATAGATTCCCTTGGGCGAGGTGCCCCTTACCCAACACATCCCAAGCTTCTGGGGTAGTGGGTGGGTGGGTGACAAGGGCTAATGCAGTGTCTATCCTCTCCTTCGCCAATTCCCATTGACCCAGATGTTGGTGGGCGAGTGACAGGTGAATCTGCACAAGAGCCTGGGTGAGTGGGTCGCCCGTGTCAGAGTTGTGCTCTAATGCAAATTCCCATGTGGTAATCGCATCTCGATATCGCTCTGCTTGGTAATGATCCAATCCCGTTGTCAATTCCGAAGCACTCTCAGTTTGGATGCCTGAACTCCGATCAATGAAGGTTGCTGATGCAGGAATAATCTGTGTCAGTAAGACCGTGGCGAAAAAGGCGATTAATAGAGTGACGATACGGCGATAACTCATGGGAAAAGGATCTCAACACGCAATGGATTCATAACAGAATGATTAGCTTAGTACGGGATAGGCACCCGAAAACAATCCGAGTTTACCGTGTACCTCCATGACAGATTTTGATGCTTATGGAGGACGAAGCCATGAGTACGATCTGACCCTCATCATTGTGTTGCCAGCCGTCGACTTCAAGAATCTGGGAGGTTGTTGCCTCCAAGTCTGGAGATTCAGGCTCTCGTATTCCTGGGTTTGGTGAAAATCCTATGGCTTCCCAGAGGCGATCGCCTCTGGCGAGATCCGTGACCTGAGGTGGGAGTCCGCCGCGCCGCGTATCAACAAAACGACTGCTAGATGCAGTTCCCCGGCATCCTTGGGCTAAACGGGGAGAAGAAGGGGCAGAGGGGAGTTCTGCAGCACGTTGCACCGGGTCGAGTCGCAGCTCGTCGATAATAATGTCTCCAGAAATACCAAATTCTGAACTCGCACTAATATCGTTCGTATTATTTTCTCGAAGTGACTCGAACAAGCCAGGTCGTGCTTCGAGCCCAAATAACCTCAAGACTTCAATATCAATTCTTCCTCCCGTTCCGTCGAGCAGCGCACTGGCAATAATATCGTTGTTGCTCAATTCATCGGCAACGATAAAGCCCTCTTGTGCATCAATTCGAATATTACCCCCATTGGCGCCATCATTCGCTTGGGCAGAGATAATGCTCCCGTTCCGCATAAATAGAAGGTCTGATACCTCAAGGAGAATATTGGCAGATGCGTCTTGACTACCTGAATTGATTCCGGTTTCAGCACTAACTTCACCATCGTCTAAAATAATCAGGTCAGCAGTAATATCCACATTCCCAGCCTGTCCGTCTGGACTGCTGACCGTCACCATGGAGTCGACAACGCTTAGAGTTCGCGTACGCAGTCGTAAGTTTCCGGCTCGTCCATTGACTTGGTTGGCCTCTACCGAAATGCGGGAATTAGAGAGAGCAATGTCATCAGTTACCAACACCCCTAATTGACCAGCCGTACCAGTTTGGGTTGAGGCAGAAATTACTCCATTGTCTAGGGTCAACTGATCGGCCACAAGGCTTAAATTACCGGCGATCGCTTCGATACTACTGACTGTCACCTCTGCCCCATCAGCAATGGTGACCTCATCTGCAACAATCTCTAAGCTGCCGCCAGTTCCACTGCCTGTGGTTTCAGCCGATAGACTGACATCGCCTTCTAGAGAAAACCGTTGCGTTTCAACTCGAACATCTCCCGCCATTCCACTACTTTCCGTAGCAGCAGCGAGACGTCCGTTCCCACGAATGGCGATCGCCTCCTCCGCTTGCAGCACCAAATCCCCTCCATTCCCGCTACTACGGGTAGATGCAGAAATCTCAGCTCCATTTGCCAGGTCGACTTGAAGGGTGTCATCGCCTATGGATGGGCCGAGGCGCAGAGTTCCGGCAGGGGAATCACTGGCCGTTTCTGAAAAGATGCCCACAGTCCCTGACAGGTTCATGCGGGAAGCATTAAGGGTAACGCTTCCCCCCCGTTCAGTGGTTGTAGAGGCTTCAGTGGCTGTGGCGCTAATTTGAGCCGCTTCGGCAACGCTGAGTCGTCCGGTGTTCAGGGTGATGTTTCCAGCCGGCCCTTCCCCTTGAGTCTCCACCGAAAGTAGACTATTGCCGTTGAGGGTCACAGCGGTCTCTGTTTCGACAACGATGTTACCACCTGCACCCCTGCCTGTCGTCAAAGCCAGAATATTGCCATTGTCTTGGACACGCAGGCGATCGCCTTGCACAATCAAGGTCCCTGCATCACCAGCACCGTCACTACTGACCGTCACATTCGCATCTCGGATAATCAGGCGATCACTTCCCTCCAGAGTTAAATTCCCAGCATTGCCGGTGGCCTCAGCACTGGTCAGTGCAGATACCGTAACTCCATCACGAATCGATATGCGAGCGGTTTCAACGAAAAGATTGCCTGCGTCCCCATCACCAGTTGTTTCAACTGCAACGCGACCTCCTCCAGAAATGGTAACGCGGTCTGGGGCACGCAGGGTAAGATTTCCGCCTCGCCCCGAGTCAAACGTCGATCCCGTAATTTGGGTACCTTCTTGCAACGCGACATTCAGAGTTGTTCCATCGGCTAAGGGTTGTAGAGTAATGTTTCCTGCACGTCCATCCTGTAAGGTCTCTGCAGAAATTTGAGCTCCGTTTTGTAGGTCGATTCGAGGCGTGCGCAGGGTGATGTTACCGGAGCGACCTGTGGAGCGAGTTTGTGTCGTGATGCCACTATTGACAAGGGCATCTTCAATCCGGGAGATATTCAAGGTATAGGTCCCGGTTTCATCGATATCTAATCGTTCGGGTTCGAGGTCTAATTCAACCGTATAGGTTCCAGGACGATTGAAAATATAGGTCAGGTAAGCATCATTAGAACTATTACTGCCACCTGCACCTAGAAGAATGGGAGCGGTATCGTTAAACGCCAGTCGATTCCCCTGGTCGTCCCTCAGAGTCAGATCGGCATCCAGAGTTTGGTTAGGATCGGTGGGGGTAACCGCATCAACATCAAATGTGATCTGGGTGCCGACAGATTCCACGGTAAAGGAATAAACGTCTGAAGACCCATCATCATTTGAACCGGTCACTTGAACAAATGGAACATCCTCAGAGAACAACACATTCGGGTCAGACGCAAAAGAAAATGCTGAGTCGATGAGCTGAGGACTGTCGAGGTCGTTGGGTTCCTCTTCAGATAAGTTTGGATTAGTTCCGAGCATCCGGGGCTCTGAGATTGTCTCCAGTCCAGTCAAGAACACGCCTTCTTCAGCCTCAATCGTGACATTTGCTCCTTGCCCAACGGCTCCTAGGGCGACGGTTGTATTGACCACGCTATTCCCATTCAGTCGCACTGCTCCAGCTGATTGCAGCAAAACGGGAGCCGCATCCCCTTCAATGGCGGTAAGGCTAAAGATGCTGCTGTCATTCAGAACAATATCGCCCTGAGTCGTTTCTAGAGAAACACGCCCCGCATCCCCTGTACTAAAGCTCGCTGTGTTAAGGAACGAAAAATCATCAAAGGTGATGGATGCACCGATAATCTCAATATTACCTGCAGATCCCTGCTCCACCGCACTGGCTTCGCGCACCGTAAACAACCGACTATTGCTCAAGATGACGTCATTGTCGGCCAAGAGAGTAATGTTACCCGCACTCCCGATACCCGGGACAGTTGTGACCAAACAGGCATCTGTCAATGCAACCGAAGCCCCTTCTAATCGGATATTTCCACCGGTTCCATTGCCATTTTCAATATTGCTACGGATCTCTCCACCTTCAGGCAGAATGACTTCGCCTGAGTTGCTGCTCAGCGCAATATTTCCCCCGATTGCAGTACCCGTTGACGGATCGCTACCGAGTAAAATCAAGCCGTCCACAATCACCAACGCATCCGCGATACTCTCAATTGAATCGCCTGTCACGAGATCGGTTTCAGCCGAAAGAGCAACATCTCCACCTACTGTCCTGACATCCAGTGCTCCTACTTGAGCACCCGTTGAGTCCGGTGTCCCAGTCGAAACACTAACATCAGAGCGTGTGGATGCAAGGATCTCCCCGATAGTGATGGAATCCTGAGCATTAAAGTCAATGGCTCCTCCTGTTGCGGTAACACCCACAGTCTCGGTGTTTCCTTGCATCAGAGTGATTGATTCTGCGGGTTCAATGAAGAGGTCTACGCTGGCATCGACATCTACCTCTTGGTCTATCCCAACAATTAGATCATCGGTGATAATCGACGATTGAGTATTGATCGTAAGATCCCCACCGGTTGCTGAAACCTCCGTTTGCTCGATATTCCCCCCAGCCAAGTTAATTTGATTGATCCTGGCATCGCTTCCAGTATTGGTTATGACATTCGCTGTGATATCAGGGAGAAATCCAGCAGCGGTTCTCAGTTCCCCCGTGACGGTGGCCGCTTGAGCATTTAAGGTAATGTCTCCTCCCAGTGTTGAGAAGTTGACGGTTCCGATCGTCCCCCCCTGAGCGTCAACCCTATCGACAGTGGCATCGTCAAATGGATTAACACCAGCCCCCGCATTCACGGTTATATTAAAGCCACGTGAAAGCGTGTTGAGATCGCCCGTCGTGAGCATATTTTGAGTGGTCAACTCAATATCGCCCCCTGCCGCAGTCAGATCGACAGTATCAATGGTTCCACCTGTTTGGCGAACAGCATTGGAGTTGGCAAAGGTTACCACATTCGCGTTGGCAAAGGTAAATGCGAATATGTCTGTACTTGTTGTTTGATTGCCGGTTGCAATGGGGGCCTCCGCTGCCAAGGTAATATCACCCCCCGCCAACGCAACAGCGACAGACTCTACCGTCCCACCCGTGACCGCGATCGCATTGATATCTCCAACCGTAGCCAGATCAGCGACAGTATCGGCAAAGGTTACAGATTCTGCAGTCGTCGTCAAATCACCCGTTGTGATAGAGGTTTGAGAGGATAAATCAATGTTGCCACCAGACGATGCCACCCTCACATTTTCGATCTGTCCACCTGCAAGATTTGCGGTATCTGCTGTGGGGGCAAATTCAAAGGCATCGGCAAAGGCTTCTGCATCGATCAGGGCGTTGGATGCGGTAATCACAGCGTTTGTTGTGATGGCCGATTGTGTATCAATGGTAATATCACCTCCCGTAACCAAGGCTGAAGCGGTGCCAATTTCACCTCCAATTACAGTTTCGAGGCCACTGCTTAGATCGGCGATCGCCTCCACCTCAACAACCGCTTCTGCAGATGTGGTCAGATCTCCGAGAGCGGTAAACCCCTGTTGAGTATTAACGGTGATGTCACCTCCCGTGGCGATCGCCGTTACATCACTTGCGAGCCCATCATTGGGTTGCGCATCCCCCAGAAACATCGACACTTGAGACGACGTTGTGAGGCTCTGCGTTGTGACTTCGCCATCTGCAATCAGCTGCACACGACCCCCAGTCGCCTCTCCGACTCCATCTCCAATTGACCGTATCGATGCCTCTCCAATGGTGGCTGCCGCTGATGTATTGACATTGCCGGTCAGAGCAATCCCTCCTCGCGAATCCACAATGACATCGCCACCCCGCACCTGTAGCGTTGTTGTGCTGCCTTCGTTTCCCGGTAATGTATTGCTTACAGCAGTCTCAATGTCTCCAACCGTAATCGTTGCGTTGCTGAGGGAGAGATCTGGCTGATATTGATTCGTCAGAAACACCGTTCCTCCGGGATTCTGAACGCTGCCTAGCGTAATCTCGGCACTCGTCTCCGGGGCATTCGTGGAAAACGGCGGAGAGGCTTCGGTCACGCCTTCGGGAGTCACAGCCATTGTGCCTGCCCGTATATCCAGGGTCGGTGTTATCTGTCCATTGATAGGCTGTGTTGAACTATCGGAGAGTACAACAGTCTCGACTAGACCATTCGCTGGATCGCTCCCTGTAATCTCAATCAGTCCCGGTACGGTGACGCTTCCTCCTGCAAAAATATGCAGTGAAGCTCCTGTATAGCTGTCAAAGGCAACATCACCCGCTGCCTGAATGACTGGGTCACGGGGACTGGTGAGCAGTCCTAATC
>JBCBLF010000017.1:0-35625 GCA_038520475.1 Cyanobacteria bacterium J06627_8
ACTTGAGTGGCGGTTCCTGGCAATGCTTCGATGACAACGGCTTCCCCTTGTCGACTCACGGGATCTCGGCTAAAGGCAACCCCCGAAAACACCCCTCGAATTTGGGGCTGAATGAGTACAGCCATACCACCGCTACCGAGTTGGGATGAGCTTGAGCGAGACGAGCTCTGTGTCGCTTTTGGGTTGGTACTGGTACTCGCTTGAGTATCCACCGTGCTGCGATCGCGACGATACTGAACAGCACTTGCTTTCGTGTAGGATAGCTGGCACTGGGCGATCGCTTGCCGCAGCCCCACACGGTCCGCGATGTTGAGAATAGAATCATACTGACCAGCGGCTGAAGAAGCATCTGAATCTTCGTCGGTTGCGGATGAGCGGACGATCAGTGGCTGGCTGTCAGAAGGAGTCAATAAATCCACAAGGGGTTGTGGATCATCGCCTGGAGGCAATACCCAACCTTCAGGAACGGGATATCCCAGCCGTTTGAGTTCAGCGAGTCGAGCAGCCTTGTTACCAGCAGTCTTTGAAGAGAGGCGTTGATCGAGAGTTTGAATGGCGCGATCGCCCCGAAAAAAACTAAACACTTGTTTTGACTCCGGGTGAGCATGACGTGTCGATAAGTTCAGGTCATCGGGAATGGCTCGATAAATCAACGCAATGACGCAGCTGAGCACCATCACTGCAACAATTCGTCCGCTCGCATTGGGATGCAGCAGAGCGGTAATAATTGGCAAGAGAACTAATACGCTAAGCCGCCCTACTTGTTTTTCTCGAAGAACTGTGAAGCCAATGCCCCCGATGACAGCCACGAAAAATGCAGTTTCAATATCGTGGACCAAATAGCCCCACACGACATTGGTTGTTCCAGCTCCACGCCCAATAAAAAAACGCCCAAGCACTAACGCAATCAGTCCTGCGATTTCCCACACGGGTTCGTTTGGCACGAGAATGCGAAACGTTAAAACAACAGCAATTCCCTTAAACGCTTCACTCAGTACGGCGAAAATACCTGCGACTTTCCCTCCGTGATAAAACGCTGCCGAAACGCTGACATTGCCGGTTCCAACGTGCTTCAAATCTTGTCCAGAAAACCCGCGTGTAATCCATCCAGTTAGAGGCAACCCTCCCAGAATGAAACAGCTAATCAACGCAATCAGAGGGAGCCAACGTTCTGCCACTATTGCAATCCTTTCGATGTTTACTGCGCACGAGCGGGGTTGAAATTGCCTATCCCAGGTTTCTGATTACTTCATCGATGGGATACACCACTTCAAATCTTACAAAGAAATTTTCGGTTGATGGTTCAACTTTAAAGAACCTGAAATCAAGTGCTGAAGAGGTTTATTGAACAAATAGGCAAAGCCTATAGAAGACAAGCCGCGATGCATTTTCTAGTGTCCTTGCCTAGCTTTCATCAACAGTAGGTTAGACCTGTTGGACAGGAGTCATTTTTAATAGAACTTACACATTTTTGTAGATCGTGAGGTTTGCTATCCATAACAGGCGTCAATCTTAGTATTGTCTGGTGATATCGCTTGCCTAGAGGATGTACAGCAATCCACAAATAGGTCAGAACATTTATTTTCAGGAAAGCCGCACTCCGCGCGGCTTTCCTGAAAATAAATGGATTTCTTTAGCGCTGTGTATATGGATGATGACGATATTGTTAGGCATACCATGGCTCACAGTGTTATGTCGGAGTGATGTCGGAAAAAACAATAGAGCGATATATTAAGGGGCAATGATTCCGTTGAGACTGGTGTGATGACACGTGCATTAGGGCGCTTTTCTACTCGATTGACTAACAAGCAGTCGAGCTTATCGATGACATTTACTATTGCCGGGCTGATAATTACGATTGTGTTCGTGGCGATCGCCCTCAGCGCACCGATGTTGCAATCCTGGGGTCTATTGCAGGATCCTTTAGAGGCTTTGTCGAATCCTATTCATGAACCGCCCTCAGCTGACCATTGGTTCGGGACAACGTTGCTTGGTTACGACGTGTTTTCTCGCACCCTATTTGGTACACAAGCTGCCTTGAAGGTCGTTGTTTTAGCGACAGCATTGAGTGTGACGGTCGGCGTTCCACTGGGCATGGTGAGCGGTTATCTTGGTGGGCGTCTCGATCGAGTGCTCGTTTTCCTGATGGATACGATTTACACGCTGCCAGGGCTAGTGCTGTCGATTACATTAGCGTTTGTGGTCGGTCGGGGTGTGCTGAATGCGGCGATCGCTCTTGCCATTGTCTATGTCCCTCAGTATTTCCGAGTCCTGCGAAATCATACCGTCAGTGTTAAAACAGAGCTTTTTATTGAAGCAGCACAGGCCATGGGAGCGTCGACGTGGGTCGTGTTGTCACGATATCTGTTCTTAAACGTGATTCAGAGCGTTCCAGTGCTCTTTACTCTGAATGCAGCAGATGCCGTCCTCATTCTGGGTGCCCTTGGATTTCTTGGACTTGGGTTACCTCAACAAACACCCGAATGGGGGCAGGATATGCGGCAGGCATTGATTGCATTACCGACGGGCATTTGGTGGACTGCCTTTTTCCCTGGACTCGCACTCACAACGTTAGTAACGGGCCTATCACTGCTGGGTGAGGGGTTGAATGAATTTGTGAATCCGTTGCTGCGTAAGGACTATTTGCAAAAGTAGCACCATGATGAACTAGTGGCGGCTGATTGCAGACAACCCATCAACAATGATTGAAGGCGTATAGCACGAACCATTCCACTCGGCATCATTGCCCAATTGCACCAGCTCTTTCAGCGCCGTATATACATTTCCGAAAATCATCGTATCTTTGACGCGCCCTTGAATCCGCCCACCTTGGACCCTGAACCCTAAATCAACATTTACCGAAAAATCTCCAGAAATTCCTGCTCCGCCACCGAGAATTTGATCGACAATGATGCCTTCTTCCATGGATTGAATCAAGTCGTCGAGAGATGCAGATCCCGGTGAAATCAAGAAGTTAAACAGACCCGGTGTTGGATAACTGCCCAATCCTGGACGAAATCCATTGCCTGTGGTCCCGCTGCCAAGCGATCGCCCTGTCCTAAGGTCGGTATAGAACAGTTGGAGTTCTCCATGATCAACAAACGTAATCGGCTTTGTCGCGATTCCTTCATCGTCAAATGGGCAGCTGAAGGGTCCTTCCGTCGGCTGTTGAGAAAAGGTCAGTTCACTAGCAGTGACCTGATCGCCAACGCGATTGCTCCAGGGAGACGCTTCTTCGGATACGCGCTTTCCGTTAAGGGCCGATTGAATCGTGCCCCACAGCATGTCTGCGGCTTTTGATGTGAACAAAATTGGAATTCGGCCTTGAGACGACGAGACATTTTTTTCAGCCCATGCCAACCGCTGGATGATTTGAGTAGCGACATGATTGGGGTCAAGGACAAATCGCTGGGTTTGACCGTCTGATACGCCTAAGAAATCATCGCCCCGAATGAGTTCTGCTGACACATAGCAACTCAGCGTTGTGTCGGTGTAGCTATAGTCTAAGCCGGTGGAGTTAATCAGCCGGGTGGCTTCAGCCTCGCACTCCCATTCGGCTGCGCACAGCGCTTCAGGACAGTAATCTCTAATCTGGGCGATCGCCTCATTCCCCCATTCAATTAGGGTGCTGACATCGACAACTTGCCCTAAGTCGGGATACTCAATTGCCGTCCCCTGAGCAAGTTCAGCGTCTTCGGGCTCATTCAGTTCAGTCAGGGCGATCGCACGTTCCACAAGAGTTTGGGGAGCGATGTTTCCATAGGCAACGGCCAGCCCAGGACGATGATTTTTCCAAATTCGTAGAGCAATGCCTTCTGATTGATTACTCTCTAATTGCTTCAATCGATTGGCTTCGAAGAAAACTGGCCTCGCGCTTGATTCAGAAACGAGCACTTCTGCTGCTTCTGCTCCTGACTTATTGGCAATATCTAGAAGCTGCTCGGGCAAAGAAGCAGAATAAGAAGAATCAAACGCCATAATCTGCCGAATAGATAGGTCGATGGAGCATCTGCTGCTGATGGCGTCATTCCTGGAATATCACCATAGGAGCGAGGAACAAAGGTAACCGACACTCATGTGTTTGGATAGGGTTTGAATCGATGGGGACGATCGATTCTGACTCGGTTATGTTCAATTCCTAACAATCCATCATCTGAGATTGTGGGCCTTTACGCTAGGTTAAGTTCTTGCATTAGCCAAAATCCGGCAAAAGATTCGGACTCTGGACTCGACTGAATCGCCAGAAAATGTCCTCCATAAGCTGCTTGCTTTGCGGCTTCAAATTGCTGGCCTTCTTGCTCTAAGGGAGGAGTTGAAAGATTAGCGAGGGTCCATGCATTACTCACACCCGTTTCCAGAACAAGCCGTGGCGGGGCCTTCCCTTCTGCCCCGATGGCTTGGACAAAGGCAAGTTCTAGCCCTGACATCCAGGCCGCAAGCGGAATAGCCCGTGATGAAAAAATGAGGAGCCCCGGAATTGTCTGATCGGCTGATAAGTTGAATAGTTCTAACGGAAAAGCTTCGCCAAACCCAATGTCCCATTCGGGCATGTCTGCAAATGCGGTTGCAGGGAGACTAACAAATGTCCACTTTTCGCCTTCCAGTGCATCGGGTAACGGTTGCGGAACATTAAGGGGGTAAGCGACCGATGGATTGCTGCTGGGCTGGTAGTTTGGCATGGTCGGATAAACCGTTTCCATGCGAGATTCGAGCCACTGCCAAAGGGCTGGAGTTCTCCGGCTGGCAGCTGCGGTGATGCCTGCATCCTCGCAGCCTTTGACAATCATGTTGTTCATCTGACGCCTGAAAAACCGAATCCGATCAGGGGTGACCGATGCTTGGGCGATCGCCTCTTCGATTGCTTGTCGTAACCAGACGGAATTGACGTCAGTGTTGCTACAAAACTTGGAATATCGAAATAAAGAATCGACTGACCCTTGCACAGATGTTGGACTTTCACAGATGAGGACTTCCCATTGCTTTTTATTGTTGTCGTCAAAGACAGGCCGTGAGTAAAAGTCGAGTTCCCAAATAACAGACATTGTCTATTCGCAAAGTCGTATCACTTTCATGTAGGACGTGTTGATGCAAGATTGATGCGAGTTTTGTGTCTCGATGAATGAGAGGTGATGAGCTACGTCGCGTCACTCACAAAAAAGCATGAATCTTATACTAGTCTACGACTGGACGCTCACCTTATATCGAGTTCGTTGGTTCAATTCACAACTTGACAATCTTCTCGAATTCACGACGAAGCAGTAGGAGCTTTAGGTGAACAACGCTCACCCAAAATTCCTACTGCTTCATAAAATTTGCTAAGTCGTGTTAGTGATTTGATTCGGTAACGTTTCTACCGATGGTGTGCCGCAACCGTGCCATATGCATCGGTAGAGAGATAACGCTGAGCAGCATATTGCAGCATCTCAATGTCTAGTGCTCGCACGCGCTGTGGATAGTTAAGCGCAGAGGAAACGTCTCCGGCGATCGCCTGATAATACCCATACAGGCCAGCTCGATTGCTCGGTGTCTCATTCCCAAAGATATAGCGATTGGTCACCAGGGTTCGAACGCGACTTAGCTCAGCGGCTGAGACCAGATTTTTCTGAACTTCCTTGACGTGTTGAATAATTGCTTCTTCAACGATTGGAATGTTTTCTTGAGGAAGTTGTGCAGAGATGTAAAACATTCCTTGCATAGCAAAGGTCGTATTGCTCACGCTAATGCCGGACACCAATCTTCGTTCTTCTCTCAGATCTCGCACCATGCGAGAGGTTCGCCCATGTCCGAGAATCGATGCAAGTACATCCAGCGCATAGGTCTCCTCAATAGACAGGATGCCAGGCACACGCCACATCAAGATAAGCCGTGCCTGCTGGAGTTTCTCATCAACGTAGGAATGACGAACGACCGACTTGAATGGGGATTCGGGCACGAACGCTGGCCTAGCGTCAACTTCTAGAGTTGGGTCTGGGTTCCAGTCTCGTGCAGGAGATTCTGGTGACGCTGTTCCTGGAAACGCTTGGTCAAAGCTATCAATGACAATCTCACTGAGTTTCTCTTCGGGCAAATTTCCAACGGCGACAGCTGTAATTGACGAAGGCTGATACCACTTCTGGTGAAACTCTCGCATGTCAGATGCAGTGACGGTTTCAATTACCTCTGATGGTCCCAACACTGGACGGCGATAGGGTAATTGCTCAAACGCCGTTTCCATCGAGTGATATAGCATACGTCGAGCGGGATTGTCATTCGCTCGTCGAATCTCCTCAAGCACCACCGAGCGCTCTCGCTCAAATGGATCGTCAGGAATGGCTGCGTTGAGAACGACTTCGACCTGAAGGGGGGTTAGTGCCGCAAAGTCTTGAGGAGCCGTTGTGATGTAGTAGTAGGTATAGTCTTGACTTGTTGCAGCGTTGGTTACTGCGCCTCGCTGCTCAACTCGATTTTCAAATTCACCGCCGTTGAGGGTGTCGGTCCCCTTGAAAACCATGTGCTCAAGAAAATGAGCCATTCCATTAATGGAATCGGGTTCGACCGTTGAACCAACATTCAACCACAAGCTCAGATTGACAGCTTCGGTTTCCATCTGCTCAGTAATCACGGTTAATCCATTCGGAAGTTTCCGTATGGTTGGTGATTGATGAGCTGCATTCGAATGGTCTAAAGATGAACCGATCAGTCCTAATGTCATATACGATTCCGAAATGACTCCGTCTAACTCTTCTATCTTAGTCGTTACAAATTGAAAAACGACCGAAAATACCAAGACGTCTTGATAATTGGGATTTGATCCCCACTAAATGAATGTTGTCATTCACGAAAAATAACAAATTCTTAAATAGATGTTAAATCGTTTTTGTGTCATTAGATAGCTGTGTGCTGTGGTTGAGTAGGAGCCCAGAAAAGGCTAGGAATCGGGGATCGCACAACAGAAACCTCCCCGGTAGAATAGAGATATGCTCGTAACAGAATATAAATAATTGTGAATTCGCCTTACAAGGTTCGAGAATCTGAATGTGACCACGCCGATGTGCGATCGCCCCGTGTCGTTGTCGTCGGTGGCGGAATTGGTGGGCTGACCACCGCTGCACTCTTAGCCCATCGAGGATATGCGGTTTCGGTGTTTGATCAGGCCATTGTGCCGGGTGGCTGCGCCTCGACCTTTCGACGGAAAGGATTCACCTTTGATGTTGGAGCTACTCAGGTTGCAGGATTAGAGGCTGGGGGCATTCATCATCAAATCTTTTCAGAACTGGGGGTTGAGCTTCCTGATGCTAGGCCTTGTGATCCCGGATGTGCCGTTTATTTACCGGGCGAAGACGCGCCGATTCGGGTTTGGCGAAATCCAGAGCAATGGCAACGTGAACGGCAGCAACAGTTTCCTGGCAGTGAGCCCTTTTGGCAGTTAATGGGCAATTTATTTCGCTATAGCTGGGCCTTTCAATCGCGCGATCCGGTGTTGCCACCTCGAAGCCTATGGGATCTTTGGCAACTGGTGAAGGCTGTTCGTCCTGGGACGATGTTGACGGCACCCTACGCATTGTCAACCGTTGGGCAGGTGCTGAGGCGATTGGGATTGGGCAATGATCGTCGCTTAAAAACGTTCCTAGACATGCAGCTTAAGCTCTATTCACAGGTGAATGCCGACGAGACGGCTGTGCTTTATGCGGCTACCGCACTCGGGGTGTCTCAGGCTCCTCAGGGATTGTTTCATCTAGAAGGAAGTATGCAGGTGTTGAGCGATCGTCTGGTTGAAGCCTTGGAGCGAGACGGAGGCACGCTCAAGATGCGACATACGGTTGAGCGCATTCAACCGATTGGCCATTCGACAACTGATTCAGCAGGCGATCGCTTCAACGTTACGATTCGAGATCAGAAGACGAACAAGGTCTGGAATGAAACAGCAGCTCATGTGGTTGCAAACGTCACGGTTCAAGACCTCATGCGATTGTTAGAGGATGATGCACCGAGTGGATATCAGCAGCGGGTCGATAAGCTGCCCGATGGGTCAGGTGCGTTTGTGGTTTATCTCGGCGTGACTCAAGATGCTGTTCCCGATGATTGTCCGCCTCACTTGCAGTTCCTCTATGACTACGATGGACCGATTGGAGAAAACAATTCGCTGTTTGTGTCAGTGAGCCGCCCTGGTGATGGCCGAGCACCAGCCGGTCATGCCACTATCATTGCGTCATCGTTTACAGATTTGAGGGCGTGGTGGCATCGAGATGACTACGAGCAGCTCAAGCAAACCTACACAGAAGAGGCGATCGCCAAGCTTGGGCAATTCTTCACGCTGACGGATGAGACGATTGTCCACGTGGAAGCTGCTACTCCTCAAACGTTTGCTCGGTATACCGCACGCGATCGCGGTGCAGTGGGTGGCATTGGCCAACGGATTTCGACGTTCGGTCCGTTTGGTTTTGCAAATCGCACGCCCATTGATGGACTGTGGCTAGTTGGAGACTGCGTTCATCCGGGTGAAGGAACGGCTGGAGTGAGTTATTCAGCGCTCACAGTGGCTCGACAAATTCAACAGCTGCGCTCATGACGGTCCAAATCGTGACAAAACAAAAATCGATACAGAGAATTGGGCGAATGGTGAATTCATTGGGTAGGCTCTAGGTGGTCTTCTTGTGTTGAGTTCACTATGAAACGTTTTCTGCGGTCTAATGTCTTCGTCATCCTGTCCTGTTTGGCGATCGCCCCCGTTGCAGGTACTGTTTTTGCTCTCGCCACTCGGAATGATGCATCTCGTCTGGTTTCTCCATCGTCAGAGGCCGCAATCGCATCGACGGATGCTGTTGATTTAGCAGACGAAACACACCACTATGCCGTAGCTGGACCAATAGCTTCATCCTCGCCCTCATCAAACGAAGAGCCAATTCTAATTCATCCATCTGCTGATCCGACAGAGAATCGTGAATCGCAACACATTGCCCAAGAGTCTGACTTCAATTGCGACAATCCCCAATATCAGCTAGAGATGACCTACTGTGCGGGTTTGGATTATCAGCGTGCAGATGATGCATTGAATCTCGTCTATCGCAACTTGCTAGCCGTGGTTTCAGATGCTCGACGTCAGAAACTCATTGATGCTGAATTGGCGTGGATTCAGTATCGAGATGCAACCTGTGAATTTGAACGCAGCCAATATGCTGGAGGCTCAATCGAACCCATGATTTACAACTTGTGCATGGCGCGATTGACTGAAGAACAGACGCAGCAGCTTGAAATTTATTTAGAAGAACAAAACCGCTAATGTTACGGCGCTGTGCACAGATGGCTTAAGTCCGGCATTGTAGACCATAGCACGGCCCACAAAATCGCTTCTGTACTGAACTCAGTTGCACACTGCCATAGCTCGATATGACTTTTGCTATCTCGCTATGCGTAGTGAATCGTTCAGCGAACTATTTAGATGTATCCGTCTTCGTCAATTGGTGAGATTTCAGTGTTAGAGCTTCAGCTTCTGACGATTCTGCCTCTGGGTCTTGCCAAAACACAATATCGTCATTGAGCACTTGGAGTGTGCTGCCGGGGTAGTAGAAGCTAAGAATGCGATCGCTTGACCAGCCTAATTCCCCGAGATTATAGGCTCCGGTCTGGCTCATGCCGACACCATGACCAAACCCACCGCCAACAAACGTATATCCCTTGAGCACTTGGACAGGAGCTGGAGGCACGTCATCGGTTGGAAGGTCTAGTTCGAAAGTGTTCTCAATCGGTTGATTCCCATCACTTGCAGCAGGTTCCTCGATATCCGGCAACGGTGTTGGAGTGACCACTTCATACACGGGTTCCAGATAAAACAACGTGCTCCGGGGAGGATAGAGCGCACGAATCACCTCATCTTTCTTTAGCTCAATGACCCCTAAGTCGGTTGTCACAGCTAATGCTTGTACGCGTCCTGACTCAGCGCGCTGAGTCACCTCGATCTTCTCAACTTTCTGAATGTTCGCAAGCGGATGCTGGACAACATTCAAATAGTTTTTCATATCGGCGGCCAGACTTTCGAGCGTTCCTTCCCGCCTCCAGCGAAATGCATCCCACCCTTCTTCGTTGAAGCCAGAATCTAAATTCATAAACGCCTGGAAGTTGGCTTCGTCGGAGAGTGGACGAGTGGATAAATCCCAAAGGTTGCGTACAGAGTCCACAACCGCAGTCAGATACGGACGATCGGGGCCATTCCAAACATGGCTAAACGGTGAGGTGATACCGCCTGTTGTGGATGAATAGAGTGCATCGACCAGTTCATTGTCGTAGGTCAACACTTTGCCCTGGGTTGTCGCGATCGCTCGGTCAGTTTTGTCTGCTGCGCCTCCCAGTCCCCAATAAACCTGGCACTGGGTATCGGCACATAGTTCATAGCCATCGATTTCAAAGCGTCGCAGATTTCGAAGCGCGTAAGTTCGGGCTAATACGGCTTGAGCTTCGATTGTCGTTCGTGGAGCGGCTAGCCCAATTTCATGGGGAACAACACCCCGTAAATAGGTTTCGATAGGGACTTCATTCACCAATGTATAGGTGCCATAGGCGTTGGACTGAAATCGCATGTCTCCGCCATAGAGACGACGCTCCTGCTCATTCCCATCGACCCGAATTCGTGAGTTGCTGCTGGAAATCTCAAATCGATTACGAAAATATCGGAATCCATTAGCAGTGAATGATACTTTTGGACGACTCCGCAGCGTCTGCGTATCAATGAAGGCAGTTTTGGCTCCGTTTGCATGGATGTTGTGGAGTAATAAACGTCGGAGTAGTGGACTGTGATAAACCGTTCGCTTGGCCCACACTTGCCATGATCGAGGCTGAGCAATTTCGACTTCGATGCCCTGCGATCGCCAATACTTAGCACTGTCTTCAGCACTCTCGAAACTCCGGTGATTGCTGAGCACAACGCGCTCAACAATGTCAGGCTCCGGCAGCGGCTCCATTTCGACTTCAATCGTCATTGATGAAGATGTGACGGATTGCTCTTGACCGCCCGTAACAAAATCAACCGTCAGCTGATTTCCGGCGATCGCCTCAAGGGTCAATGAATCGGTTGCTTCGTCACCAAATCGCTGAACAACTCCGACATCAATAATCGGGTTGGGAACCGATTGAGCCACTTGAAAGGCTTTCTCCTGCTCCTTTGTGCCCAAGCCCTGAGCAAGCGAAGGGAGTGGATTAACAATCTCAGCAACGCTGATTAGTAGCCCTAGTAGGCCAGACGTCATCATCCATGCATTTGCGTTAATTCTACGATGTAGGAAAGACCGACGCTTAACTGCATTGACGCGTCTTGCGGTATTGAGTTGGGTGTAAGGCGTGTGGTTCACCGTGTCCTCTCTGGAGCAGTGCTACCGCCAATGTTAGCTCAGATTTTTGGAGACAGTCACTCTAAAGCAATCGGCTTAGCAACTGCCTTGAGAGAGATAGCTGTAGCCAGCTTAGCTATGACAAGACAGTGTTTGGGTGACGCTCCGCGCCTCCCAAACACTGTCTTAAAAATCAATAGCTATGGCTATATATTCAATTTTCTGGTGAGAACCTAGGCTTGGCTTTGCAGCTCGTCGAGCCGTGCAAGAACTTCTTGACTGTGAATCACCGGGCGGACCTTGAGGTAAATATCTCGTAGTAAACCATCTGGATCAATCAGGTACGTGTGGCGCAATGAGGCAATGCCCAACCAAGATCCATAGGCTTTGCTTACTGCTCCATCCTCATCAGCGAGTAATGGAAATCTCAGTCCTTCGGAATCACAGAATTCAGCGTGGGAATCGACATCATCGGCACTAACCCCAATTACCTGAGTATTACGAGTTTGAAATTCGCTTAGATCTCGCTGAAACCGCTGAGCTTCTAATGTACAGCCTGGTGTGAAGTCTCGAGGGTAAAAATACAGTACAATCCATTGTCCTCGATAGTCACTGAGTGAAATCTGGCCATCTCCTGTGTTTGTCGGTAGGGTAAATTGTGGCGCAGGCTCATTCAATGGAGGTTGAGGCCCACCCAGGGCTACCGCATTAGAGACTCCAACGCCGCAAACAATACTGATAATCAATACCCAAGCCAACATAAAGCGCCGGAGTCGTGTGACAACGGATCGGGCTCCCATGATAAAACCTCACTAAGTCAAGCCACCAACGTCTACAAGAGACGAGAAGACTGCGTCTACATAAAGAAATGTAACATTTTAGAGCTAGCTTTTCAGTCTCGATCTTTCGGGTGCTTAACTCTTCAGATTCTCAACAGATGATGTGCCCTAGTCGAACCAGCTGATTTCTGAATCAGAGAGCTTTGGCTTTGGAACGACTGTGTGCGTGTCTCGAGCGGCCTCAGGAATGGGGCGATCGCGATGCATCAAGGGACGGCGATAGGCTTTTTGCAATTCAACGCCTTTTCTTGGGGAGTCTTTTTGGGTCGAAGAAGGATTAGAAGAAGACTGTTGAGATTGATGGCTTTGAGCTTTTTTAGGTGCCTGAATGGTGAGCGCGCTGGATGGACGAGACGCTGATGGCTTAGAGCTTTGGACTGGAGATGACTGCACGCGCTCAGTCGACATGGGGGGCAGTCCTTTTAACGCTGATGATGAAAGAACTGCTGGTGTCGCAGACGCATGTTTGGTTGGCCGAATCGGAGCCGCCTTTGAATGCAGGACGGTTTTGGAATGCAGATTTGGCGATCGCCCACTTAGTGGGTTTGCTGAAGGTTGTGATGTCTGCGCTGCAAGTGGTACTGGTGATTTGGGTTGTGCTGTTGTTTCTGGGTGAGCTGTCTGCTGTAAGTCAGTGAGCTGAAGAATATACCGTTTCGCTTCTGCTAACTCGGCTAATAGCTCTTTCTTGGATGTCTGGATTACTTCGAGATCCAGACGAAGTTTCTCTATCGTTTGCTGTTGTTGCAAGAGCTGTTCTTCAAGGTCATGAATGCGTTCGTTTAGAGCAGCTTCACACTGTTGCCCTCTGTCGAGCTGAGGCGTGGCGGTTGCCAGTTGAGTAGATGCATCTATCGATGCAGGATCAGATGCACGGTTGGGAGAGGCTTGGGTAGTAGAAGCTTTGGCATTCTCATCAATTTCAGTGCTTGAGACGACAACGTGAGCATTTACCACTGAAACCACCTGATCGTCGCTTACCTCAGAGTGACTGGTTTGTGGATCAGGCAAGTCGGGCTCTACAACTTCAACACTAACGGTTCGAGCCTCGTTTGAATGAACCTTAGCATCGACATCTATCACCGTTACGGTTTCTGATACCTGTGTCTCATCTGGAGTCGAGTGAGCTTGTGTTTCAGGCTCAATAACGTGGGATTCGGCAGTGTGAACTGTTGGGGTGAGTTCTGAAGGATTGGGGTCTGATGTAATCGATTCTGATTCTTCTGATTCTAATGTGTGGACTGGAGTCACCTTCTGAGCATCTTGAGACGTGGTTTCGGCAGACTCAGTTGAGGACGAATGAACTGTGTCGCTAGTCTCATTTGGCGACGAATGAATTGTGTCGCTACCGGCCTCGCTTAGACCATCATCATCTTGAGGTGTTACGTCAGTGTTATTTTGACCATCGGTGAGGTTTTCTAGTCGTTTGACTTCTGATAAAAAGCTCTGACTCATCGCAATTCCCTGTCCCCGTGGGTAAACTGTCGTAGTGCTCAAGCGATTAACTGTGAGGCGATCGCGGTCACGGTCTACTATCTTGACTATAGCCTTCTAATATTGTTTTTTTGAATCAATTGTTAATTGTTAAAGATCGACCGTGAGGGGACACGTTCTAACTGCGTCTCAGACCTCAAATTTTGGTGTCTATCGCCGTTACCAGTTCTGTTAGAACAAGACGAGCTATTTGGCTGTGTGTCCAAGACCTGAATGATACTCAGAGGGTTGGCCTAAATGGCTAAAGCTACGCTTTGGAATCAAACGAGTGACAACCGTGCATCATAGATTTGAGAAACTCAATTATTTTGGAAAGCCACCATATCGTGACGACCGGCACAGCGATCGCCGCGATGTGTTGACTCGCAGGCATACAATTGATACGCCTAAAACTTCGAATGACAGTTAAAGTGTATAGATAGGGAACTCCGCGAAATTTCATGGATAACGAACGTATTACACTGCTCTCAACCCGAGAAATTGATAAAATGCGTCAGGCTGGGCAGCTTGCAGCCCGTTTATTGGCTCATCTAGAGCCGATGGTTAAGCCCGGCGTGACCACATTAGAACTCAACGATGAGGCAGAGCGTTGGACTCAGTCTCATGGTGCGACGAGTGCACCTCTTGGCTATCATGGGTTCCCAAAATCAATTTGTACGAGCGTCAATGCTGTTGTTTGTCATGGAATTCCCAATGATAAGCAAACGTTGAAGGATGGAGACATCATCAACATCGATGTCACTCCAATCTTGGATGGCTATCACGGAGATACATCGAGAACGTTTTTTGTCGGGACTCCCTCTCCTGATGCAAAGCGCCTTGTGGAAGCTACAGAAGAGTGCATGATGCGTGGCATTGGTGAGGTTAAGCCTGGGGCTCGCATTGGCGATATTGGTGCAGCGATTCAAGATTATGCCGAATCTTTAGGGTTTTCAGTTGTCCGAGATTTTGTCGGACACGGGGTCGGGAGAATTTTTCACACTGCGCCTCAAATTCCTCACTATGGAACCCGAGGTAAGGGCAAGAAGCTCCGTTCAGGAATGGTCTTTACGATCGAGCCCATGATCAATGAGGGAACCTGGGAAGTTGAGGTCATGGATGATGGATGGACCGCATTCACTAAAGACCGAAAATTGTCGGCACAATTCGAACATACGATTGCAGTCACTCCCAATGGAGTCGAAATTTTGACCCTTCATCCACAGTTGGTGCCTGCATAAGATGTCTGTTTGTGAGCCGCAGTTTGATTTTGTTGTTGGCGGTGGTCGTGACTCAGCATCTGATGTAGATGCTGTTCTCAATCGGGCCTGCTCTGGAGAAGATTTGTCCAACGATGAGGCCATTCTTTTGCTGAAGCAGCACGACCCCGAGGCGATCGCTGCTATTCGGGAAGCTGCTGATGTATTGCGGCGGCAATTGGTTGGCGATACGGTGACGTACGTCATCAATCGGAATATCAACTTCACCAATATCTGCGAACAGCACTGTAGCTTCTGTGCATTTCGTCGAGATTCAGAGCAAGAAGGAGCATATTGGCTTGATGAGGCCAGCATTGTTTCCAAAACCCAAGATGCAATTCAACAAGGAGCGACAGAGATTTGTATGCAAGGGGGCCTGAACCCAGATGCAAAACTCAATGGGCGATCGCTTGATTACTATATTCATCTTGTAGAGCTCATCAAGTCCCAATCTCAAGAGCTTCATCTTCATGCCTTTTCACCTCAGGAAATTGCGTTCATTGCGCGTGAAGATGACTTGACGTATGCCAGTGTGATTGAGGCTCTTCAGAAGGCTGGAGTCGGTTCAATGCCTGGAACGGCTGCTGAGGTGTTGGATGATAATGTTCGGCACATTCTATGTCCTGAAAAAATTAGCGCATCTGAGTGGCTGACGATTGTTGAAACTGCCCATCGAAGTGGGATGCCTACGACCAGCACAATGTTATCTGGGCATATTGAAACGGTTGAGCAGCAGGTGATTCACCTCAGCCATTTGCGATCGCTTCAGCAGCGTGCAGTCCATCGCGGCGATCGCGGCATTACAGAATTCATCATTCTGCCGTTTGTTGGCCAGGAAGCACCGAAGCCTCTCCGCAAACGGGTTGGGAGAGACCAACCTGTACTAGAGGATGCTCTCCTGCTGACGGCTGTTGCTCGGCTTTTTCTAGGGCAATGGATTATTCACCATCAGCCAAGCTGGGTCAAGTTGGGCATTGACGGTGCGACCCAGGCGCTTTCATGGGGCTGTGATGACATCGGCGGCACCCTCATGGAAGAGCACATCACGACAATGGCAGGAGCACAGGGTGGAACCTGTATGACGCCTGATGACCTCCAAGCGGCGATTCAGTCTATCGGGCGATTACCTCAGCAACGAGACACGCTTTATCAGACTGTGTTGACGATTCGTTGATAACGCGAAGGGTTGACTGTAATGAAGTGAGGTCGTTATGTATCGCACCGGGTCATGCTGCTTTTTGCTGAGTAGGAGCTTGTTTTGCTTTACGTCTTTGAATGAACATACGCTCAACGGCTAGTGCAGTTAACCCAGCCGTCACAATCAAAATGCCTAAAACCTGAACCGATTCTAGCTGGGTCTTCTCTTCGCGGATGATGATGAATGCCAAAAGCGCTGTGAGGACTGGTCCACTAGAGGCAATAATCGAGGCACGAGCTGCCCCCATCAATCGAACGCCAAAATTGTTGAATAAATATCCGAGTAGGGTTAGAAAACCAAGAACTAAGCCCCCAAGAACTAACCCTCTTGGGCTGGATAACTCCACATCAGCAGGACGGGCAAGCAAGATGATGCTGGTCAGTGAAAAAATAGTGAAAAATTGAATAACGCTCACTGGAACAGGGTGCAGCTTCTTAAAACTGAGCTGCATTGAGATTAAATAGCAGGCAAATGCAAGCCCTGAAAAAATTGCAATGCCCACGCCGAGAGACGATACCTGATCCGTGCGAACAAATGTCGGTAAAAAGGTGCAGATCACGCCACCAAAAATTGTGATCATGACCAAAATCCTCAGCGTTGTCGGGCGATCGCCAAATAGCCACCATGCAAGAGGAACCGTGAAAATTGGATACATAAACAAGATAGTGACCGCCACAGCTGGGCCGATTTCTCCAATCGCAATGTAAATACAAACCTGCGAAAGGAATAGAAAGAAGCCACTGCTAATAACGTTTCGAAGCTGGGTGCGATCGCGAGATACGGCAAACTCCCTGATATCTGACCACGTTGTCGGATGTAAAACGGTCGCGATCAGTGCCATCAAAGGCATCACGACAATCATCCTCAGCCATAGGATCATTAGAGAGCTATCTAAGCTCAGGGGCACATATCCACCCACTCGCCAGATATTAAAGATGCTGCTTTCGTTCCCAATGACTTGAACAACAACGTTATGTAGCGATAGTGCAATTGTTGAAAACAGAATAAGTACAAGGCCTTTCTGGAACGCAGGAATTGAAGAAAAGCGCTGTCTGAGTCCGTTTTCTGGTACTTGAGATGGCTGTCGCTTTACAGGTTGTTGAGATAAGCCTCGATGACTTTCTTGCTGTTGGAAATTAGAGAAACTGCCTTTTGAAGATGCCTGAATGTTTTCTGCTGAAGAGTTGGGTAAGGGTTGAGAAAACGGTGCTCGCGACGTTAAGTCGGCATTATTTTTTGCGGAAGCCGGATATGCTCCGCCATGTCCAGCAATTTGAGCCGAATCTCCGACTGTTAGCCCCCCATTTGCTGATGAACCGTCAGCAGCAGAATGCAGTGTTGAAATGGCTTGTAAGCGCTGATTCAGCCGGTTAACTAACGTATCTAAAATTGCTTCACCTTGATGTTCTAGGTTTTGCATACGGCCCAACTGTTGGTTGAGCGCACTTTGATAGCTATCTAGATCCTGCTTCAACGATGAAAGTGTATGCTCGACAGCCGCGTGGAGAGATGTCAGAGATTGCTCTGAATTTCGGTTTGTTGGCTGATATCGATTGATCGTTGCTGCTGTGTGGATTGGACGACCTCGATAGTCGTCTGATAGAGAGGAATCTTGTATTTTTTCTGATAGCAATAAATATAGGCGAGTGGCTAAAGCCTGTGCCAATTGCTTTGCCCACACTTGCTGCTGGGCAATTTGTTGCTGGGATAGCGATAAGTGAGTTTCTGTTTGAAGCGTCTCTTTTTGTTCTCGTAGATGGGCAATATCACTGAGAAGCTGAACTTTTTCGGCTTGAAGTTGCCCAATGTCTTGCGTCAGTTGAGAGACTAAGTCGTTCTGGAATGCCTTCAAATCCTGTCGGATTGTCACTAGCACATCCTCGCTCGATAAATGATTCCCTGATTCAAGATGATTCGATAGTTCTTCTTGCAGCCCCATCTTAAGCAGATCCTATTGAGACAAATACTCTGTCTAATGTTTTTCTAATGTCTTTAGCGACCAAACGCCAGATCAGTAAATGTACTTCATCATATGGCTGACTGGTCTATAACGTCACGTTTTTCTATTCCGATACGCAGAATGTTTTGAAAAACAAGAGTTTACCCATTCTGCGAGGGGCTCATAGTTTCGATATTCGAAGTTAGTATCTTTTTGCGATCGCCCATTCCTAGCTTTGAATATTTCGTGGTAACCCTGAAATGCCAAAGTCTCCATAACGGCGATGAGCGTGAGTTCTTAACGTCAGATTTAGGATACGTTTGCGATGTGATCGCCACTTCATACACCAATCATTACTAAAGTGTACCCAGTTCCATATCAGAATTAAATCGATGAGGGGAATATGCGGCCCCAATAACAAGCAGGTCTACACGCTTTTCTAACCGTGTAGACCTGCTATACGTCAAAAATCCCTAATTCAAACGCTGTATTCCTAAGAATTATCGCGGCTGCAAAAGAGCAATCGGATTAATTGCGCCTCGATCAGCGATATGAATTTCAAAGTGCACGTGTGGCCCTGTACTATAACCCGTACTCCCCATCTCAGCAATTTGATGGCCTTGAGCGACACGCTGCCCAACACGCACTAGATTACGACTGTTGTGAGCATACCGAGTTTTACTGCCATCTGGATGACGAATATCCACCATGTTTCCATAGCCTCCAGAGTTCCAGCCTGAGAACTCCACAACTCCAGGAGCTGCTGCATAAATTGGTGTGCCAACTGGAGCAGCAATATCGATACCCTGATGCATTCTTCCCCACCTCCAGCCGTAGCCAGAGGTTAAAACACCCCTTGCAGGCCATAGATAACCATCAAAGGTAGCTTCGCTTGAGGGCACAAAGTTCTCTGCACCTGGGAGAGGAGGTAAGTCTGGTGAAACGACTCGACCTGTTGCTGGCTGAGCCGGCGAAGAGTAATTTTCAGCGCCCAGAGGAGCTACCGCTATCAAGGTATTATCAGCGGAAATGTCTGTCGATTGAGGAGCAGGTAACCCTGCTTGCTCAGACTCATCTGTCTGGATGAACTCAGCATTAAATTCAGGATTGATAGCTCCTTGCTCATCGATATACGAGCCATCAGGCCGATATGCAACTAAATCCGAATTCTCCTGTGAAATTTGATCCAGTTCTTCAAGGAGTTCCTGCCTCATAACAGATTGCTCAGTCTCTGAAATCTCCTCAATATCCTGAATCAACTCCTCGACATATGTGTCAGATTCAGATTGAGGCGTTGCCTCTTCAGCAATCGAGGAATCAGTTAAGTTTTCGCTTTGAGATTCAGTGACCTCGCTTTCCATTGCTTCAAAATCACTATATGAATCTGAAGCATCATCAACCTCGACAGACAACTCTGTCTGCTCAGGTACGGGGAGTGGAACTGATGGAGCTGAGCGAAATCCTGGCAGGCTTGACGTTGTTCCAAATCGAGTAGACGGCAATGCTCCAACCAACACTTCTGGAGTGACCTGAAGGGTTGTTGCTCCGTCTACCTCAGGGCTAGACACATCGGCTTGTGCCGGTGATGCTGCTTGAGATGGAATGCGTAACGTCTGCCCAACAAACACACGATTCGGATTTGAAATGCTATTTGCTTCAACTATCTCGCTCAGCAAAACATTATGTTCCCGAGCAATAGCAGCTAGCGTATCTCCGCGCTGAATTTCGTACGTAATATATGAAGAATTCCCATCAGTGGATGGTGAAATCCCTTCGAGAGAATCAATCCAGTTTCTAGAGCGATCGGACTCAGATGACAGAGCCCTGACGATTTCTGCCGATGACTTTGATGACTCAACCTCTTCGACCGAGGGAGGAGTCGTTAAATCTTCTGAGCGAATACTAATGAGACTAGCGCGAAGCTGTTCCCTGCGCCGCCGCAACTGGGCAACAGCTTCCTCTCTCAGAGCGGTCTCAGCCTCTGAGAATTGTGAATTCTGAATATCTGAATGCTGCCTTGAACGGCTTTCCGATGAGCTCAGGGCAACATTTTGGACCTGGAGTTGAGCAAGATTGCGACCTGCCAGTTCAGAGGCCAGAGATTCAGTCTCCTGAAAATCCTGAATCTCCTTCAAGGCTTTAGACGAATGGGGAATGGTCAGCACTTGTCCAATCTTCAGCACGTTGTCAGAAGATAGCCCATTGAGTTCGACAAGCGTTGCGTCACTGATTTGATATTGACGAGCAATGCTCCAAAGGGTGTCTCCCTCACGAACAATGTGCTGTCCGCCACTAGCTGAAGCATTGACTTGACTAATAGCCTGAGAGGCTCGCGCCACAGTAATAGGCCGATAAATGCTTAAGACATCGCCTGAACCGGGAGATGGCGACGATTGATTAGACAGAGATTGCGCATCGAATAGGCCAGTTCGTCCATCGCGAATCTCAGTAGCCATTGCTCGACTACCTCCTTGGTCAAGTAGTAGCCCAGAGGCTACAACAGAAACAGCCAAACCCAGGGCAGCCATTGACTTGCGAGATCCCTCTTGCAAACCTGCAGCCTCCAGATTTTCACTAGCGTCAGCTGTACCCGCCAAAGGTACTTGGCCAAGCTTTAGGCTCACTTTCCGCTGAAATATACGCTTCAAGGACGACCTCCTAAATGATCCAGCGCCAACCATGTACTCAAGAGCCAACAGTGAGTGAGCATGTAACTCAAATCACGTTAGCGAGCTATCGAGATCACAAGTTATCTCACATCGTAGGTAAGATTACCCTGCTTTCATAATTTACACAAGATCCCATCTAGCCGAATAAAACTCAATATGCAAATTGCTCAGAAAAACTAATAATCGAGTTTTGATGCATAGGATACTTTATTGACACCCTTACTGATTACCCGAGCTAGGCTTATGAGTTGCTTGAGAGTTAGTTCACCCTGGTGCTTAACCTACCCTCATACCTTCGCCATTAGCTCATACTAATCGACAAGATGGGTCTATTCGCAACTGATCTGATCTAGGAAGATTTTCTCAAATTGCGCATAGCAAAACCTGATAAGGAATGCTTGGATGTCTACGTAGAAAAGCTTTTAGCCATTTGCAAGATTCTAATTTTAGGGTTTAACTCTAGAACGTTGATTGCAGAGGAAGTATACGGAATTTCAAATAGCAATTGGGAAATCTACGATTAGAAACTGTGGATCATACGGATGACGATCTACTGTTTTGCTATCAAGCTGTCTTTTTTTAATCTCCGGGTTGAATGATCTGAGGCAATCTATGAAATGACGCCTTCAATCGTTTCCCATCATATAGATATTTCTTATAAGAAAAGTTTCTTCTATGTAATCCAGTTGACAGAATCTGGTACTATCTCGCATCTCATTGTGGCGATCGCATGCTTCTATTGCGTTGTCTATAGTCGCCCTCATAAGCATTTTGAGCGTTTTGAGTTGTACTAGCTGCGGAACTCAGGGCGATTGATAGGAAAGCCTGTTGATAATCAATGATTACCCCTAAAAATACTAATGACGAGGGTTTTGCACGTCGTCTGAATTCAAGATTCAGGCATTAATCTAGATATCCAAGTTGTCTTCGAGCTTCAAATAAGCCGATTGCAACGCTGACGGAGAGATTTAGGCTGCGCACACTTGCATGTGTCATTGGAATACGAGCTAATTTTTCACAAATACGCAAGATTGAATTAGGGAGGCCTTGAGTTTCGCAACCAAAAAGTAACCAATCATTCTCTTGATAGCTGATCTGGGTATAGTTCTCATTGCCACGTGCGCTAAACCCAATCCAACGTCCGCCTCTTTCTTTATAGATACGTTCAAAGTCTGGCATCGACTCATAAATATGTAGGTCGACATAGGGCCAATAATCGAGTCCTGCCCGTTTTAAGTAGCGATCGCTTACTTCAAATCCTAGAGGACCCACCAAATGAAGCTCAGTTTGGGTTGCAGCGCATGTTCGGGCGATGTTTCCTGTGTTTGGAGGAATTTGAGGTTCGACGAGAACAACCTGAGGCATCGGTAAGTCACTAAAGAAAATCGTGTAAGGCGTTTGCTTGAAGACGTATTCAAGACTCGATCGTGTTTGCTTATATCCCTTTGAACAAGGGTTCATTTGGGTCAAGGTTTCACAGATGGGTCTCTCTGAAGTTGAATTGACCGCTATGCGAGGATGATGGCTTAAGAGCTATGCAACGAGAGATTCACACAACTGATCGTCTAATGCGAGTTCAGTTTCTAGGGTGCGCTGAATGGCTTGGCGAAGAATCGTGCGACTGCTGACACCTTCCTGATGTAAGGATAGCCAGCGCTGGGCTTCATTGCCTTCTCGGAGAATTCGCTTGATTGGGGAAATAAAGCAGCTAAATCCCTGAGATTTTGCGATCGCCCAGACATCCGCATAGATTTCTTCGATCCACTCCCGTGCCAAAAGGTTACGACCGTCTTTCCAGTGGCGGAGTTCTGCATCCAAGCTGAACTGGGCAGCGGCATCTTCATTTTGGTCAGTGAGATGAATCAAGTCATCCATTCGCGTTGAAGATGGCAGCTCACTTTGAGTGAGTGGATCAATCGAGGGATCGGCAAGCACTTGAATGAGGCGGGCTTCGAGTAGTGCGGTGATTGCCAGAAGCGCGATTGGGTCTGTGATTAAATCACAAATGCGTAGCTCAAGTCGATTTAAGCAATATGGACGGCGATCGCCATTGGGTCTAACCGAAGACCAGAGATGACGGACACTTTGCATCGTACCAAGTACAAGTTGCTCCTCCGTCCACGACACAAAATGTTTATGGCTGTCAAATAACGGAACATAGGTGGGTGTTTTTGGAAAGACGCTCCAACGGGTGGAATGATTGCCTGTTGCTTGACCGTTGAGAAATGGTGATGATGCGCTGAGTGCGAGATAGAGGGGCGCTTCTAAACGGATGATCCGGCAGGCCCTCATCAGATCTTCAACGTCTTTAATTCCAACATTAATATGGATGCTAGCCGTTACAACCTTTGTCCCGTAGGTTTGTTCGATGTAGTCGTGATAAGGGTTACCCGGATCAGACCGAACGAAGCGATCGCTGCCACCTAGCGCAAGTGTACTGCCTGGAATAATCGTATAGTTGCCGAGCTGTTTCAAATAGGTCCGTAACCGTTGTCGAGGTCGCAGCAACTCACACAGCAACCGCTCATATTGAAAGAAGGGGGGAGTGGTGTATTCCACGTTGCGGCTATCGGGCTCTCGAATAAACCCATCCAGATCAGCCACGATTTGATCTGACAAGCCAACAATGTCACCGTCCATTGTTCCGGTGTACATTTCGACTTCAAATCCCTTGGTCAATAGCACGGCATTACTCCATTGAATGATATGTACGCTCCCAGAAGCGTATCGTTTCAAAACAGCATCACTTGCGACTCTTTTTTGTCGGTTCTCTTAAGAAAGAGGGAGCTTATCACATGTCTCGATATCGATGCTATGGCCGTCGTCAGTTTTGTTAGGACAAGACGACAAGCCATTTGGCGATGCGCTAGGGACTTGAATGATACTCGGTACCTAAATGACTAAAGCTATATTGGCAATCTCACTCATCTTGCCTCACTCCAATGGATAGATAGAAGCAAGATGATCGGCACTGTCTACCCACCGTTCCAGTTCAAGAATGCCAGCACAAGTCAACTTCAATCTTGATTGTGGGAAAGTTTTTTATATTTCTTGACGATGTGTCGTGATGGATTTGACTGAGTTCATCAAATCACCTGCTGCTGCCTTTTCTAAAAAAGAGCGAGGTCAGTGACCGCACCAAGGCTACTGGATGAAACTAACCTGGCATATTTTGCTAACACACCTTTTTGATATCGAGGCATAGGAGGTTTCCAGTTTGCTCGACGCTTTTCAAGTTCTTCATCCGAAACATTAACCTGTAACAATCGAGCATCAGCGTCAATCGTGATGGAATCACCTTCGTGAACCAAGCCAATTGTGCCGCCAACAGCAGCTTCAGGTGCAACATGACCAACGACCATTCCGTAGGTGCCGCCTGAAAATCGACCATCTGTAATGAGGCCGACCGAATCATCTAATCCAGCTCCAATGATGGCAGAGGTCGGCGCTAACATCTCACGCATGCCAGGCCCACCTTTGGGGCCTTCATAGCGAACAATAACCACATCGCCAGATTGAATTTTTCCATCTAGAATAGCGGACAAACAATCTTCTTCAGATTCAAATACCCGTGCAGGGCCAGTGATTTTACGATTTTTGACTCCTGTTAATTTAGCTACTGCGCCTTCTGTTGCTAAGTTACCCCTCAAAATGCCAAGATGCCCGCTGGCATACATGGGGTTTTCCCATTGACGGATTACATCTTGGTCAACTGAAGGCTGAGATGGAACATTGCTTAGGACCTCGGCAATCGTTTGCCCTGTAATGGTTAGACAATCGCCATGCAGTAATCCATGCTCTAATAGCATTTTCATGACCTGAGGGATGCCGCCTGCTTTGTGCAGATCGGTTGCAACATATTGACCTGAGGGTTTCAAGTCACATAGAACCGGAACACGAGCCCGAATAGTTTCAAAATCATCAAGGGTCCACTCTACTCCAGCCGCGTGAGCGATCGCCAAGAAATGAAGGACTGCATTGGTTGACCCACCCACAGCCATAATCACAGACACTGCATTTTCAACTGATTTGCGTGTGATGATGTCTCGTGGCAGTCGCTGATTCTTGATTGCTTCTACAAGGGCATAGGCTGACTTTTCAGTGCTGTCTGCTTTCTCATCATCTTCAGCTGCCATTGTCGAGGAATAGGGCAAGCTCATACCCATTGCCTCAAAGGCTGAGGACATCGTGTTTGCTGTAAACATGCCTCCACAGGAACCCGCTCCAGGGCATGAACGGCGCTCAACTTCAATGAGTTCAGCATTGTCAATCTTTCCAGCACTATATTGACCAACCGCTTCAAAGGCACTGACAACCGTTAAGTCTTGGCCGTTGTAGTGGCCTGGTTTAATGGTTCCGCCATAGACGAAAATTGCCGGAATATTCATTCGGGCGATCGCAATCATTGCCCCAGGCATGTTTTTATCACAGCCACCAATCGCCAGCACACCATCCATGCTTTGAGCATTGCAGGCCGTTTCAATCGAATCGGCAATGACTTCGCGGGAAACGAGGGAATATTTCATTCCCTCTGTTCCCATCGATATGCCATCGCTGACGGTGATTGTGCCGAACAGCTGAGGCATCGCTCCCGCTGACTTTAAGCCTGCTTCCCCACGCAGTGCTAATTCGTTAATTCCCATATTGCAAGGGGTAATCGTGCTATACCCATTTGCAATGCCCACAATAGGTTTTGTGAAATCGTCGTCTCCAAACCCGACCGCACGTAGCATCGCGCGATTTGGAGTTCGTTGAATGCCTTGAGTAATGGCCTGACTTCTCAGATTTTCCGGCATGGAGCGTTTCCTTTTCAATGTGGTGTATGTAAGAAATAGGCGAATGAAAGCTAAGCAATTGTAGAGATAAAAGCTCAGCTTCTAATCGAATCCACTGTATTCCACTTATATAGTGTGTTGGTCAACAACGTGGAGAGGCTTAAGATTGTCTCAACGTCGCTGGCGATTCGCTGACCTCAGCCCGCTGCTGTCATTCTGGTTCCGTAATGATGACGATGTTGGTGTAGCTACCTGTAGATCTATCGCGATCGCCATCTTTTTCTGCCTCATGACACCTGCAGAACAGATTATTGCAACAACGTTTCCCGAGATTCAGCTCAATGTCGCGATCTTGAGCGATCGTGTCCTTCTTCAGACAGCCTGCGACTCGGATATGACCTATGTTGTCCGCCACTGCGATGCCCTTTTACCGCCATTGGAGCTATTGCGGACCCCAATGACGGTTTACCTTCATTGCGAAGAGACAGAAATGTACCTGGAAATTGATGCGCACTGGATGAGATTTGTCTCGTATGTCAATGAGAGATCAGGCGATTAAATCATCTAACATGTGGCCTCAAGCATGCTAGTTATGACAATCTATAGCACTATGCGCGTTAATTGAGCATGACAGGGTGGGTCGCGGCCCAACCTATCGCTTTTGTATCTAACTCAGTTGCATACTGCTATGACTGTTAGCTATCACGCTAAACAAGCATTATAGTGCCATCAACTGCATCTTCGATTGACTAGGTGACTAATCCTACGAAATCAGAGCCACCGACTTTGTTTCAGCTTGAATACTTTTGGAAAGCCAAAGTGACATTATGTCCGCCAAACCCAAACGAGTTTGACAATGCAACATTAACTGTGAGCTCTCGACTGCTGTTGGGGACGTAGTCTAAATCACAGTTTGGGTCTGGATTTTCTAGATTAATCGTTGGAGGAACCCGATCATTGGCGATCGCCATGACGGTTGCAACTGCCTCAATTCCTCCAGAACCACCTAATAGGTGCCCGGTCATTGATTTTGTCGAGCTGACTGCAAGATGATAAGCGCAATCTCCTAGTGCAGTCTTGATTGCTGCCGTCTCGGTTGAATCGTTTGCTGGCGTGCTTGTCCCATGAGCATTGATGTAGCTTACTTGCTCAGCGACAAGACCGGCATCCTTCAGTGCAAGCTGAATTGCACGAGCAGCACCAGCACCACCAGGAACTGGAGAAGTCATATGATAAGCATCACAGGTTGTGCCGTAGCCAACGATTTCTCCATAAATTTTGGCTCCGCGACTCAACGCGTGTTCCAACTCTTCTAAAATCAGGATTCCGACCCCTTCACCCATCACAAACCCATCACGATCACTGTCAAACGGGCGAGATGCATGATCTGGGTCATCATTACGAAGTGACATCGCTTTAGCTGCTGCAAACCCTGCCATAGACAGTGGGGTAATGGCGGCTTCAGTTCCGCCACAAATCATTGCTTGAGCATAGCCCCCTTGAACGATGCGGAACGCATCGCCGATGGCATTTGACCCTGCTGCACAGGCTGTGACGGTACATGAATTAGGCCCCTTTGCACCGGTATGAATTGCAGTCAATCCTGCAGCCATATTGGCAATCATCGTCGGTACGGTGAATGGGCTACATCGACTCGGCCCCTTTGTATGCAATATTTTTGCCTGGTCTTCCATGACTTGAAGACCTCCAACCCCTGTCCCAATCAAAACGCCAATTTGTTCAGCATTCAAATCGGTAATTCCAAGGTTGGCATCCAGTAGGGCCTGCTTAGCAGCAGCGACCGCAAACTGAGCGAATCTATCCATTCGCTTTGCATCTTTCCGATCCATATGTTCAAGTGGATCAAACCCCTTGACTTCCCCTGCAATGCGACATGCATGTTGAGATGCATCGAAAAGTGTAATTTGCCCAATTCCACTACGTCCCTGGAGTAACCCATCCCAATAGTCCATGAGGGTATTTCCAAGGGGCGTGATGGCACTGAGCCCTGTAACAACAACTCGCTTGTTTGCGGTATCAGAATGTGCCATGGCTTAAGATTCGAAGACTGCTGTGTGGAATAGCATGTGCGGCTTTAGTAACGCTCAACGTTACCATGAAATGCAACACTACATGTAGATATCAAACGAGTCGATATCAAAATTAGTACGGAGATTGAGAAGTTATTCTAAACCGCTACAGACTAGTTTTTGCTAAACAGCCGCTTTATTTGAAATGTAGTCGACTGCTGATTGAACGGTTGCAATTTCTTCTGCAGCTTCATCTGGTATTTCGATGTCAAACTCTTCTTCAAGTGCCATTACGAGTTCAACAGTGTCTAGAGAATCTGCACCCAAATCATTAGCGAAACTTGCTTCTGGTTTTACTTCTGCTTCGTCAACCCCTAGCTGCTCACATACGATTTTTTGAACTTTCTGGAAAATATCGTCTTGACTCATACCATCCCTTCCAAATGATTAACATGGTGTAACAGTAAGTTGCTCGCCGCACGGTATTTTGCTCGACGTTACCACAGTCAAGCTCATACACCTCGCAAGCTAATCTGAAAACTCACTCAGAGCGAGCCTCATCAACCCAGACTAGACGTTGAAATCCTCCTGATGAGAACCTTGACGCAACGTCTGGGCAAACTGGCATTTCTACATAGTATCTGAAAGCGGGACTAGGTTCTCAGCTTTCCCAATGAAGTTGTTCAGTATAAACCTTTCTTTTTTTAAATTCAGCCTTTGCGTCATATATCGCTTTCTCAAATGATGTGTCTGATGAGTCGTCGGTTTCAGTTTTCAACTATTCCAGAAGACCTAAGTCATCGTAAGCTAGTGCTTTGATAAAAGGATCGAGTCAAAAGATTTTGTTTGAATCCCTAATTTTAAGGGTAGATAGGTAGTGTTGATTCATCTCCATCCATCTACATGTAAATCATCCACATTAATTGCCTGAGCAGAAATTGTCATACTGGAAGCATCTATCATCGATCGCTCTGTGCTGTAATGTCTGACCCCGTAGTATTCAAGATATCTACGATTTATTCCGTGCATCGCAGAAGGAGAGCGATCGCCGCTCTGCTTATTCCAGTCTCGGGGGATTGATGTGCAGGAAACTTAATCATCGCCTCAAGTCAAAACGACCCGAGGCTCCAATAGGAATCGACATTTTTGCTGTCTATGATGACGATGCAGTTGCGATTGAGTGCAAGTAACGATTATCACGCCAAGATGTGGATGAGTTTTTGGAGAAGTTGAGCCGGTTTAAGCGATCATTTCGGCACTTCAATGCGTATCGAGTGTATAGCGTAGTGGCAGGCATTGAGATCGACCAGAATATTGATCGATATGCCTACCAGCAAGGTCTGTTCGTTATGCGACAAGGTGGTGACACCGTTGAAATTGCCAATGCCTGATGGATTCAGGCCACAGTCTTGATAGATCAACAGTTCAGCACGAGATATCGTTATTGGGCCTGTCCAATTGATTGAGTCATCCGGCGATCGCCCCCTAAACACAGCAGCCATAACACCACAATGACCCAATGCAGGATCACTGGAGGCCATAGGGAACCGCTTGTTAGATAGGCTAGCGTACACCCTATTCCCAGTAATCCAGCGAGAGCTAGAAACGTAGGGTTATAGAAAGTGCCTCGTCTGGAGGTCATCACCAGCCATGCATTGAGAGGATGTGCGGATATAAAAATTAATAGGCTTCCGAGACTCCAAAAGGCGATCGCCTCTAGAGACGTTGAAGTGGATGGATGGGGCAGCAGCAACACTCGAAACACCAGTTCTTCCAAAATGGATGGGAATATCAGTGCAACTGATAGATGAGTCACCATACGTTTCCAAGAGGTGACCCATTCAACGGTCAGGAGTGTTGTCCAAAATCCGATGGGTAGAGCGATCGCCCCGTAAATAATCAAAAGTACAAGACAGATAAACCAGTCTGTTGGCGTAGGAATAGTGATGATGGAACGAATCAGGCGATCGCTCAAAACGGTCCACATAGGCACGAGAAAACATACGGCAAGTTCAGCTCAGCATACCCCATTGGTCAATTGGCAACCTGATGATGGAGCAATCCTTATTCCTGCGTCTACTGACGCATAGAGCGATTAATCAAAACGGTTGATAAGCACAATAATCATGTGTCCTAATCTTTGCGAAAGATGGAAATTTCGAAAGGGACTAATGTGTCTGGCAACATCATCGTTTTACCCTCAGGGCGATCGCTTGATAGTAAAACCGTCCAGTTATCTCTATCGATTGGCTTGTCTAGAACGAAGGGTTTGTCGTAGGAGAAGTTGATGATTATCAGAACCGTTTCATTCTCAGTCTTGCGTAGATACGCAAGATGTTCGTGCGGATAGTGAATGAGAGATTCCCATCGACCCCGTTGCAGGGCTTCTGTTGTTCTTCGAAGCTGAATGAGTGCTCGGTAAAAATTGAGGATCGAATTTTTATCCTCTAGTTCAGTCTCAATATTTACATCAGCATAGTTTTTGTTCACTGGAAGCCAAGGTTCCACCGATTTGCCAAAGCTGAATCCGGCATGGTCCGAGCTATCCCATTGCATAGGCGTTCGTGCGCCGTCTCGTGGAGGTGGCGTCTCGTCTGTTTCGCTCAGCACAATTGCTTTGTCTTTCAGTTTTTCTGGGGGAATGTCTTCGTTATCCACCATGCCCAGTTCTTGACCGTAGTACAGCACCGGCGTTCCGCGTATGGTTAACAAGAGAGTGGCAGCCGCTTTGGCGATCGCATTCGTATCCACGCATAAACTGCATTCTACCCAGCGAGATAAATGTCGAGGAATATCATGGTTATCTAGGAAATAGGTCGGCCAGGCCCCATTTGGGGTGAGTAATTCGCGCCTCTCAATTTCTCGCTGCAAATGCCCCGGATACCATGGGCTGAATGGAAACTCAAAGGAGAAGGGTAAATGGAGTTCGTTGTTGTTCTCGCCATGGAAGGTGACAGAGTCATAGAGTGGACTGTCAATAAACGTTTCGCCGATGAGTAAGCGATCGCCATATTCATCTAACACTGCTCGAACCTCCTGAATAATGCTGTGGTTATCAGGCAAATTCTTGTTGTACAGATGATGAAAGTTGTTGTAGTTATTCTTGTCTGACGCTCCGAATTTCATCGGGTTATCACGGAAAAATTCATCCTTGCTGTAAACGCTAGAGGCATCTAAACGAAAACCATCCACTCCTCGGTCGAGCCAAAACCGTATCATTCCATAAATTGCTTCTTTAACCTGAGGATTGCGCCAGTTCAAATCGGGCTGATTCTCATTGAAGGTGTGGAAGTAATATTGCTGACGCTCTTCGCAATAGGTCCATCCGGTTCCCCCAAAGTACGATAGCCAATTATTGGGGACGCTTCCGTCTGGATACGGATCAAGCCATAGATACCAATCTGATTTCGGATTGTCGGTACTTGAGCTTGATTCAATAAACCAGGGATGCTTGTTCGAGGTGTGGTTAATCACCAGGTCCAGAATAATTTTGATGCCCCGCCGATGAGACTCGCGAAGCAATTCGTCAAAGTCTTTTAATGTGCCAAAGTCATCGCTAATATCTTGATAATCGCTGACATCGTAGCCATTATCGACCATTGGCGATTTATTAATGGGCGATAGCCAAATTGCATCAATGCCCAGTGATTTAGAACTGTTTGGATCACCGTCATTCAAATAATCTAGCCGCTGGGTGATGCCTTTTAGATCGCCAACTCCATCGCCGTTTTCATCCGCAAAGGTGAGTGGATAAATCTGATAGACAACTCCCTTCTCCCACCATTGAAGTGTTTCTCTAGAGGAGGAGGAGATGTGATGATCGATAGTGTCCATATCATGCCTAAATCGAGTGACTCAATCTGAGCAGGCGAACACGCTGAGCAGAATGGCATACAGCAGAAGTATGCAATACCAAATCTGCAACCAGAATGGGTTTTTTTCTATTGGCCATTGACATGACAGGATTTCAAGACAAACAATGGCAGATCTTCAAAATCCTGATTTGTATAGGCCGCGACCATATTAAAGCAACCAACGTAGAGGAATGCTACGGCCTACAGCGTGAACAGCATGCGTATTTATGAAACCACCGCTGTGTGAATGCCGTATGAGTTAGACACAAAAGTTATGTGTAGCTCGACCGTTGGAATTATGGGACTGCTCGTGGATCGAAATGCCTGTTGAACAAATCATGGTGGAGAATACTCAGACATCCATTTGACGGCGTAGTTTTTTTAGATGAATTGAGCGACTCGCAATTGTTACGTCATGGTCTCCAAACTTGACAAAAACTTTCCCTGAGAGCAGCTGACGAAGAGGCGATCGCCAATACACCGTGACGCCATCATCGTCTTCTTGAGAATTGCAATATCCCATGTTCTCAAGCACTTCATTGAGCTTCTTTGTTAACTGCTTCTTACTCTTGAATGAGATTGACGTCGAAACGGTTCGATTAAAGTAGCCTCCTAGCCCACCAGCAAATAGTCCCAGCAAAAGCCCCAGTTGCTGTGGAAGCCCTGTTGACAGTCCAACTCCCAATCCCTTTGAGGCTGCAAATGTTGCAACTAGCGCGGTTGTTACAAAGTAATAGAGAAACGTAGCAACAAATCCTGGGCCGTATTCCATCAGATTGTAGTCCTCATTAGTCTTCGTGAAGCGATAGCCTTCCTGATTGATTTATGAAATGAGTTGTGTGAGGTAGAACGGCCCACCTCACACAACTCATTTAGGATTGCTATATGACGCCGTACATTAAAAAGCTATACATTAAAAAGTTCGTAAATCGTGCGGCAAAATCGACGTAACTTCTCCTGAACCTCTTCAGCCGGAGCATTATCACCCTCGGCGTTCCAATCATGAACCGTTGATAGCTGCCATTGTTTGCCACGATGATCGAAGCCAGCGAGCTCGACACCGATGGCTCGATGAAATTGAGCAATCTGATCAGTGTGAAATCGAATCTGTACCAAGATACTGCGGCTTTGGAAGCGACGACTAAAACCAGGAAAGTGAAATCCAATATCGATAGAGTCTGGATCAACCAATTCCAACGTATCTTGATCATTTGCCCACGGTTTCAGATCAGCCCTAGCATCAGGAAACTCATTCTTGAACTGAGTAACGACTGATGCGATTTTGCTTGCAGCATCAACACTTTTAGCTTTTTCGGCAGCATTCACGTAACAGTCTCCCAACTCTGTCTTAAATCGTCTTTAAGTAAATGCGAGAAATAACGATATGGATTTAATTTGAGACCGGCACCTCAAGCGAAATGTCTGCTTATTCTAAATCAGTTTTTTGATCATTGTAGGTTGCTAAGCAACGATAGATTGAATCAACAACAACCTAAACCTAGTAATGGTCCATAACAACGACCTAGCCCTAGCTGCTTGATCAATAGGGGCATGTTTTAAATGCATTTCGTGTGCTTAATACATGCTAAAGATTAATGGCTGTGGTTCTTTCGCGAGAATGTACAAGGTCAACTCTCTAATATTGTCAGTACCGACCATCATGATGCTTGCTGGTACCGCTTCTTAAAAAGGGTGCACGACCTGATTTTTGTAGCATCTACTCGCCGGGTGGGTCCTACAAACATCTAAGGCATGCGCTAATTCGAAAAATCATGTAAGGGCAGGCTGGCCATCATTTTTTCTAGGCTGCCTTGGGCAATACTCTCCTTTACGTTTGGTGCTGATACAGTTCAAGGGTACAGCTGGACTCCACCCTTAAATGCGTTAGGCAGAGGATGGAGTCCAGCACTGACTATCGTCACGAAATCCTGTGTTGATCAAAACGGTGTCTAGTGCTTTCAGCTTTCAACCGTCTATCTTTTGAGATAGATCCGTTTACAACTAAAGAGTTCGCTTACAATCAAGCACATACTCTGATGTCTAATTTCCTTGGATATAGTTTTTCCTTGGTTATTCAGCCCTGGCCGTTCATTTAGCTCCTCTTCCAAACAAACGCTCTAATTCCGTTCAGCAATGACATCGAAGTCACTTAAAGCCAGCGTGACATTGGCTTCAGTTCAGGTTGAGGATGCGATTGTCTTTCTCACTGATCGATATCTAAAGGCGACAAAGACAACCTGTCGGACGGTCCAGACTCCGACAGATTACTGTTGGGCTGATTTATGTCAACCGCTTATCGAAGGGTGGATATCTGCACAAAAGGTGAGCTATGCGAAAGGAAAAATCACCTTGATTTTTAGGTCGGGTCATCTATCTGATGAAGCCGACATGATCATCTACGCACCGACACGGGGCGATCGCTTCCTATATACCAAATCTCGATCTCAGCCTGGGAACAGTGATCAGCTTGCGCTAGATCTAGATGCCTCCCCAGAGGCGATCGCTGATCGTAATGAGGTTGGCGCAACGAACTGGCCCAACAATGTGTTCAAGGAAATAATTACACGACAAGCTGAGTTCGAAGAAAAGTTGAAGCGCGTTCTGGAGATTCAAGCTGCACAAACCGCTCAAATCACTTCGATAGAAGACAGTAACCCAGTCAATGCATCACTTGGGAGTGAACAATCATCCATTGACGGAGCAGCATTAGATGCTTTTGCGAAGACCTTCAAGAGACAGACGATTCATCAGATTCGGGAGACTCTGATTGCTGCTCTCCAACCGATACAGAATGATATCGCAGAACTTCGAGAACAGATGGCTGAATTGGGCGACAGACTCGAAGACCTGGAAGACCTGAGCCTTGAGGATGAACTACCGGTTCCTCAGTCTTTGCAGGAATGGAAAGAGCGCATCGATCAAATGTGGGGAACAGTAGGAGACTACGAACGATATAACGCATCCTATCGTGATGCGAATGCTGAAACTCCCCTATGTGAAACGCCTGATTGGGTGGCATTATGCGAGTTGGAATGGGCGCGAGAGCTGTGTGCACCGCTGAAAGCGCTGCATTCGCTCATCCATCGTTCAGATGGAATCGGATACGAAGGCGCTGATATTCTTCAGCAATTTGGGCAACACATTGATGCCAAAACTGGGGACTGCTACTACATCTATCGATACAGCGGATACACGGCGCTTGAGGCATTTCAGCAGATTGTGAATAGTCCTGATCATTCATGGTTGCCAGAACTCACACGACTATGGAAATATCTGGGGTCATCCGACCATCCATTGTTTCAATTATTTGGATGGGAAAGTGAGGCGATCGCAGCTCTAAAGGCGATCGCAACCCAGCATCAAGGGCGCCAGCAGTCAGGATATTCATGGGATTACCGTCAGCCCAGGCAAGCCCAATCTCAATATGGAATTCTCAAGGAGTATCGTGCAGTTTTGAATCTTGGTCCTTTTACTCCCATTACGATAGAGAGTGTCAAGCGAGCTTATCGGCAAGCGATGAAGACCGCGCATCCTGATTCTGGCGGAAGTACAGAATCTGCTCAGCGGGTCAATGAAGCCTATGAGGCGATTATGCGTCACTATTTTCCCGAAGCAACATAACTCTGATGCAACGTTATCCGATGTTGATATCAACGCAATTTAGCAACTTCTCGAATCAATACTGAATAAGTGGGGATTAGGAGTGCAACATGCTCCCAATTCCCTACTTATTCGTAGACTTTGCCCAGTCGTGTATATGAGAGTGCTAGATGAAATGAGAGAGAGCCGACCGCAGTCGGCTCTCTCTCATTTCATCTAGCGCACTGGAAAAGCGATATAGGGTGGCCTTTAAGTTAACTGGGCTTATAAGTTAACCGAGCTTATCGGAGTTCTTCAAGCGAATGAGTTGACGACGCAGAACAGCGGATGCCGAGGTTTCGGGGATTTCGTCTACGCGTAGCTCGACCTCGTGAGATTCAAGGTATTCATCAGTCCCACAAGATAACGCATCTAACAATATTTCGAGCAGATGTTCGCGATTCTCCAAAACCCATTTTTCTTCTATCATCGTAAACTTGACATGAAGCTCACAATCATAAATTCCAATATCGGGTCTCGGTGATTGATCTCTTAAAGAACTCGATTTCATGGCAGTTTTCAGCAAAATAAGCTTGTGGACAAGAGCCTACTAGTCAACATCCCTTGAAACGGGCACAACACGCTTCTCAAATAAATAAAAAGTATTCCATGCACCGATCTAGGTACTCTTCTATTCACCATTTAGGGTC
>JBCBLF010000180.1:0-9947 GCA_038520475.1 Cyanobacteria bacterium J06627_8
GGTTAAGTACAGTTATGTGTGGCGCGTTGCGCCACACATAACTGGTTTCGTGCTTGACTATCTTGAATACCGCTATAAAACAAATACTTTTTACCGCGCCACCTCACAGTATCAATCATTATTTAGACTCATGTCGCCTTGTCAGACGCTTTGTCTACAAGAGTGAACTAAGACGGTGCCTCAGTGGTTCGATCGTTGAAAAAATTCTTGTTCAGTTGATTCGTTCTACGTCCAAGCGCGGAAAAAGGTATTGTCTTGCCACGCAGCTGCGGTCCGTTGTTCAATGTCGGCCAGCGCAGCTGCATCTAGCTGCTGAAACTCCACTGCAACACGAACATTTTCTTCAAGCTGTTCGATTGTCTCAGCAGCAATGACGGCATGGTGAACGCTGGGCTGAGATAAGGTATAGCCCAATGCTTGATGCATGCCGTCTAAAACACCTGGCTTCAGCAATCGACCATAGGCTGGGACCTTCATTGCGGTAACGCCTGTTCCCTGCTCTTGTGCAACGGGTAAAACAGTTGGAATAAATGGTCGAGGATGGTGGCTATCCGCAGCATTGACTGGGATCAGCGTATGATCGAACGGATAGCGTCGTAATCCTTCAGCAATAATCGCGGGTTCATGGTGTCCAGTGATGCCGCTAAAGCGGACCAGCCCTTGCTCTTGGGCTTCTTGTAGCGCTTTAACAGCGCCATTCTCTCCAAATAGCGTATCAAGTTCGCTTTCAAAGGAAACGTGATGGAATTGCCACAGATCTAAATGATCGGTGTTGAGTCGTTGGAGCGATCGCTCTAGTTCTCTCCATGCACCATCGCGATCGCGCGCTGCTGTTTTGCTTGCGAGAAAAATTTCATTACGATAGGCCGGCAAAACCTGTCCCAATCGAGATTCGCTCGGACCGTAGCTGGCTGCCGTGTCAAAATATCGAATCCCAAGTTCCCATGCTCGTTGAATTTGCTCAAATGCGGCCTCATCTTGATTCGGACGGGACAGTGGCGTGCGTCCGGCTCCTCCAAGCCCCAAAATCGGCAGCATCACTCCAGTGCGCCCCAATTCAACCTGCGGCATCGAGGATAATACAGATACGTCCGTTGATTGTTGTTGTCTTGAAGAAGTCTCAGTCGTTAGCGCCGGTTTATCTTTAATGGAAGACGATTCATGTTGATGCTGGATAGCTGAGCATCCGATAAGCCCAAATCCTGTCGTAAGACTCGTTGTCAGAAACTTTCGACGAGTTATTCTGCGATACATAGTGATTTTCGGGGTGAGAGTACGCTAACCTGCTACGCCGATCATCTAAAGCTTACTGTGGGTGAGGGTGGTTCAACAGCCACTGTTGCAGATCACTAAGTTCAGAAAAATCAAGCAATGCCTCCGCCAACTGCTCCAAATTGACGCGCAAGCTGTCGCACAACTAACGATCGTTTCCCTTGCCCGAGCCCTTGTTCAAGTCCCTGCTCAAGTCCTTGTTCAAGCCCTTCTTCTCGACCCTATTGATATACCCTCGTTTGCTTTAGTTCACTAAGGCCAAACATGGCTTCCATCTCCTGCCAACTTAAATGAGGAAATTTGTATATCACGATGGTTTCAATCATTTTTATGATTATGGCGGATTGAGACAATTGTGATGGGTATTGTTGAATCTGCTTGACAAACTGTTGAGCTCGCGAAATCGCAACTCATTTCGTTCCTATTCACCGTTCAATCAGTCAGCATTTACACAAGTTCGCTACTGCCTACAAAACTGCATCAGTTCAATTTGGAGTTCATTCCGTTCAATCTGCAATGAATCTAGCGCATCTAACCGACTAAAAACATTTGAACTTATAATAGCGGCACAAGCAATGCATATAGATAGGTTCAGGTATTAAACGGCATGGATTTTCGTGGAACCGTTACATCACAACTCGACTGGGCAGGGGACTGTCTTGGAATAGGCTTTTTTGAAGGCGATTTCTCTGACGATAGCAGCTCACTTTCTGGGGAATTGGCTGACCTTGATTCAGCCTTAGCAGGAACATTATCTGAATTAATTGAAGAGGCAGACTTTAAGGGCAAGGCAGGCACCAGTGCTGTTACTCGTGTGGGTGGTGGAAGCGCAATTCGCAAGGTTGCAATCGTAGGTCTTGGAAAAGCAGACGACTTGAATTTGGAGTCTATTCGGCAAGGAGCAGCAGCGATCGCCAAACTTGCGAAGAAAGAAAAGTGTCAATCTGTTGGCATCAGCTTACCCATTTGGAGTAACGATCCTGAATCATCTGTGCAAGCCATGGTTGAAGGTATAGAACTTGCGCTCAATCAAGACAATCGCTTCAAGTCTGACCCGGAACCGTCGAAGGATAATCCAATCGAGACTGTGGAATTTCTTGGTATTTCGGGCCAAGAAGAAGCAATCAGGCGCGCTCAACAAATTTGTTTGGGAGTGGTATTGGCACGAGAACTGGTGGCTGCACCAGCAAACGTGGTTACTCCCACCGTATTAGCAGAAACAGCTGAGGCGATCGCCCAGGAGTATGGTCTTGAGTTAACCATTCTCGAAAAGGAAGAGTGTGAGAAACTCGGCATGGGTGCCTATCTGGGTGTTGCACAAGCATCCGACCTACCGCCCAAATTCATTCATTTGGTCTATAAACCATCGGGCACTCCCCGCCGCAAACTCGCCATTGTTGGAAAAGGGCTCACCTTTGACAGCGGGGGGCTGAATCTGAAGCCATCGGGTAGTGGCATCGAAATGATGAAAACCGATATGGGAGGAGCTGCTGCAACATTTGGTGCGGCAAAGGCGATCGCTCAACTCAAGCCGGATGTAGAAGTTCACTTTATCAGTGCTGCCACTGAGAACATGGTCAGCGGACGAGCCATGCACCCTGGCGATATTCTTACTGCATCCAATGGCAAAACAATTGAGGTCAATAATACGGATGCGGAGGGTCGACTGACCTTAGCTGACGCTCTGGTTTTCACAGACAAATTAGAAGTAGATGCCATCGTTGATTTAGCCACGCTCACAGGTGCTTGCGTTGTTGCGCTTGGTGACAATATTTCCGGCATGTGGACTGAGGAGGATGAGCTGGCGACTCAACTTTTGTCAGCTGCTGAAACGGCTGGGGAAAAGTTTTGGCGGATGCCCATGGAAGAGCAATACTTTGACGGATTAAAGTCTGTGGTTGCAGATATGAAGAATACCGGCCCAAGGGCGGGCGGGGCAATCACGGCTGCTCTTTTTCTCAAGCAGTTTGTTGAAAAAACACCGTGGGTTCACTTAGATGTGGCTGGTCCCGTATGGACCGAGAAAGAGGGTGTTTACACCAATGCTGGAGCGACAGGATTTGCAGTCCGAACATTGGTTAACTGGGTCTTAGGCTAATAGATTCACAGAAACGGGTTGTCACACGAACTAAATGATTCGTTTGAAAGCGTTTCTAATCAATGCTTTCAAACGAATTAGAACTTGCTACAGATGTGGAGAAAGGTAGGTTAGCGCTTGGCCAAATCGTGACCTACCTTTCCAGTTCTGTTACGCCACAACCAAGGTATGCCAGCCACACACTGCAATGGACTCTATGTCAAAAGACGTAAATGTGTCAAAATGTTGCACGTTTTTCGAGAGTTGTGTTAAATTCAGTAACAACAGTTGACGAAAACAAGGATTAATGCGTCATGGAAAACCAAGAGTCTAAGTTAGGTTTCACTAAGTTCGCTGAGAATTGGAATGGTCGCTTGGCAATGTTGGGTTTCGTAATCGGTCTTGCAACTGAGTACTTGACTGGACAGGGTATTTTGTCTCAGCTAGGCATCATGTAATTTCGTTGCGTACGCACCACTGCGTACATGTGTGAGTAAGTATGGGATTCAAAACCTAATGAAATGAGCTTGAGGGAGGCATCGGCCTCCCTTTTTTCCTTGGCTAACGTTAGTACTCCAAGGTGATGGTTTTAAATGATCCCGATTGCTCTTCTTGAGGAACAGGCGATGATATCGGTGACTGCGTCTGCTCAGGGGTTTCGTTTCGCCGCTGATGAGCCATGTCTTCAAGACTTTGAACTTGAGTATTGATGATGCTGAGGCGATCGCGAATCTGCCGCTGCCGTCGTTCGATACTATCCAGTTCCTGTTGAAGGCGCTTCTTTTCGACAACGAGCTTGTAGATGTCGAGATAGGCCGCTGCCTCTGAGCGATGTCGAGGCATGCTATTAATTTTGGGGCGAATATTGCTACGAATCGGGGAGCGACGCATATGTGTCCTCTTATGCAAGATTTTTAGGTTTTTATCCGCTTCATTATTCCCCTAGGATGTGTATCAATCCCGGACACTAGACGGAAAGTTAATGAAGTGTTTGCGTTCCTCGCAATACATCGTTTGTTTAGATACAGTCTTTTCTGCTTAAAGTTTCCATCATAAATGGTGAACAGTTGACGAATAAAGCCGGATTAGACGTCAGCATTACCGATAGCTGTTGTTGGCTCAGTTGGGTACAGCCGTTGAGCTAGCATGCTCAGTGCAGTCAGTTCCCCAAGAGTAGTGAGACGGCCGACTGACTGTGTCTCCATCATGGCTTATTGATATTCAGATGTTCTGTTTTGAGCAGTAGTGTGGCGTCAATGACATCTCACGTAATTGTCTGTGGATTGGGTCGAACAGGTTTCAAGATTCTCTGCTTGCTTAGGGAGCAAGATGCTGATGTTGTAGGAGTCAGCGATCGCCCCCTTCCTGAATTCGAGTGCTTACATTCATGCGACATCATCATTGGTGATTTGCGATCGCCCCAGACACTCATTGATGCTGGGGTTCACCATGCACATACGCTTGTTTTGGCTGCAGGGGATGATGCGCTAAATTTAGCTATCTTGACGCAAGCACGAGTGCTAAATCCATCCATTCGAATTGTCAATCGACTTTTTAACACAAGCCTCGGACAACGACTCGATCGAACACTGCACGACCATGTTTCAATGAGTGTCGCGTCACTCGCTGCCCCTGTTTTTGCTTTTGCCGCACTGGGAAATCGAGCGATTGGACATCTGCGGCTTGATCGTCAGGCTTGGCCGATTCACGAAGAGCAGATTGGCGAACATCATCCTTGGTTGGGAGTGCCGCTTCATGAGCTGTGGGAAAATCGAAGCCGCATGTTCATTTACTATCTGCCCGCTCAAAATCCAACAGATTTTATTTCAGCAATGTACGAGGGGCGCCGTGTCGAAAAGGGCGATCGCCTCATCTTAGCCACCCAGCCTAACGTCCAATCGTCTCAACGAACGATCGCTCAAGCCTTACAGGGGATATGGACAAGTCTCAGTCATCTCCAGCAACAAATTCGCCCAACGTTAATGGTATTGCTGGCATTGCTTGCAACGATTCTAACCGCGACACTGACCTACGTTACCGTCAACTTCAACGTTTCGATCATTGATGCGCTCTACTTTTCCGTTGGCATGATCACCGGAGCGGGGGGAAATGAAGCCGTCGCTGAGCAATCACCCGAAGCCGTTAAGGTTTTTACGGTCGTAATGATGCTGGTGGGAACCGGAGTCATTGGCATCTGCTATGCCCTGTTGAATGACTTGGTGTTAGGAACTCGATTGCGTCAGCTCTGGAACACAGCTAAAATTCCTCGGCGCAATCACTACATTGTTTGCGGACTTGGTGGCATTGGGATCAACGTCGTCAGCCAGCTACGCAATAACGGCCATGATGTTGTTGTGGTCGAAAGTGATACCAACAACCGATTTTTGTCCATGCTGCGATCGCTCAAGGTTCCGGTGATTTTTGGAGATGCGAGTTTAGCCACTACGCTTCAGTCCGCCTATATTCAACAAGCGGCTTCACTGATTACAGTAACGAGTGATGATGTTGCCAATCTAGAGATTGCGTTGACGGCTAAAGGACTCGTGCCAACCTTGCCAATCATCATGCGAACCCAGGATATTGATTTTGCACCTTTGGCTCAGCAAGTGTTTGATTTTGAAGCCATTTTTAGCCCTGCAGATTTGGCAGCTCCGGCTTTTGCAGCGGCTGCGTTGGGTGGGCGCATTCTTGGCAATGGAATGACGGGTCGGACGTTGTGGGTGGCGATCGCCACTATCATTACTCCAGAGCATCCTTTTTGTGGACGACGGGTCAAAGATACTGCGATGGAAGCGAATTTTGTGCCACTCCATATCGCCACTCTGCACCAAGAGATTCACGGGTGGGATTTATTGGAAATTAGCCTCAGCGCTGGAGACGTGCTGTACATGACCCTTCCAGCGAAGAACTTACAGATGCTTTGGCGATCGCACCCGACGCCATTGGCAGTTCCCATTCAGTTTTAGCAACACCACTTGAACAGTTGAGAGCTCCATAACTACTGTTATGGAGCTCTCAACTTGAATTCTTTTCTCTAGCCAGCCGTTGCAGAATTCATAGGCACCATTCAAATGGCTAAATTTTGAAGGTTTGAGTGATGCGGCGCATGGCCTCTTCAACATTGGCTCTGCTGTTGAATGCAGAAATTCGAAAATAGCCTTCACCAGCAGCTCCGAAGCCTGATCCCGGAGTGCCAACAACGTGACAAACTTGGAGTAGCTTGTCAAAAAAGTCCCAGCTCGAGAGGTTATCTGGCGTCTTTACCCATACGTAAGGAGCATTAACTCCACCGTAGACTGCAATACCAGCCGATTGAAGCTGCTCTCGTATGATTCGAGCATTCTCAAGATAAAAGCTGATCAGCGCAGTGATTTGCTGTTTTCCTTCATCAGAGTAAACGGCTTCAGCTCCACGCTGAACAGGATATGACACGCCATTGAACTTAGTTGACTGACGACGATTCCAAAGCTTATGAAGTTCGACATCACTACCATCTGATGCCTTTGCAGTTAGCGTCTTCGGTACAACCGTAAAGGCACAACGAGTTCCAGTAAATCCGGCATTTTTAGAGAAAGAACGAAATTCAATTGCACAGTCTCGTGCTCCATCAATTTCGTAAATGGAATGGGGCAAGCTGTGCTCTGTGATGAATGCCTCGTAAGCCGCGTCAAACAAAATAATTGAGTCGTTTGCATTAGCATAATCGACCCACTTTTTTAAGTCAGCCTTAGACGCAGTGGCGCCTGTTGGATTATTCGGAAAACACAAATAAATCAGGTCAACCTTTTCGGATGGCAACTCAGGAGTAAAGTTGTTGTCTGCGGAGATCGGCAGATAGGTCAATCCTCCATATTCACCGTTTTCATCGGCTTCACCTGTATTGCCCGCCATCACGTTGGTATCGACATAAACGGGATACACCGGATCAGTCACGGCAATCGTATTGTCATGACCGAAGATTTCAAGAATATTGCCCGAGTCGCATTTTGCACCATCAGATACGAAAATTTCGGACGCGTCAACATCACATCCCCGAGATTGAAAGTCGTGGGCCGCAATTTTTTCCCGTAGCCATGCATAGCCTTGCTCAGGGCCATATCCTTTGAATGTTTCGCGATCGCCCATTTCCTTGACAGCCTCAATCATGGCCGTGCGGCAGGCCTCAGGTAAAGGCTCAGTGACGTCACCGATACCGAGTTTGATGATTGGGGCGTTCGGATTTGCTTCTGCAAACGCACGAACCCGCCGTGCAATCTCAGGGAAAAGATACCCTGCTTTTAGCTTGAGATAGTTGTCGTTAATCGTTGCCATACTGCTTGTTACACGCGGTGTTCAATATGCTGATCCGTTCGAATGTTCGAATCTTAGAATAAATTTTGACGTGGGGCTCGTGATCAGCGCAAGTCCCACGCTAAAACTCGTTTTTGTATCCATCATGTGCTCCTAATTACCAATGCCTTAGAACCTAGCCTCTGAAGTCATCACACGAATCTGTTAGTCAGAAAAGAGGTAATAGAGAGAAGGACACCTGTTTTGAGAAATAGTAGCAGGCTAAGCGGTACGGTTCAATTTGCTCGACGCACAACGGCTGAAGCCCAGATAACCAATCAGCCAGTTAACATGATGCCAAGTTGAAACAGCTTTTCTGAGGAGAAAAACAAAATCAAGACTTATGTTTGTGAGTGGTGGCAAGCGACGCCGACCACCACTCACAAACATGCACTAGACACAACAGATTTACGTCAGTCTTGAAAAGATTATCTAAAGATTCTTGCGATCGCCATTAAACAAATCGCCTTTAAACAATGGGTTGATTGCCCAGACTGTCATAGACATCCAAATATAAAATAATTGAAAAGTGTCAATACAAAATCAATCCTTGAAGCAGTGAAAGCTAAAGCTAATCTTTATTTAAGTGCTCAATTCTATTTTCTTTAAGCCTAAAACATGTCGCTTCGTTACTAGATGTTTCTCTATGAAAACAATTTCGATTGAGTGAAATAAAGCTCCGCTAAGCTAAAGGAAAGGCACTACTCACAGAGATCTTTATGAGTCTTCATACATCTATTAATCCATCCTCTTCGCCTGATCAATCATCTTTATCTCGGTTAGTGTGGCAAATGGTTGTGCTGCTGACACTAGCGTTTTGGTTGGGTGGCACCCTTCTTTTAGACGCCGTTATCATGCCTGAAATGTATGCTGCTGGCATGATGAACGCACCTGATTTTGCATCCGCTGGGTACTCTATTTTTTGGGTCTTCAATCGTCTGGAATTGTTGTGTGCAGGCGTTGTGCTGACTGGCATATTCGCCCTCCGTCACCATTTCAAAAGTAGCCAATTCAAGCGGTGGGGTCTTGTTCTTGCCGCTCTGATGATGGCGATCGCCCTATTTACGACCTACTGGCTCACGCCTGAAATGAGCGCATTGGGCATTCACCTGAGTGAATCCGAAGCGGCGGGCGCTGTTCCTGCGGCAATGGACCTCATGCATGGAGGATACTTCATTCTAGATTTCCTCAAGATTGCAGTAGGCGGAACCCTTGTCGCTATCTGTTTTCGAAACATCTCGATGCTCACCGCATCGAACGATAACGTACTCGTCTAATCCATAACTTGGACGGGTAGCGCTCCAAGCAACCGGCAAGTCTGCAAGATTTGTTCATGGAATAACACGCACGACAGGGGAAACTCGCTAGGCTAGAGTTTCCCCTGTCGTTGCTTTACACCGCCATGCCGAATTTTTCTCAAACTTGGGACAATCGCCAGTTTTTTGATACCAGTGCTGACCCACGCATTGCTGAAACGGTTGCTGACCTAGAAGCGGCGATCGCCGCTTTAGCCGATGAGTGTGCCCCATTTACGCAGCTTATTGAAACAGCAGAAACGCTGCCAACAGACGAGTTTGATGTTGTGTTGAATCGCGTGCGAGATGCCCATGAGCACCGCACAATCATCGCCAAGCAATTGGGCAATCTTCGGACTTTTATCTCCTCTGTTCTCAGCGTTGACTCTCGTGACGTTCGTGCAAGTGAATGGAAACCCACCTTGCAGCAGCTCAGTGCTGAACTCAGTCAGGCAATGACTGCACTCAATGTTTTTCTATTACGGGTCAGGGATGACTTTATCCAATTGGTGATGGCTGACCCCATTCTCGAAGAACTGAGCTTTTCTCTCAAGCATCAACGTAAGCTCAACGATCATCTGCTGAGTGTTGCTGAAGAAAAACTCGTCACTGGTTTGGCCGTCAACGGGCTTCAAGGCTGGGGTAATCTGTATACCGAACTGGCTGGCACCCTGAAATGTACGGTTGATGGCGATACCGTTGGGTTAGCAAAGGCATCTAATCTAATGAGTTCGGGCGATCGCTCGATTCGTTCTGAAGCATGGCATGGCATCCAGTCGGCTTGGGAGAGCCGGGCAGAAACCGTGGCGGTCATTCTCAATTCAATTAATGGCTGGCGACTCGAAGAATCAAAGCAGCGAGGTCATCAGCGTGTTTTGCATTACCTCGACAAAAGCTGCCATCAAAGCTGCATTGACCGCGCAACGCTTGACGCCTTAATGGACACGACCTATCAACGGCGGTTTATCGGTCAG
>JBCBLF010000181.1:0-9904 GCA_038520475.1 Cyanobacteria bacterium J06627_8
ACAACCCTAGCAAAGGTCTAAAAGTAGAGAATGTCCTTAAGGACATTCTCTACTTTTAGACCTTTGCTAGGGTTGTCTGGCTGCGCAACTTCTGTAGCGACTAGATAATTTCAAAAGACAGGCCAGCATGAGCGTTGAGCCGCTGAATTAACACCTCTTCAAACACAGATGCAGGCGTCCAGAATCCGCCGGGTTTACTTGCTTTGGGAATATCCTTCGCAAGACAAATCCCTGCTTGAGCCAACATCCTTGAGGTTGAACCATATCCAGGGTCGCGATCGCCTGTTACTTTTGTCTGTATAATCTGGCCGTCTGCTGTTTCACCCCAGAACCTTAGATCATAAAAGCCTTGTTCCTGCTCATCGACACTGGGTCCCTCACCTGGAGATGGCACGACCCACTGTTCAAGTAGCCAGCGAGTCGGAGAAAAAAACGCAGCAAGAAAGAGTCCCGATAGTCCGGCGCTAAGGCCCTGTGCCGCAAGCCAGCCTATCGGCCCATCTCCGGTTAAAATGCCCTCGTCATACTCAAAGTCTGCTCCGTAGGCCGTGTTCATTAAGGCATTTGTTCGAAGAACAACGCGCGTATTGATTGCTGCCATCACAAACGGCGTCACCCATGCCTGAAGACGATTGTCATGCTGTACCGGAATCAAGGCTGAGGGATGGTCGATCGTTGGGTAATCCGCTGGACACAGCGAGTATGGGTCGTTGAGTTCATGCCATAACTCTGGATTCACGGCTGATTCTTTTGCAATGTTGATGCCGCTAGCAATCGTTCCACCAGACACGCCACCTTGAGCGGCTTTGAGTCGCATCTTTACGCGCACGCAAGGTTGTCCAAACTGAGTTTCAGCTTGTTGTTGAAGAAAATAAACGCCTAAATCTGAGGGAATAGAGTCGAAGCCGCAGCAGTGAACGATGCGGGCACCAGACTGTTGAGCCTGAGCCTTATAGGTTTTGCTCATGCGGCGAATCCACGGAAATTCTCCAGTCAAATCGCAATAGTCAGTTCCCGTTTCACAACAGACTTTTACCAGCGGTTCTCCATACAGTGCATAGGGACCAACCGTGGTGACAACAACGGCGGTTTGTTCACACATCAACCGTAGTGATGACTCATCCGCTGCGTCAGCGATGATGATCGGCAACCCATTAGCTTCACGTCCTAACGACGCAATCAGATTGTTCAATTTTGACTGAGAACGTCCGGCGATCGCCCATTTCAGGTCCTCGCCTACTCCTGCGTGGTCAAGAAGGACTCGACATAGAATATTGCCAACAAATCCAGTAGCTCCAAACACGACTAAATCGTAAGGGAGATGGTCACGAGTCATGAATGAGATGCTCCTTGGCGATCGCAGTCAAATAATGAATGACAGCGATTCAGACAATCCTTTCGTCGAAATCGAATGGTGTCAGATTTGTCTGAACGTTCACATCAGCATTCTATGTCTGATCGATGACGAGGCACTCACTCAAATGGCAGGTTTTGGAAAATTTAATCGATGAAGCGTTTGAGCAAGTCTACGGGGGCCAGTGCTGAATTCACAGATGCAGCTGGTCGATAGAACAATACTCGATGAGCGACCTCGCTAAGGAAACAGGTTTCAACAATTGAAGCCTGCTGCCTTGCCGAAGAGTCCAAAAATCAAGAATGCTAACCTTAACGAGCATGGAGGGATTCGAACCCCCGACCCTCAGAACCGGAATCTGATGCTCTATCCACTGAGCCACATGCCCTAGATGTCCCTGCTGGAACATGTCCGAAGTATAGCATCTCAAATCTGATCGCGGCAGATAACTACCTTGTTGCGTTTCTGAGGACAGTTGTCTTAAGACCATGCTGTGGCATGTAGTGCATACCACAACGCCATCTTTGTTTAACCACAACAGGAGACCTGTGCTCAACATTCAAGGTGGAGACCTTGGCAACATTCCTTCATTCTTTTGCGGCAAATCTGAGAAGACAGCCCAATCACGCAATACATGGTATTCGGAATAAGCCTTAGGACAGGTATAGTGTTAGCGCAGAATTAAGGTTGCTTAGCGCATCCACTACGCCAGCGGATGCCTATTTTGGGCGTGCAATGATTCATCTAAGAGGCTTAAAAAAGGAAATTTATGACGTACCGTCTACTGTTCGTGTGTTTGGGAAATATTTGCCGTTCTCCTTCTGCGGAAGGCATCATGGTCCATCTCATTCGAGAGCGGGGGCTGGAAGACCACATACTTTGCGACTCGGCAGGGACATCTAGCTACCATATTGGTAGCCCCCCAGATCGTCGAATGACGGCTGCTGCACGTCATCAAGGAATTGAATTACGCGGCCAGGCGCAACAATTCTCAAAGGCGGATTTCGACACATTTGATTTGATTCTTGCCATGGATCGTCAAAACTATCGTGATATTTTGCGATTAGCTACGTCGGACGGCCATGAACAAAAAGTACGAATGATGTGCAGCTATTGCAAGGTCTACTCTGATGATGAAGTTCCTGACCCGTATTACGGAGGTGATGAGGGCTTTCAATATGTCATCAATCTGCTACTCGATGCTTGTGAAGGGCTGCTCAATCAAATAGAAGTGGAATTGCCTCAACACTAAGCGCTTAAAACAAACTCGCATCAGCTCATTAAACTTCCCATATCGGACGGAGTATGCGCCATCAGTGGTTACGCTTAAGCTAGTCAACAAGCTGATGGTCCATATTGAACCGAACAAGCTCTGCTCGGTTCACCGTTTCTGTTTTTCGCAGCAATCGGCTCACGTGCTTTTCCACCGTACGTGGACTGAGATGAAGGTTCTGTCCGATTTGAGCGTTTGATAGTCCTTCAGATACAAGGCTTAAGACTTCTTGCTCTCGCGACGTTAAATCTAAAGACTGCGCTGTAACCTGATGTGATTGCCTGTCAACTGTCAAGGCGTCAGAGCCATTGAAGTCGGAACTCACTGTTTGAGCACGAACGCGCCACTCTGTCTGAATAAGCTGCGATCGCTCCAACAAATTGCGAATCACTGCACCGAGTTCCTGCAAAATGAAAGGCTTGGGCAAGTAAACATCACACCCCGATTGATATCCTCGAATGCGCTCTTCAACGGACGTGTGTTCGGTGAGAAAAATTACGGGAAGCAATCGAAAAGCTGGCTGACGACGAATTTTGTTAACGAGGTCGTAGCCACTCATCCGTGGCATCGAGATATCGGTGACGAGCAAATGAGGTTGATGTTGCTCGATTAAATCGAGTGCCTTACGACCGTCTTCTGCCATCACAACAAAGTAGCCTGCCAGCTCTAAATAATCAGCAATGGCTAGCCGAGTCCCAAGGTCATCATCTGCAACCAAAATTGTCAAAGACATGTTTGACCATATTCAACGATGGCTAGATTCAACTTAAACCGAAGCAGTGTGAATATCAGCCACTGGGCATATCACGTAACATGAAGTTGCAAAACGTAGTCTTCTACTTCAATTTCGAAGGCTTCGAAGTAGAGTGATTCTCAAACGTTAGCACTCGCATCAGCCTTAAACTTGTTGAACAGTGAACGCTGAACCGTAATGGAGCGCAAACTTATTTCACGTCATAATCACGCTTTTGTGGACGATTACGCCGAGGGGGTATAACTCCTGCGGCACTGTCCTCAAGTTCCATTCGCTGTTCCATCCGACGTAGAAAATAGCCTGTCATCATTGCAGAGGCAAGCAAACCAGCTAAATTCTCTCGGTCAGTTGTAACCTGTACATTAAACGCCTCAGATGGAAGCACTCCAACTAGACCTTGGACATTTTGAGAAATGATTTGCTTTATTTCCGGGCTAACCGACTTCGCAACCATTGCTAGCACCTCAGGAGGTTGGTGCTGCATGTATTGAAGAAGCTGATTAATCTGATCCTCATTCTCAGATTCGTCAAAGAAACTAGTACTGTTTGGAGGAAAAACCATAGGCCTTGCTTTTAATCTGTCTCCTATTGTTACATTTATACTCGCTGATTGGGGAAATGACTTCCTGAGTGAAAATTCCGAATCCCTCAAACCGTTCACAAGAACTCAGTGAGAGTGCTGCGATGATCACGCAGATTGGTCAAATGGCTGAGGTAAATCATTCATTTGAAAGTATTGATAGAACTTATCCGTAACTTGTAACCAAAACGAGCGGCCGTTCGACTGTCTACGCTTGCGAACAAATCCCAGACTGACTAAATCGTGAACATGTTGGTAGGCCCCTGACCCCCTTAGCTCAATCAACGTGGTTTGAGCAAGCGGTCCTTTCAATGCGATCGCTGCTAGGGTCCGTAAGGTAGCCACACTCAAGTCAACTGGAATTAATGTTTCAACCAATCGCTGATATTCACCCTTTAACTGTAAACAGTATCCATCCGGCGATTCCGTAATTTCTAATGCACTATTGCGATGAGCATAGTCTGACAACAGCTCAATTAACCCTTCCTCAGCAGTTTTGCGATCGCATCCTGCATATTCAGCGATTTTGTTAATTTTCAAAGGTTGACCTTTCAGATATAAAATCGCCTCTATGGTTTTTGGAAGAGACATATCGATCGACCACTGCGTTACACAAACTTAAGCAAATTAGACCAGCAAACTAAACTCATTCGAAAACGAAGCATACACCTTGAACGTATGAGCTGTTGCACAAAGCCGTGCCGATTGATCAACTCAGTGTCGCTCTCATTGTAAAACCACCATTGGTGTATCACCATAACTCATTTAGAGCAACTCGTCGAAATTGAGTCTATTGAATCCATAGCAGTTTGCAAATGATCTAAGCATAAAAATGTTGTGTGAGGCGCGCCGCGCCTCACACAACCGTACTTAACCAACGCGCACAGCGCTATAGATTAATCGAGATTACGTCCGGTCAGCTCTACGAAAATATCTTCCAAGTTTGACGGGCGTACCATTGACCCTGTCCGATCAGGTTGCTGCATGAGGTGGTGTTCTGCATCCTGAACCGTTGGGAAAAAGTTATATTCCCAGCGATCGCCCATTTGCTTCATGATTAACCCTTTTCCGTGGCGCTGACGCAGCTCATCGAGGGTTCCCACCTCAATCAGCTTCCCTGAATCCATAATGCCAATGCGATCGCACAGGTATTCAACTTCTTCCATGTAGTGAGTCGTGAGCAATAACGTCATGCCCTGCTGGTTGAGCCCTTTGATGATTTCCCACATGCGGCGGCGGGTCTGTGGATCAAGACCAACTGTTGGTTCATCTAAAAATAAAATTTGTGGTTGATGCAACAAGGCGCGAGCAATTTGTAGCCGACGCTTCATTCCACCAGAGAGAGTTTTAACCAAATCATCTCGACGCTCCACCAGCTCAACATAATCCAGCCATCGGCTAATTTCTTTTTGTCGGCGGGGATTGGGAATATGGTGCATGCGCCCATGAAACTCCATGTTTTCCCAGACAGTGAGGTCAATATCAACACTGGTTTGCTGGAGCACTACCCCAATTTTTTGCTTAACCCAAAAAGGTTGCCGCACGACGTCATAGTCAGCTACAACAATATCGCCTTGGGTTGGCTGCGTCAGCGTTGTCAACATCCGAATCGTGGTTGACTTGCCTGCACCGTTAGGCCCTAACAGCCCAAATATTTCGCCGTGTGGAATTGTGAACGACAAATCATTAACAACTGGCGAGTTGTTATATACCTTATGAACGTTCTGAACACAAATGGCAGGAGTCATAAAAATGGAATCGAGTTAAGAAATCTTAAAAAAATTATAAGCCTCTAGCGAAGCTATCCTCACTCTGACTCCTGTAATTTTTGGTGAGTGATATGCGGTAGCCACCGTTGTTGTGGCCCAAAGGTACTGTAAGCGCGTGTTTACAGTACTGTTCTGAAAGTGGTGTAGTGTTTACCCGTGTCAACTATCAACCTGTTTCTAGGGGATTATTGTAAACTAAAAGGCAGAACAAAATTACTAGCTAAGTTCTTTTGAAGGGGGCACCTGTGCAACTTTGGATTGACATCCTTGATTCGCCGCTTGGACTCATCGACATTGTCACTAACGAGGACGCCTTGCTTGCGATTGATTTTGAGGATTGTCGCGATCGCATGATGGCAATACTCCACTCACGATTTGACACAGTCACTCTTGTAGAAAAAAGTAATCCTCTTGGCGTCACGGAGAAGCTCCAACGCTATCTAGATGGTCAACCTGACGCGCTCGAAGCGATTCCAGTTGATCCGGGTGGTACCCCATTTCAGCAGGAAGTGTGGACTGCTTTGACGAAGATTCCCCTTGGTACCGTTGTATCCTATGGTGATTTAGCTAAAACGCTCAACAAACCTGGAGCTTCCCGCGCTGTTGGACTTGCTAATTCAAAAAATCCGATATCAATCGTGATTCCATGCCATCGAGTCATTGGGTCGAACGGTCAGCTCACTGGATATGCCGGAGGCGTTGATCGAAAGCGCTGGCTACTGAATCACGAGGGAGCCCAACTCAAGTCTTCGTCTGAGACTCAGATGGCACTGCCGCTGTAACCACTATTCGATTTTGACTGGCTTGCTCTCTGAAACAGGAGTAAGCCTTTCAGCAATAGATTGATGAGTAATTGCATTATTCTCATCATCTCTGTGGCTTCAAAGTAAATGAGATATTTGATGCACTCGTACGCAATTCCTATACAAAACCCACTAGCCTTTAAGGCTAGTAGGCGCTTCTTGGGGCTACCTCATCTTTGTGAAGCAAAAAGTCAACGTATTCTTCAAGTTGAAGCAATCTTGCCTGAAATAATTTGCACATTTTAGTCAAAATTTCTTCACGACACTATAGCAACTTACTTACAGAGAGCATCGCCATTAGCATCTCGGGCGTAGACAAAACGAAATTGCGTTGTGACTGTTTGATGTTGTGCTTGTTTGAGAAGTGAGCGATCGCCTTAGAGTACCTCTCGACCCATATACGATTGCAATACTTCAGGAATTTGGACGGTACCGTCTGGTTGCTGATAGTTCTCTAAAATCGCTGCCATGGTCCGTCCAATCGCCAAACCTGACCCGTTCAGTGTGTGCACGAACTGCGTTCCTTTTTTACCCGGTTCCTTAAAGCGAATGCTACCTCGTCGGGCTTGAAAGTCTGTGCAGTTTGAGCAGCTTGAAATTTCCCGATATTTTTCAGATGAGGGAAGCCATACCTCCAGGTCATAGGTTTTCACGGCAGAAAAACCCAGGTCTCCGGTACATAGCGCAAGGACTCGGTAGGGCAATTTCAGTGCTTGGAGTACGGCTTCGGCTTGTTGCGTGAGGGATTCGAGTTCATCAAAGGAGGTATCAGGATGGACAAACTTGAACATTTCCACCTTGTTGAACTGGTGAAGTCGAATTAACCCTCGGGTATCGCGACCATAGCTACCCGCTTCTCGTCGAAAACAGGGGGTGTAGGCACAGTGATAAATGGGCAAATCTGCTGTCGAGAGAATCTCATCTCGATAGAGGCTGGTGACTGGAACTTCTGCTGTTGGCGTGAGCCAGAGGTCATCGCGATCGCATTTAAAACTCTCTTCGGCAAACTTAGGCAACTGTCCTGACGTAGTGAGAGACTGAGTATTGATGAGGAAAGGCGGCATCACCTCGGTAAATCCCGACTTGATGTGGAGATCAAGCATAAACTGAATCAGTGCCCGTTCTAGAGCGGCACCTGCACCCAAAAGGGTGACGAAGCGGCTTTGGGCAATCCGTACAGACCGCTCAAAGTTGAGAATTCCGAGCTTTTCCCCAATTTCCCAGTGAGGTAAGATATCTGGATTTTTGGGCAAATAATCATCGCCCCATCGGCGTATCTCGACGTTTTCTTCTTCGGTTTTGCCCACTGGAGTGGATTCATCTGGCAAATTAGGGAGGGTAAGCAAAATTTCTTCTAGCTTCGCCTTGATTTCCCGTTCCGTCGATTCAATCTCGCTAACTTGCCCCTTGAGCTGGTTTCCTTCTTCTCGGAGGGCTGCAACTTCAGCCCCCTTTGGATCAGCACCACCCTTGATTTTTTGGCCCACTTCTTTGCCAATGGCATTGCTCCGAGCTTGAAGTTCTGACCGCTGACTTTCTAGGTCACGCTGCTGCTGGGCAAGGTCTAAGATCGGTGACAATTCGTAGCCGGTGCCACGGAGGTTGAGTTGCGTCTGAACCGCATCTGGATTTTCCCGAATTTGCCGGATATCAAGCACAGGTGTGTCCTATTTTGTGTCTGCTTATGGGTTTACCCATCCAGAATACAGCGGTTTCAGAATTTTGGATTTTAGGTTTTGGATTGACCTGACCTTAATGTCAAGATTCTGCCAGGATGTTATCTTAGGAGTCTCTTGCTCCCCGTCTGAGACAGAAGTTCTCAAGAGCGTTCCTATTGCAAAGTTGCGTATTAAGTAGTTGGATTAAGTCAATCTAAAGCGAGAGGAACGACAAGGGGAACTGGGGAAGCCACAATCCACAATCCAAAATCTAACATTGGCTTACTCGATGCTGAAGCCGTCGAATGTTTTGGCTCTGGAGGTTGGGGCAACCGGAGCTTTAGCAATTCTTCGAGCTTTGATTTGGTGCTGCTGAAAGTGACTTTGCCAGAGAGCAGGGGCATCCAAGGTCTGTCCTCCGTGAGAGGTCTTACGTTTACGGACTTTACAGAGAACGGGAGTATTCACACAGGCTCCGGCAACGATGACTTGGCCCTTGGTGAGAGCTGGAAGTTCTTTGAGCAGATCTCGTCCTGCGGCTTCGACCCCATACTTTAGGCTGTCTTGGTCGGTGGGGTTCACAATGCGCATGAGGAACTGACTCATACATTGGGAGAGCACATCGGAATCCAGCTTCCCAGGCCGCTGAGTGATGAGGCCCATGCCAAGGCCAAATTTCCGACCTTCACTCAAAATCGTACGAACAATCATTTTGCAGCGGGAGGGTTCGTGGGCTGGGGCAAAGCGATGAGCTTCTTCAACCAAGATAAAGACAGGATAAGGTAGGTAATTCTCATCATCGGGCTTGATACGTTCTTTTTCAGTGTTCATGCGAGCCTGATTTGCTTGACGCAAAACCGCCGCACAGATGACTTGCTGTTCTTCTTGACTAATTTCGTTCATTTGCAGGACCGTCACTTGCCCTGGCTCAAACAAATCTTTGGGAGCGAGATGCTCATAGGCATGGAAGTAGGGCGACGATGCCAGTTTCTCTAGCTTCCATTCCAACGCAGGCGCTGATGAGCCAACCTTTTCATTCCCCTCATCATCTTGAATGCGATCAGCTTCAAACACGGCTGCAATCAAATCTGACACATTCCAGCGATAGTCTCCTCCACGATGTCGATTGAGAATACCAAATGCTTTGCTGAGAATGGCTTGTTGGCGATCGCTCATGGTCGGCAACAGTGTCATCACATCGTAGTAGTCCAGGGAGGAAAAGCGAATGGTAATGTCGTCCGGTTTCAAAATCTTTACTCGGGGTGCATAACCATCATCCCCTTCAAAGGCCGGGTGTCCACGCAATTCTTCTAGCGTGGTGTATTCGCCGTGAGGATCAAAAATCAGCACTGCCGCCCGATTATAGGGAGACAGCAACTCTTCCACCAGCACCCCAGCCGTGTAGGACTTTCCAGACCCTGTCCCCGCTAGAATCGCCATGTGGGTACTAACAAGCTCTTTCACATCAAGGGCAATAGGCACCGCATCAGGATTGCGCAGCAGCAGACAGCCAATATGGGCAGAACCCACTTCTTCCGGCTGTCGCTTATTCAGCACTTGACCAAGCATGATGTCATCTGCCAGATACACCTTTGCACCTGGATCGGGAGCACGACGAGGATTTGTAAAACCGAGGTTTGGGTCGAAATAGCCCACTACTTCCACCGTGACCTCGTAGATGGCAGGTTCTGGGTCGTCAAAGCCAATCAGCGC
>JBCBLF010000182.1:0-9892 GCA_038520475.1 Cyanobacteria bacterium J06627_8
TGCGCTTGCATTTCTCGCCCGAGAAGCCGGGTACATCGTGACGACTCTTGATGGACAGACACCGCCACCGCTCAAAGATTGCACCAATTACTGCTTACCCGGATTAGTGATGGCGGCAACTTCTGAGATGCATCGGGATATTTTGGAAGCAGCTAAAGTCACCCCATACCCGACCGAACGGTAGTACACCCGGACACAGCCTGAAGGCGATCGCCGTGGAAAGGGCTCTAATTGAAAGGACGCTAAGGGGTGAAGGTAGCCTTCACCCCTTAGCGTCCTTATTTTTGAACGTGTAGCGATGTCTCAGGGCTATTTCTGAAAGAAAGCTCTCAGGTCGGCTTCCATTCTGTCAAATACATCTGTCGAACCAGAACCGGTCGCTCCGACTTCCCCTTCAATTCTGCTGACAACATCGGCTGGCAAAGACAGTAAATTGACAAGATGTCGATAGGCGATCGCCTCATCGTCGTTGATCACCTCTTCCTCAGGGGTCCGAGCACTAGCAGAAATAACCTCATACCCTAATCTCAATGCAAGCTCTTTCTCTTCTTGGGTAGAAAGCTTAGGAACCAGTTCATCTAGAGGAATGTTTTGCATGAGATATTCATAGAGTTCGCCGCGAAGTGATTCTTGATGCGTATCATTTCGAGCAAAGATCCGAGAAAATCGATCCAGCATGACATTCGCTTCTTCCTCTGAGAGGCCACCATCCGACCATGCCATGTATGCTGCGACACGCAGAAGATTCATCTGGCGAGGGGTGATTGAGGGTGGGGGTGGGGTTTGAAGAACCATCGCAAAACTCCTGAAGGATAAGATCTTAGGTTGTTATTTTCCAACTATGGTTAAATCGCCAAAGCCCTTAGCAAACAAGCGATACATGTCGTCCCAAACACCTATCTCGCTATGCACATGGCTTAATGCGACATGCTGCGTTCTACACATCATTTCTTTGCTGAACGCAGTTACAAATCGATGTAAATTGGCTCACTTTTTAAGTATGTGCAAGCTAGCATGCGATCGCCGCGAACCATAAGTGGCTTAACCTTATCGTCTGGAATCATTCATGGTTCTTAATAAGCACAAGGCTTACAGTCATTGTCTAAAACGGCATGCAAGAAGAGCCAATCGTGGCCAGCGACACCTGCTGTTATCGGTACAACAGCTTTAAATAAAAAAGATAGGGTGGGACAAAGCGCCCCACCCTATCTTTTTTAATCAATATGCACCGCTATATCTAATTAGTATTGGATTGCACCAACAGTATCGTAGTAAACCGTCGCAGGAGTCGTTAAGATATCAGGCCAATTTGCGTCAGCTAGATCAATATTGCCGGCGATATCTTGAACCCATTGTTGCTGAACCGCAGCACTATAGTTGAGATATAGCTTGCCGTCAACAATTCGCCATGCCGTTGGGTCAATAGATGCCAAATTACCTTCACTTAGCGCTTTTGCACAGTAGCCACCATATTGAGGCGCAAATGCTTCGGGATCAGCGGCAAATGCTGCACGGTTTGCTGCGCTAGAAAACTGCCAAACTGCTCCGTTCCACTCATATTGGTAAGCACTGCTACCCTCAGTGGGTTGGCCTGCTGAGAAATAGGCCACTGGATCGTACCCACGAATGGCCAGCGTTTTACCAGCTTGCTGATCAAGCTGAGGATCAGAATAAATCTTAGGCGCTGCATTCGTTACTGCTGCGGCACACGGATCGGCTGCCGCACAGGGGTCAACCGTGGCACATGGATTTGCCGCGCATGGGTCAACCGCAGCGCATGGATTCGCGGCGCATGGGTCAACCGCAGCGCATGGATTTGCCGCACAGGGATCGACCGCAGCACATGGATTTGCTGCACAGGGGTCAACGGCCGCACAGGGATTCGCGGCACAGGGATCGACCGCAGCGCATGGATTTGCCGCACAAGGATCAACCGCGGCACAGGGATTCGCCGCACAGGGATCAACAGCAGCGCAAGGGTTTGCCGCACATGGGTCAACAGCGGCACATGGATTCGCGGCACAGGGGTCAACTGCGGCGCAAGGGTTTGCCGCACATGGATCAACAGCAGCGCAAGGGTTTGCCGCACATGGATTTGCCGCACAGGGGTTTGCTGCGCATGGGTCAACGGCTGCACATGGATTCGCGGCACAGGGATTTGCATGCGCAGGAGAAAATGCAGAAGGAAGAGACGCTGAACTCAGACCAATGAAGGACGCTACTGCGAGTGCAGCAAAGTACCGAATTTTCATAAGGGATTTACTCCAATAAATATGTTAGATAGTCGGGGTAGATACTTGTACCAAACTCAACTTCGAAACCCCCTGGCTGTGTTTCAAAAAGTCTCGTGACGTGAGATCTGTATGAAAGACAAGAGTTGGTTTCTATAGCCGTCACCAGTTCCGTTAGGACAAGACCGCGAGCTTGCGCAAGGAGCCGAATAATACTGGGTGTCCTAGCCTAAGTGGCTAAAGCTATACTCACAGACTTGGTATGACAAGGGCTTGTCAACACGTTACAAAGCCAGTAAATCCGACCACTCTAAGGAAGAGCTAAATAAATTATGAGCGTAGGATTAATTTGAATCAATTTCTTCAGAACTTAAGGATTGGGATTTTAGAAGAATCTGAGCGCTACTCTTCTTCCAAGGTTACTGTCAACGTATAGGGTCCTTGCGTGTAACCATTCATACCTAAGATTTGTACAAAATAATCTGAGTTTGGCTCAATTGAATAGGTCAACTCTACATCTGCTTCTCTATTATTCGCTTGTTGTTGCTCAATGAGATTCTTGCGTTCGTCAAAAAGGTTGAACGATGGCCATAATGTTGACGAGCGATTCTCAACTAAGACGCGGATATTCTGTGCTTCGTCAGGCGTTGAGAAATAGTAGAAGTCTTGATCGTCTTCATCCATAATTCCTGCTTCAATTGACTGAGCAATCGTGATACGTGAAGCATCGAAGATATCGTCATTTGGCTCATATTCATCGTAAGCAGACATTGGGGTAACGCTCAGGCGATAGTTGCCAAGCCCTTCTCTAAGAAATGAGTTGGTAAACACGTGGATGTAATAGACTGCACCAGGAATGCCGGAAAAGGCATAATCTAAGTTTTCTCCGGTGTTCTCAGTTTGAAGCATAGTTAGATACTTCTTTTCAGCATCTAGAAAGCGCAATGTTGCTTCCATCTGTGGTGCGTTATTTTCGAAACGAACTTGCACAACATCACGTTGTGTTTCTGGCATTTCAAACGAGTAAAAATCTTGATCGTCTAAATTTTCAATCGCACCATCGATCAATTCATCTAAAACAATTGGCGTTGCGCGATTTGGATTCTCATTCGGTTCAAGTTCTTGTTCGTGGGCATCCTTTTCAAGCTCTGCTGTCAGAATGTTCAATCGCTCTCTGGAAGCCTCTAGGGTAGAGCGGTCAAAATAACGAACTGCTTCTTCCCATCTGCGCTGAGCATCCAGCAGCAAACCAAAATTGAAATACGTTCCTGGATAATTTGGATCCAACTCAAAAACTAATCGATAGGCCTCCTGAGCACTATCGTAATTTCCAAGCACGGTATGAAGCACACCGATATTGTTTCGGATTGAGGGAACCCTGAGTCTGGTTTCAGTCTCTTGAAAACGCTCTAGGGCCGTACGATATTCGCCAGCAGTAACGAGATTAAAAGCCTGTTCAAGGGTCTCTTTTAAGATGGGTTGATTGCTTAGTGGCACTTCCTCATATTGATCATATTCGAGCTCTATTGTGTCTAGGGTTAAAAAGTAGAGCTCGTCTGCCATTCGAGGCGCTGAGAGAGAGATCGCCTCTACGGCTTCTTCTCCGTTCTGAGATGCTGCATTAAAAATAGCTGTTGCTATCCAAACAGCGATCGCCCCTAGCCCTAACACTCCCGAGATAAGGATCCACCGATATTTTTTGAATGTGCTTGTGGCCATAACTCAAGCCTATAGAGTTCCTAGCGATTACCCCTAACGCAATAGAGCTGCACCAAGATCGTGACGACGTCTGAACATTAGTACCTAAGTGTAGTCCTCAATTGGAAGACACGCACAAACCAAGTTGCGATCGCCATAGGCGTCGTCCAAGCGTTCCACTGCTGGCCAAAACTTATGTTCCCGTGACCATTCTGAAGGATAGGCAGCCTGCTCTCGACTGTAGGGACGGGTCCAGTCTCCGGTAATCAATCCTTCGGCGGTGTGGGGAGCATGTTTGAGCAGATTATTTTCAGTATCAACATCGCCAGCTTCGATCGCCTGAATTTCCTCACGGATAGCGATCATTGCATCGCAGAATCGATCGAGTTCTGCCTTTGATTCGCTTTCTGTTGGCTCGACCATCATCGTGCCAATCACCGGCCAAGACATGGTCGGAGGATGGAAGCCATAGTCAATCAACCGCTTCGCAATATCGGTCACCTCAACGCTAGCCGATTTCCTAAACGGGCGAGTATCAATGATGCATTCATGAGCAATCCAGCCATTGGTGCCCTTATAGAGCGTGGTGTAGTAGCCCTCGAGTCGCTTTGCAATATAGTTCGCACTGAGAATGGCAACTTTCGTCGCGCGCGTCAGACCTGTCGAACCCATTAAAGCAATGTACATCCACGAAATCGGAAGAATGCTGCTGCTTCCCCACGGCGCAGCAGATACCGGTCCAATACTATCGGTGTCGCCGATATCAGCGAGCGGATGTCCTGGCAAAAATGGAACAAGGTGCCGTTTCACACCAATGGGACCTACACCTGGACCACCACCACCGTGAGGAATGCAGAAGGTTTTGTGCAAATTCAGGTGGCAGACATCCGCACCAAAATCACCTGGACGACATAGACCAACCTGAGCATTCATGTTGGCGCCATCCATGTAAACCTGCCCGCCGTTGGCATGGATGAGTTCGCAAATATCTTGAATCCCTTCTTCAAACACCCCATGGGTAGATGGATACGTAATCATCAGGGCAGCAAGTCGATCGGCATGTTTTTCAGCCTTCGCTTTCAAATCTTCGACATCAATGTTGCCGTCCTTATCGCACTTCACAACCACGACCTTCATGCCCGCCATCACCGCACTCGCTGGGTTCGTTCCATGGGCAGACTCTGGAATGAGACAAATGTGGCGATCGCCCTCACCCCTAGCTTGATGATATTGACGAATCACCAACAGTCCAGTGTATTCGCCTTGAGAGCCTGCATTGGGTTGAAGTGAAATACCGTCGAATCCCGTAATTTCTGACAGCATGTCTTCGAGTTGCTGAAACAAGATGCGATAGCCCTGAGTCTGATCCGCCGGGGCAAACGGATGAATCTGAGAAAATTCAGGCCATGTGACGGGAAGCATCTCCGATGTTGCATTCAGCTTCATCGTGCACGACCCAAGAGGAATCATCGCCGTTGTCAACGACAGGTCCTTACTCTGGAGCCGATGCATGTATCGCAACATCTCAGTTTCAGAATGATAGCGATTGAAGCTGGGATGGGTGAGATAAGGCGTCGTGCGAAGAAACTGAGCAGTAGCTGATGAAGGATGATGGGGCGACGCATCAGACGCAACATCTTGGAGAGCAAGAGAATCATCTCCAGCAAAGATTTGGAGTAGATCAATGACGTCGTGTTCAGTCGTGGTTTCATCCAACGACACGCAAATCGTCGTCGCATTGAGAACCCGGAGATTAATCTGACGGGCGATCGCTCGATCCATGATCGCTTGAATGTCATGCTCTCCAACTGTCACTCGAACAGTATCAAAAAATGGCGCTTCGCCAATCGTCAAGCCCAGTTGCTTCAAGCCAGCCGCCAAGCGACTCGTCAGCTCGTGGATGCGCTGGGCGATCGCTCTCAAACCGTCTGGACCGTGATACACCGCATACATGCTCGCCATAATGGCCAACAACACCTGCGCGGTACAAATATTGCTGGTCGCTTTGTCACGGCGAATGTGCTGTTCGCGGGTTTGGAGCGCAAGGCGCAGCGCTGGACGCCCCGAGGAATCTTGCGAAACGCCAACCAACCGCCCCGGCAGTTGGCGACGATAGGCCATCTTGGTTGCGAAATAAGCCGCATGGGGACCGCCAAAACCCAAAGGCACGCCAAATCGCTGGGTGTTGCCTACGGCAATATCGGCGCCCAATTCTCCGGGCGGAGTGAACAGCGTTAACGCTAGCAGATCCGCAGCAACTGTGACCAGTGCCTTTTGCGCGTGTGCCTCTTGGATAAAGGTGCGGTAGTCGTAGAGACCTCCATCGGTTGCCGGGTATTGCAGCAGCGCCCCAAAAATCGGGGTGCTGAAATCAAACGTTCGATGGTCACCCACTAACACGTCAATGTTTAAGGGCAGCGCTCGCGTTTTTACAACGGCAATGGTTTGAGGATGACAGTGTTCAGAAACAAAAAACGTGTTGGCCTTACTTTTTGACTGTCCATAGCTGAGTGTCATCGCTTCAGCTGCCGCTGTCCCTTCATCGAGCAACGACGCATTGGCGATTTCCAACCCAGTTAAGTCCGTCACCATCGTTTGAAAGTTCAGTAGTGCTTCCAAACGACCCTGGGCAATTTCAGGCTGGTATGGCGTGTATTGAGTGTACCAACCGGGATTTTCAAGAACATTGCGCTGAATGACGGTTGGGGTAATGCAGTTCGAGTAGCCCATACCAATGAACGACCGAAACACCTGATTGTTCGAAGCGATCGCCTTCAACTGCTGCAAAAGAGGTTGCTCGTCTTGCCCAGTCGGTAGGGCGAGTGGACGAGTTAAACGAATGCGTTCAGGAACGGTTTGATTAATGAGATCATCCAGGCTGCTTAATCCTAAGACGTCTAGCATTTGATCAATTTCATCAGGCGTTGGGCCAATGTGGCGTTTCTCAAAGCTGCCCCATATTGGAGTTGATGGTTGTCCCGTCTGCTGAAGCGGTTCGCTACGTTCAATGGCCTTTCCATTTTGAGCTTTCTCACTTTGAGACGCTCCATTCGTAGATGCTGATGGACGAGACGGCGCTTCAGTCGCGACTCCGTTAGATGAAACATTTGGTTGCTGAGCGGCAATCAACTCTGATGACATAGATCCTCAATGTGCAGACGTAATGATGCGTATAAAGTTATGTATCTATTGTGCAACTGACTGTATACGATTTCCAGGTCGTGGACTCATCTTTCAACTTTAGCGGGTATATGTACTTAACATCTCAAAAGATAGTAAGGTTCAAATTGATGCCATTGATAGCCATAGCCATTGGGTTTAAGTACATTGCTTGGTGCACGGAGCGTGTCCCAAACAATGTCGTGTTAAACCGAAGTTGACTAAATCTGATTTTTAGAAGCTTGATGGTAGCACTAAGGGTAGGGTAGGTACGAGCCGCCTTCTCTCACATGATGCGATCGCTACTGACAGAACCGTTACTAATCAAGCCGCTACTGATAGAAGCCGTTATTGACAGAGCGCTTCGCCACGCATGACGACCCACGTCATTGGGGCCTTTCCATCACCCAAGGGGCTATCCCGCCACACGTGGCGAACGTCTAGCCAGCCTCGCTCATTCGCCCGGGCTTGAGCCGGACTATTCACCGCAAAGACTTCTCCAATGCTGTGAAACGTGACAAGCCTGACTCGATAGTCACCTGCTTCTACGGCTTCACAGGCAATCTCGCCATCGACCAAAAAGGGCCAACCTTGGCCAAAATCAGCTTCCGTGAGATTGTTGTCGGCTGCACTTGGCGAGGAGGATTCGTAATCGCCTGCTTGCGACTCTGCATAATCAAGATTGGTTGGATATAGCTCAAAGGCTCGTTGTTGAGCAAGGTCATATTTTGGATGCTCAGTAGGGACTGCTTTCATCATCTCGATCGCAGCTTTCCACTGTTCAGCGATCGCACTCCATTCAGCAGGAGTTTGGGCAACTTGAGTCTGCTCAGCCGCACTCATTGCGGTACTGACGGCGTCGTAAAACGGATCAAATACCGGCTGCTCAGTCAACGATTCAGGTGATGCGGATGAATGCTCGATTGAGTTAAGTACAGCTCGTTCCTCAGAAGACCAGATACTACAGCCTGAAAGGGTAATGGTCGTGACGGCGATCGCACTAACTATCCACTGACGTTGATATGTGCATCGGGTTATTTTCGCCATGGTAGCCCTCAGATCTATCAGTCGATTTGTTTAATACTATCCATTCGGAATACCGTACCTCAGGAACATCACGGAGGTGTAATGGTTCATTAATAGTAAGGGACACATACGGTTTAAATGAAAAGAGAGAAAATACTGACGAAAGCCCTTACAAATTGAGGGATTAGATACGGTAGACCTCTTTCAAAAGTCGTAGAGCATACCAGAATCACGTAGCAATCAAATGTCGAGTCACTAATGACGTGTTTGAGATTCATTGCAACTCACACAGAGTTCAATCTCCGTCATCGATCACATGAAAAAGAGTTGTAAAGGTTCCAATAAATGTGGATAACTTTATGGTTCGTTCACACAATCTTTGACATAGGCTGACATTGATTAAGAATACTCATTATCAATTGAGTAATTATGCTGATGAAGTGTGTTGTTTCTTGCTGGCAATTTAGTGATTTTTCTAAATTCATTATGTTAATTACAAAGAAGTCCTTAAAAGTGACGAATCCTGACAAGTTATGTCTTGTGATTCCTCTTGAAGACGGAATTAAGGTGCAATATCCTGTTGTCGATAAAGCTGAGGCAATCGAACGCTACACCGATTTCCTGAAAACGAATGACGAAACTGAAAACCCTGACAAGCCAGAGAATTTCTGTACCATTTGATACGTTTCTAAGTGGTCATATTTGCGGCTGAGTGCTGCAGTTTTGAAACTCGATGATTGCTTTTTTTGATTTCATCTTAGCTTTAGGAAAAAACTAATTATTTTTCTGATTCCTTCAAGAAATTACCGTATTCGGTTTGTATCTTCGAAGTAGGTTAGATAACTAATCTGGGCACTCTGTTTTAGAGCGGTCGTAGCGAAGACTCTTCTTAATAGCGTGCCGTTACCGATGATGCAAAAGAACCGATGAGGCGGAGTGATTTCTGATCAATGGAGATGATGCCAATGCAATCCTCACCTGTTGCAGCCCAAAGATGTTCGATGCGACGTCACTATCAGATTGATATTCTGAAGCCCGTTCGACGCTGGATCGATAGCGTCGAAATTACAAATCGTCGCTCAGCGCATCTTATTTCTCGACTGATTCCTGCTCAATGTCCATTTGAGCGTGATATTCGGATTGGAAAGCGAGTGATTGGTCATATTCCTCCCTTATGCAAATTCAATCCGTTATATGAGCAATTTGTTGGTCTGAGGTTTCGTGCGCTATGTTACCTCGCTGATGTCTGCGGAGAAGACATTGGAGCATATTGCTAGTCTTTTGACTTTGGAACTCGGTTGAGATAACCATTCAGCTATTCAACGACCTGACGGTCATCCCAGAGTTGAGTCTTCACATCCCTGTTTACATTCCTCACATCCCTGTTTATACAAAGGCGTGGTCACGTTAGCGTGGTCGCGCCTTTTGTGTGAGGGAGATTAAGAAAATGGGCTGATTGACTGACACAAACCTTTAATGCATTAGATTTTGTTAAATTAGATACAAAATCTGCATGATTTAACTAAACTAATGCAGGTTCTCCATGCACAACGCTATGCGGTGAGTAGTGGCGATCGCAGCCCCATGACTTTCCACACCACGACGTCAGACCTCCTCCATTTCAGAAATCATGCTGCGTAACCGTGAAGCTCCACACACCACCCTTCATTTCAATCACCAATTTTAGATACCTGATTCGTTAGATACCTGGTCAAAATGTCACAGTTTACCGTTCAGCAAATTCTTCATCGACTGCATCAAGGGCGATCGCTTCGTAA
>JBCBLF010000183.1:0-9830 GCA_038520475.1 Cyanobacteria bacterium J06627_8
GCCAATTTCCCCCAAATACTGTTTAATCCTAAGCGCTTCAGTATTTTTCGAAATCGTTGCCATCCAGAACTCTTTGCCATCGGACGATTTATAGCAGTTTGCAAATGCGTTGAATACAAAAAAAGTGGTGTGGGGCGCATTGCGCCCCACACCACCACACTTAATTAATGCGTACAGCATTCAGGGGCTGTCATTGAAACGCACATGCATTATTCTGGCGTTAATTGTGAAATTGTCCAAGCACCGCTTGGACAATTTCGATTCACGGATTACATTGTTGTGATGCCTATGCGTGGGTGGCCTCTGTCGTGCGGCTTTCGGTCTCAGCCTGAGCTGATATGGGCTGGGTCGTCGCCGATTTCTTCGCACGAAACATTCCAAAGCGGCAGAGTCCAGCCCCAAACGCAAGGCGCATTAGCAGTAGAGTTGGAACCTCACGAAGAGATTTGATGAAGCCTGAGGCGCCAAACTTGACTAGCCCTTTGGGGCGAATAATGCCTTGCCAAATGGAATCTATCCAGGATGGGAGAGTCTGCGTTGTCCAATCGTCTGTCATGACAGCGCCATCTGTCATTTCAGTCTCTTCTAGAAGTTCTGCAAATCCTTCAATGCTAGAAAAAGCCGGGTGAGACCATTGGTCTAAGAGCTGTTTCATCACCGGCTTTTCCCAAGCATTCAGAGGTTGTTGTCGATCGTCTCGCTGATTCCAATCGGCAACAACAAGAATGCCTCCGGGTTTCAAGACGCGCAATAGCTCTCTAGCGAAGACCGCCTTGTCAGGCATGTGAGGTCCAGCTTCAACCGACCAGACAACGTCAAAACTGTTGTCTGGAAAAGACAGCGCCATTGCATCATCCACCTCAAATCGAGCACTAAGTCCAGTTGGGGTGAGTTGACGAGCTCTCTGCACTTGCTGAGGACTAATCGTGACGCCAATGACATCGAAGTTGTAGCACTTAGCAAGCATTCGGCTGCTGCCACCAATACCACAACCAACATCTAGCAGAGTCGTGCCAGGCGGACAGTGGTTTAGCCCTCCCCAGCGAACCATTTCATGAACAAAGTCAGCTTTCGCCTCTCGAAAATCTTTTGAGTGAGGTGGCGACCCGTAATGTCCGAGATGAATATGCTCTCCCCAATAGAACTCTAGGATGCCATCCATAGTCCATTCATCATAGGAATTCGCAACTGAATCTGATGACTGATATTGGCGAGCTGTGGCGAGATAAAGCCCAATTCCACTCGCGAGTGCCAGAGTAGGCAGGGCAATCAGAAAAAATAAAGTCATAGCTTTTGTCTGTCTAAACAGTGGATTCAAATCAGGAATAGTGAATGGGTCACCCGCTGATTCAGCGCAAATTTGATTCCAACACAATCTCCTCTCTTTATAGTGTGGCGTACCTTGTGACATCTGACAGCGGTTGTCCGGTTCTCATCCCCTGTCAATCCAGGTGCTTATCTGCTAAATTATGATGTAATTATGAAAAATGAAACGATTATGAAATGACTTTAGTTCTCCTAACTGATGCTATCGATTGCTCCGATTGAAAAGCTCTGACTGAAAGACAGCGACGGTTCTCAAACAGCTGAGCTCCGTTTTGGTTTTTCATCTAGCTCGTTTCATACCATCGGGTCTGCGAACAGATTTTAGGAGCAAATACTGTAGACGCACTCTTAAAACTGATGGGAGCAACTGTATGTTCAATCCTCAGCGCCAAATCATCAACCGTAATAAAAATCTGACTTTATCCATGCTGCTCGTTGGGCTCTGGCTGAGTGGCTGCACCTCGACGAATGATTCTGCGATCACGCGCAATTCAGAGTCCAATGAGTCCAATGGAGATGCGATCGCCTCTGCCACATCAGAGCAAGTAGACGGTCAAAAAAAGGTGCTGACAACGTTTACCATTCTGGCGGATATGGCTCAAAACGTTGCTGGCGATCGCCTTACCGTGGAATCGATCACCCGAATTGGAGCTGAAATTCACGGCTATGAGCCTATTCCCAGCGACCTTGTTAAGGCTCAAGAGGCTGATCTGATTCTCTATAACGGCATGAACCTAGAGCGATGGCTTGAGCCATTTCTAGGCAATGTTCAGAATGTTCCATCTGTTGTGTTGACTGAGGGAATTGAACCTATTCCGATTTCAGAAGGCCCCTATACTGACAAACCGAATCCTCATGCTTGGATGTCGCCTCAGAACGCATTGATTTATGTCGAAAATATTCGTCAGGCTTTTATTGAGCTTGACCCAGAAAATGCGTCGGTTTACACCGTAAATGCAGCTGCTTACAGCGACCAGCTTCGAGCAATTGATGATCAGCTTCGAGCCGATTTGGAACGCGTGCCTGAGGAGCAGCGATTTTTGGTGACTTGTGAAGGGGCTTTTTCCTATCTCGCACAGGACTATGGGTTACGAGAAATCTACATGTGGCCGATTAACGCGGAACAGCAGTCAACGCCGAAACAGGTGCAAGGCGTGATTGAAAAAGTTGCAGCCAATGATGTCCCTACGATTTTCTGCGAGAGCACCGTAAGTGATGAAGGCCAGAAGGAGGTGGCCCGCGAAACTGGGGCAAACTTTGGCGGCAATCTTTATGTCGATTCCCTATCGACATCCGATGGTCCTGTTCCCACATTTTTAGACCTGCTTGATTATGATGCTCAAACGATTACTGAGGGTTTGCTGAACCCTAATTCAGTATCTGACTGAAGCGGCCTAACCATTTAATTTTGATAATTTGACTGTTTTATTCTCGTTATTCATTCCGTTTTCTCTTCTTTTTGATCCATGGAACATTCTCCACTTACACTACTTACACCATTTAGCATTGTGGTTGATAACCTCGACGTCACCTACAGCAATGCGCGGCTTGCGCTGTATAACGTGAACTGTGTGGTTGAGCCTGGAACGATTACCGGGCTCGTCGGGCCTAATGGAGGTGGGAAATCCACGTTGTTCAAATCAATCATGGGCTTTCTAAAGCCGAGTCAGGGGCAGGTTCGAATTGGAGATTACTCAGTTCAGGCTGCTCAAAAGCGACAGTGGATGGCCTATGTTCCTCAGTCAGATGAGGTGGATTGGAATTTTCCGGTCAGCGTTTCAGATGTGGTGATGATGGGACGGTATGGCTATATGAATCTGTTGCGGATTCCTCGTGCGAGCGATCGCCGTTTGATTGCTGAAAGTCTGGAACGGGTGGGTCTCAGTGAGATTCGTCATCGTCAGATTGGAGAACTGTCGGGTGGACAGAAAAAACGGGCGTTTTTAGCACGGGCACTGGCCCAGCAGAGCAAAATCATTTTGTTAGACGAACCGTTCACTGGCGTCGATGTCAAAACTGAGAAGCGAATCATTGAACTGCTGATCCAGCTCCGGCAAGAAGGTCATACGATATTGGTTTCAACCCATGATTTGGCATCAGTTTCGACATTTTGCGATCGCGTTATTCTGCTAAATCAAACGGTTCTTGCCTCAGGAACGACCGAGGAAACTTTCACAGAAGAGAACCTATCGATGACGTTTGGCGGGCTACCGATGCATCGTTCATCATCTCCTCAATTCTTTCAACCTGAATCAGAGAAAGAAACGCAGAGGCGTTTAGCGGTTCGATACTCGATGCAGTCTCGAACCAATTCTGTGCGATCGCTTTAATGTGACGGCAGATGACTTTGGACATTTTATAGAACGCATTGCTCAGCAACGCGTTCTATAGCGCTGAAATCTACCGATTGATATCGAAAATTGAAGGCTGGCGTCTTGCTAGGCGCTTATCTTTCAGGCGATGACGACAGACTGAGAGGATGCTATGGATATGATGATGGCTAACATTCCCGTTTGGGATTGGCTAATTGAACCCTTGCAATTCGGCTTTCTTGTTAAAGCGCTGTGGGTTAGTGCGTTTGTTGGCGTGGTATGTGCCGTACTGTCGTGTTACATCACCCTCAAAGGCTGGTCACTGATGGGAGATGCCGTTTCTCATGCGGTGGTGCCAGGTGTTGTTGTGGCTTATGCAATTGGGATTCCCTTTGCGATTGGTGCATTTCTCTTTGGATTTGGAGCAACTGTGGCGATCGGCTATGTCAAGTCACAAACTCGCCTCAAAGAAGATGCCGTGATTGGGGTAATCTTCACTGGATTCTTTGCCTTTGGCCTTGTGCTTGCAACCAAAATTCCTAGCAATATTGACTTATTCCATATCCTTTTTGGCAATGTATTAGGTATTTCCCAATCAGATATTGTTCAAACGTTGATTGCAGGCATCATTACATTGGTCATCATCCTGTTGAGGCGCAAGGATCTCCTGCTATTCTGTTTTGACCCTAATCATGCGAAAGCCATCGGATTAAACAGTCAGCTGATGTATTACACTTTGTTGTCAGTGCTAGCGTTGACCATTGTGGCTGCTTTACAGACAGCAGGCATTATCTTGGTTGTGGCCATGCTAGTGACTCCAGGCGCGACCGCATATCTTCTGACCGATCGATTTGATCGAATGCTGATAATTTCGGTCGTGACAAGTGTGTTGTCGTGCATTTTAGGAACTTACGTCAGCTACCATCTAGATGTCTCGACTGGTGGAAGTATTGTCGTCATTCTGACCCTGCTATTTTGCGGTGCGATGGTATTTGCTCCAAAGTATGGCGTGCTGGCTCAAAAGATGTCTTGAGTGTCTTAACCATGCGACATTCAGACATGAAGAAGGTTGACCTATAGTACTTATCCCAGATAGCTTAAGAGGTTAGCAGCCTAATTGGATCGCTAACCTCTTAAGCTATCTGGAAAGCAGGCTAACTTATATCCTGTACCCAAGTGTTGTCAGTACGCGCCCCTCGCCCACAACACCTGGGATTGAAATGCACAGCTTTAGCCAACTTAGTGATGACACGCTATTGCTTGGCGCGCGATAAGCGTTCCCCCAAATGCCCTAAAAGCAATAACTACAACCCAGCAGGATGCAAGATGTGAGCTTAGCAACATCCGGCGAGGCTTTTGAGCAATGGCGTGCTCAGCCTGCCGCTGCTCAAAACGCTGCGTAACCTGCACAGTATGAAAACCTCCCATGCGGGAGGTGTCATTCACCTAGGTGTGCTTGTCGGTGAATGTTGGGTCAGCTCATCCGCTGACAAATTATTTCGCAGCTTCCTCTTCGAATCGGGCGTGGAGTGTCGCTCCTTCACCCTCGCTGACTTTTGTGCGTAAGCTATCCGACAACTGCTCGTGCTCTTGCCTAGAGGAGAGAGCATCTGTCTCAGTAGACAGCTCCAGTTCTACGGGATAAAGGAGATGATAGGTTAGCGTCTCGTGAAGAGGTTCAGCACGATGTCCTTCTAGCGCAAATGCGGGAAATGCAAAAGCTGCAGTAGAAACAACGGCTAACGTGGGGGAGATCAGCAGTCTCATGATCAGCTTCCTGAGATAAAGTTAATGGGGTAAATAAGGCGTCAATACTATCGGGCAAATCGAATCAAAATCGTGTCAGTTATGTATCTCACGTTACTGTTATGATGCGCTGAAAGGCTGAACGCTCTGTGACCTAAACCTGAGAGTGAGATAAGAGTCCCATGGGAAAAATGAGAATAAATGTAATGGAATCGGTCAAATCGTACTCGAATACACAACTGTATTTAGCGACTCAGCAGACACTGTGAACTTTAGGATTTGCTTCGAATTCTGAATGGATAAATAGATTGGCGATCGCCCGAAGTTGCCCGTGCAACCTATCTAATGCGCGTTCGATACAGAATCTGACTTGGAAAATCCTGACTATTATTTGATGTGAACGCTTTGTCTGACAAAGCGTTCACATCGGAATAAATGTTGGTTTTTACGTTGGTTTTTACGTACCGATTGAGTATGAGCGGTGAACGACGGGATGACGTCTAATCTGTGAATCCGTGAATTAATGAATGTTCAGGAGTCATCACAGTGTTAGATTTTCTCAATGACCTATTGTGGGGAAAAGTCCTCATTGCAGTGCTAGTTGCTGTTGGATTACTGTTCACCATTGCGTCGCGATTTGTTCAATTTCGCTACTTTGGTCAAATGTTTAGCATTTTGGGGCAAGCGACTCAGCATGAGGAAGGCCATCTGAGTTCTTTTCAGGCGTTAGTGCTCAGCGTGGCGGGAAGAGTTGGAGCTGGAAATATTGCAGGAGTTGCCGTTGCCATTACCTTAGGTGGTCCAGGAGCTGTCTTTTGGATGTGGGTGATTGGACTAATCGGTATGTCTACGAGTTTCTTTGAATGCACATTAGCGCAGCTCTTCAAAAATGGGGAGCCTGATGGAACCTATCGCGGCGGCCCTGCTTACTACATCAGCCGAGGCTTAGGCAATCGTGGGCTGGCTGCGGTGTTCTCAATTTTGTTGTTGGTGACCTTTGGCTTTGGCTTCAATGCTTTACAGTCGTATACGGTTGCGACTTCGTTGAATGACACGTTTGGAATACCGACTCAAATTACCGGTTTCATGTTGTTGATAGTTTTGGGGGTCACAATTTTTGGGGGTGTCAAGCGCATTGCAGAAGTTGCAGAGTTTGTTGTGCCCATTATGGCGATCGGCTATTTTGCGATGGCCATGTTCGTTATCATTACCAATTTAGGCAATCTTCCAGGAGTCTTTGGCCTGATCTTCAGTAGCGCGTTTGGCCTGCAACAAGCAGTCAGTGGAGGAATTGGGGCTGCCATTATTTTTGGGGTCAAGCGAGGGCTGTTTTCAAATGAAGCAGGCTTGGGGAGTGCGCCAAACGTAGCAGCTGTTGCCTATGTCAAGCACCCGGTTAACCAAGGTATCGTTCAGGCGTTTAGTGTTTTTATCGATACGATCGTCTTGTGTTCTTGCACCGCTGCAATCATTTTGCTTTCAAGCGTTTATGAACCAGGCAGCGATGTCGGTGGCGTAACTATGACTCAGACAGCTATGGCTGAGCATGTTGGTGCATGGGGACAAGCCTTTGTCACGATCGCCCTTGTACTGTTTGCGTTCACCTCCATGATTTATAACTATTATCTGGGTGAAAATAGCCTCAACTTCTTCAGTGAAGAAAACAAGAATCTGTTTCGCGGATTTCGAGTGCTAACTCTTGCACTCATTGTTTGGGGCGCATCCCAGGATTTGGGAACAGTATTTGGTTTTGCGGACGTCACGATGGGACTATTGGCGTTGGTCAATCTCGTTGCATTGGTGATGCTGTTTAAGGTGGGGTTGAAAGTCATGCGAGACTTTGATCTGCAAATCAAAGTGGGTGAAAAGCAACCTACCTTCAACCCAGATAAGTTTCCTGAACTCAATATTGATCGCGAAGCTTGGGCCCTTGATGAACTTACCCGAGAGCCTGCGATTTACTAAATTCCACACGGATTATTTAGAGACCGGGCTGACGTAAGTTTCAGAAGTGAAGATTCAATCGAAGACCTCCTCTTGGCTCTCTGACAATTAGAGAACCAAGAGGAGGTCTTCGATTAACCCAAGAGGGTTTCAGCTTGGACATTGGGATTAGGTAAAATCAGCTGCTGTGATTTGAGCAGCACGAACGCCTCTCAGAAGCGCTAAGTCATCTGAACCATTACTAATCATCAGGTTACGGCCGCGCTGATCAAAGGTTAGACTTGTCGATCTCATCGAGCCAGGTAAATCGATTCGGTCAAGCCCATCTTTAAAATCTTTGACTACATCGAAGTCTCGCCCTCGACTGAGAACGAAGACATCACGGCCACGCCCCCCAACAAGAGTATCTTTGTCAGGACCACCAATGAGACGGTCGTTTCCATTGCCGCCAAACAATCGGTCTCTACCTCGTCCGCCTTTCAGAATATCGTTACCGTTACCACCCCTGAGGCGATCATTATCACTACCGCCGATGAGAACATCATCGCCATTGAGTCCACTCAATCGGTCTTTTCCGGCTCTACCGATGATTCTGTCATCATTAGCGGTTCCTCTCAAGCGATCGCTACGGCGTCCCCCAACGATTCGTCTACCAGAGCCAGAACCACTGCCACTGCCGCCATTGCCACCACTGCCGCTCCGACCATATTCATAGAGCAAGGTAGCCCGTTCATCAATGGTTCCATTGGCGTCGTTGTCATCTTCGAAGATGATGCGTTGAATGCGTCCCGAACCGTCGTAAAAATATGAGGTCGTTGACCTTTCATTGGGCGCTGTACCTGGGTCATTATCATCGGTTTCTGTCACCGATGAAACCAGGCGATCGCCACTGTAATTGAACGTTGTTGTTGATGTGTCAGACAACACAACAAACCCCAAAAACTGACTTTCTGTTGTCGTTGTGCTTGAAGTGAGTCGGTTGCCGCTGTAAGTGTTTGTTGTTTTGACTTCTAAATCAGGATCGCCGTCATTATTAAGATCGGACGACAACACAAGCATGGTGAGATCGCCGTTTCCGTTAAATGTCGCCATTTCCATGGAGCTTGATGTTGCATCAATGCTTCCGTCGGCACCGTCATCTAACTGGGTCAAGGTTTTGACAGTATTTCCTCCGTTTGTGTAAGTCAGTGTGGAAATACTCAAGGCATCAATAGCACCATCACTGGACACGTCAATTTCTTGGCGAATAGAAATAATACGACCAGCATTGTTTAGCGTGAACTGGGAAACGACGCGATCGCCATCATTGTTAATGGTGGACGTCAAGCGATTGCCAGCGGCATCATACGTATTTTGGATGGAATAACGCTCATCAATCGTACCATCTCCGTTTGTATCAGTGGTGAAGTTACCCAGAAGAAGATTATTACTCTCATAAGATAGGCGGGCTATTGTTCGTGCATCAATGGTGCCATTTGCACCTTCATCTATTTCAAGAGTGACCTTAGATGGAAGGAATACCTCTGTGAGAGGTTCAGTGCCGGGGACAAAAGGTTGTAGGATTGGCGATCGCAAAAAATCGGCTGCAAGCGGAAGAGTTGGGGTGAACGTCATCGTTGCTCCTAGTGAAAATATGGATGGAAAGAGAAACCGTCGATCGATTTATCACTCTCACGATTTGATCCTTGTCGTTTGAGTTGCTCCCTGTCGTTCGAGTGTGGCGTATAGATGCAGTGGTTTTGACACACCCTACTATTCAGGGAAATCCCTTACTATTCAGAATAGAAAGAGTATCTATTTCTATCTCCCCATAGGTGTTGGTGATTTCGTTGGTGATTTTGTGTGCGATCGCTTAAGGTGTCCAAAAAGTCAGCTATAGCTTTCGTCATTTAGGTTAGAACGCCGAGTATCATTTAGTTCATTGGCATAGTCAAATGGTTTGTCGTCTTGTTTTTTTGTCGTAATTGAACTGGCGACGGCTATACAAATCCGTCAATCCAACGAATGGAGAATGATGATGGGGGCATTGTCAACTTGATTAATATCAATTCTCTAAAATCCTGCCCCACCTGTTCCCTGGCTCTTTCAGAGGGGCTGCGCCAACGCCTTTGCTCAGAGAATGTCGGCTGAGCAGAGGCGTTCGCTTGGTATCTCCTAAAGAAAGACAGCTGACGTTACGTGTAGCTGCGTTTTAGAGAAACGGTATAACTTATCTCGAAGCTAGCCCGACGCTTCCATTGAAGTAGTCAGGAATAATTTGTGCTGCTGCCACAGCACCTGTGGAATCTTGCTAGCTTACAATGCGCTGACGTATCGTCTCTTGTTATTCAGGTTCGCCACTCCATCTGAGACAGCAGTTCATTTTGTGTAATCACTCGGCTATCCGTGCAGTATTTCCTCAAAATCCATCCCAATTCTTTATTAGTCTTTTCCGTTTGCTGAAGTCATAGCCACTCTGTAACGCGACTAATAAGCGCTACTCAATCGATCCAACCCTGTATG
>JBCBLF010000184.1:0-9736 GCA_038520475.1 Cyanobacteria bacterium J06627_8
CACTTGATTGATCTCAATCAAGTGCCTGATTCAGCCGCAGTTAACACCTCTGTTGAACTTGCTAAACAAAATCGCTTGGGTGGTCTATCCGGCTTCGTCAACGGTGTCTTACGAGCCTACACGCGTCAACGTGAAACTGTGCTTAAGCTTCCCTCGGATACCATTGCTCGATTGGGTGTAGAGCACAGCTATCCAGACTGGATTCTTCGGGTGTGGAATGAGCAGCTCACATCCTGCGTAAGTGAGGCAGTTTCGAACGATGCCGATTCAATCCAGCGCGACGCCTCAACTCACGGGGATGTGAACGAGAGAGACATTGAAGCCCTTTGCCAATGGTTTAATCAATCCCCATCCATTGATTTACGAGTTAACCCGTTGTGCCAGTCGGTTGAGCAGGTACGGCAAGCGTTTGCCAATGCGTCAATTGCAACAGAACTCATTCCTGGAACAAGCTACGGAATCCGCCTCTCTGAGCATTATGGAGCTATACAGGCCCTACCGGGATACTCCGAAGGATGGTGGACGGTGCAGGATGGTAGTGCTCAACTAGTCGGACATCTGTTGGAGCCTCAACCTGAGGAAACCGTCATTGATGCCTGTGCCGCGCCTGGCGGAAAAACAACGCATTTAGCAGAATTAATGGGCGATCGCGGCACAATCTGGGCGTGCGATCGCAATGAAAAGCGATTGAGACGCGTACAAGAAAACAGTGAGCGCCTCAACCTGACCTGTATCAAGCTACAAACTCAGGATATGCGATCGCCCCAGGCTAACTTACCTAAAGTCGACCGTGTGTTGGTAGACGCGCCCTGCTCAGGTTTGGGCACGCTTCATCGCCATGCGGATGCTCGTTGGCGTCAATCGCCCGATCGAATAGTCGAACTGACTGCGTTACAACGTGACATTCTTCAACAAACGTCACGTTACGTTAAACCAGGTGGCACGCTGGTGTATGCAACGTGCACGCTGAATTCACAGGAAAATGAGGCCGTTGTACACGCCTTCTTACAGGCCAATCCTCAGTGGGCGATCGCTCCAGTTTCGTCCGATTCGCCGCTGCATCGATTTCAAGTGTCTGAGGGCTGGTTAACGATCTGGCCTCACCGCCATGACTTAGATGGTTTTTTCATGGTGCGACTTCAGAACCTACCTTAGAACTGTGCCCTGGTCGGGCCTCGCGCTGAATTCGGACCCCAAGCCCGAGCCGCGCTCTAGACCATGATCAACGTCAGCCTTCTTTAAGGTTCACTGCAAAACCTTGCCGCTTCCTGCAACACCGATTACCGTATGCGTTGATAGTATTCATCTGTGGGGCCAACACCATTTCCCAAAATGGCCGTACTGCGTTAAATATTTTGTGGATTGCATCCACGCAAGTGCTATCAAAAAATAGATCTTCAGGGAGAGTGAAATGATGAAGCAGCGTCAATTCCCACGCGGTTCTGGGCGATCGCACCGACTGAACTCTACAAGACGGCGGTTTCTACAAGGGTCGGCTGCAACGATGGGAACCATTCTGCTGTCTAATTGTCGTTCTCCTGTGGCAGACGTGCAGTCAAATTCTGCTCCATCACCAGCTGAGAATGCTGCGGATTCAGATACACTCCATGTCTATACATGGTCCGGCTATACCGACGACGACATGATCAGCGGGTTTACGGAAGAAACGGGCATCAACGTCATTGTGGATCTCTATGATTCAAACGAAAGTATGCTGGCACGAATGCAGGCTGGCGGAGGAGATGCGTACAGCGTTATCTATCCGTCTGAGTACATGGTGCAAGAAATGATGGATCTAGACTTGCTCCTGGAACTAGACACGTCGAAATTCACTAGTTTGGACGGCCTATTTTTTGATCAGTGGCAAGACCCGATCTATGACCCGGCCAATCGACATAGCATTCCATACAGTTGGGGAACCACAGGTCTGCTTTACAATACGACCCTCGTTTCTCCGCCGCTCGATGATTGGAATTACTTGTGGGAATATGCTGAACAGCTCGATAAGCGAATGATTCTGCTTGATGATATTCGAGAGACAATGGGGGCTGTTCTGAAATCGCTGGGCTATTCTATTAACTCCACCAACCCTGATGAAATTGAGCAGGCCTATCTGCGGTTGCTCGACATCAAGCCCTATCTGGCTAACTTTCAATCTTTTGGATATGAAGATCAAATCTTAGGTGGTGATCTATGGGTTGCCATGAGCTACTCATCAGAGGCAATTCCAGTCACCCTAGAGGATGAATCATTGGCCTATGTGGTGCCCAAGAGCGGAGCAACGCTGTGGACTGACACGATTGTTATCCCGAAGAGTGCACCAAATGTTGAAGCTGCGTATCGGTGGATTGACTATCTGCTGCGGCCTGAGGTAGCAAAACGCGCGGTTGAAAGTCTGTTCTTCGCAACACCCCTAAGGTCAGCTTACGATGCTTTGTCGGACGAACTTAAGCAAAATGAAAACCTATTTCCACCAGAATCCGTCTTGGAAAAGTGTGAAGGTCTTTCACCCGTTGATGATGCAACCGAGCTATATGAACAGTACTGGACAGAAATCACAAGTACATAGTTTCAGTTTGGATTAAGAGAAGTGGTAAGGATTCAATGAAGGGACAAGCGTTTTAGCTAGAAAAGGATGAGGCGTTCAGCTTATCTTGAGCTGATGTTGCATAAGTTGAGATCGCTTACAGCCATCGGCCTTTTTATGCTATCTCTATCAAAACAATAGAGTATAAATAAGAACAAGTTCGAATTCGTTCGATGTAATTCTACTTATTCTTGAAAAAAATCCTATGTCCGGAAGAATACGTGGATTTTAAGAGCTTAATTTACTATAACTCTTCTGTAACCCTCTAATATCAATTGATTTGACTTAAATTATGATATTTGAGTTTAAAATTTCCTTTATGAAAGAGTTATGGCATGTTAGCAATTTTACAGAAACCTTCATCGTAAATTTAACAGCTTTCAGAGGTCTGACTGTAAGAATATATACAGTTGATTTTGCAGGGGAGCTCCCTGTGATGAAATTAACATCAACGAGGGACTGAGCCTTTTAATAACATCGAGTTCTTCCATTTGTTTTTTATGACAGTATCTTCTACCCACGAGACGTTAGAAGAGACCTCAGAACTTAGATGGCGATAACCTGAATCATTTTTCCAACAAGAGCCAAGCTTCATGGAGTCTATGAATAGCGCTCTGGCGATCGGTGTGCGCTGATCACAGATAGCTGTTTGTCGAAATCTGAACTTGAAAGATGACCCCAGGCTTTTCTAAGTAGCTGCGACAGTTCAGCTGCCCAATTTTTGCTGTCTGCAGAGCAAACGCAACCTCGCTATCACGTTCATGTTTATATATCAAAGAAGGATTAGACAATATGGCAATTCTTGACGGTACTCTTGGAAATGACCGTATTAATGGTGGCATTGAAGACGATACTATCAATGGTTTTGATGGAGATGATCGTCTAAATGGCGGTGATGGAAATGATGTCATTAATGGTGGTGAAGGTAATGATCGTCTCAACGGTCAAGGCGGCAATGATCAAGTCTTTGGTGACGGAGGGAACGACACCGTAGATGGTGGCGATGGAGATGATTTCCTAGATGGTGGTTTCGGTAATGATTCTCTGCGAGGTGGTGAAGGTAACGACATCCTCGATGGAGGTATCGGAAACGACAACCCACCGCGTCTTGGAGACAACGTACTCACTGATATCGATGTCAACAGCACGAGCACTAGTCAAGAAATTAATGCTGCACCGCGTACATCGTTTGAACTTTCCTACCAAACGATAGCGTTTGCTCCTGGCCCCATTGAAATTCTGTGGAATGGTCTCGTTGTTCGCACTATTCTTCCTCCCGAAAATGGGCTGCTACCAACAGAGCTATCCACTATCACGCTTCGTGCAACCTATGGAGATGCCACAGCTCTAGAAATTCGCGTTGCGGGCGACACAGGCCCAATTAGCGACTATTTGAGCAATATCCAGTTGCAGCCTATCAATAGCACCGCAAACGATAGTCTCAGAGGTGGTGGTGGAGACGATATCTTATACGGAAATGACGGCAACGATTCGCTCCAGGGTGACGAGCCTGACCGTAATGACTTGGGCAGTGAGCTAGTTGCTAATCGTAGTTTTGAAGACAACACCGTCAACGCAGGAGAATCCAATATTGTCGATTCAATTGCTGGATGGACAACAACCGTTGGCACTGGAATAGCCGTCGATGAGAATCTGATTGCTCGCAATGGAGCTGCATCAATTCGCTTAGACGGTAATGGCAACAGCGGCATTGCTCAAGAGCTCAGCACGGTTCCTGGGGAAACCTATCGAATCTCCCTACAATATTCTCCTTTCCCCAATACTCCTGCGGAAAGCAATGCGATTGAAGTATGGTGGGGCGGTCAATTGCTCGATACGCTCGCATTGGATGGAGGTATTAATCCAGATTGGGTTGGTGCGACCTACAACGTTGAGGCCACTAGCGATTTAACAACACTTGAATTTCGTGCAGTAGGCTCTAGTGATGGCGTTGGTGGACTGCTCGACCAAATATCAGTTCGTCAATTCAATGGAGTGATTGAAGGACCAACGGGTAACGATATCCTTTACGCTGGCGAGGGCGATGATTCTCTTTCTGGTGGCCGAGGAAACGATGAACTCTACGGAGAAGCTGGAAACGACGTCCTTTCAGGGGATGACGGAGACGATATTCTTGATGCTGGTATCGGAGATGATGTGCTTCGTGGAGGTGCTGGCACTGACAGCATTGATGGTGGTGAAGGTGTTGATGAGGTGTCCTTCATCGATGCTGCAGCTGGTGTAACTGTAGATCTGAGCCAGAACATCGCCACTGATGACGGAAGCGGAAGTGTCGACACCATTCTCAACGTAGAAAACTTGACGGGGTCTTTCTACGATGACTCGCTAACAGGAACAGATGGGATTAACGTCATCAACGGTCGCTCAGGTGATGATGTCATCAATGGCCTAGATGGAGATGACACCATTATCGGAAGCGACGGTAACGATACGATCAGCGGTGGCGATGGTAACGATACGATTGCAGCTGATGCAGATAACGATACGGTAGATGGTGGTGCGGGCAACGACGACATTAGAACTGGCTCAGGTGATGACTTCGCTGACGGTGGTTCAGGTGACGACTCTTTGTCTGGAGAGCTTGGCAACGATACGCTTCTGGGCGGCAGTGGAAACGATAACTTGAGCGGGGGAGCCAATGATGACACCCTTGAGGGTGGCGATGGAAACGATAGCTTGAGTGGCGGCGCCGATAATGATGTGCTTGATGGCGGTGCTGGTGACGACACGGTCAATGGTGGTGCAGGTAACGACATCCTTCAAGGAGACGGCAACGTTCAATCGGGACCGCCGGTTCCAAGCGGAGAAAATCTAATTGTTAACGGTAGCTTTGAAGATAATACGGTTGCGCTCAACGATTTTGATTTCTTCAATTCTATTTCTGGTTGGACAACAACTTTTGGCCCGGTTGATGCACCATCTAACGCCTTTATTTATAACGGCAAAGCCTATCTGTTAACGTCTCGTACAACTTGGGAAGGGGCCCAATCACAAGCACAGCGGTTAGGCGGTAATCTGGTCACCATCAATGACGCTGCTGAGCAATCTTGGCTACGGAGTACCTTTGGGCTCTACGAAAATTTCTTCATCGGCTTGACTGATAGAGGACAGGAAGGAACCTTTGAGTGGGTCAATGGAGAAGCCGTTACCTTTACTGACTGGGCACCTGGTGAACCGAACGACTTTCGGGGACGGGAAGATTTTGTTGAAATGAACTTCAGCAATGGTCGTTGGAACGACATTTCTAGGTCCACTCGACGTCGAGGCATTATCGAGATTGATCTTCAGCCAGAGGGAATTCAAGTTGATAAGCGAGTGAATCGCTACGGTGCAGCTGCCGACGGAGAAGCTTGGGTTGAGCTTGATAGCTTTGGTCAAAATGGCGGCAACAGCGGCATGATTCAACAGGTTGATACCGAAGCTGGAACAACCTACGAATTCTCCTTTGAGTACACTCCTCGCGCTGACGTCAATGCAGATAGTAATGTGATTGAAGTGCTGTGGAATGGTGAAGTCATTGACACCATCACTGGCGGCGGCGTTTCTGAGAACACCTGGCAAACGTATACCTATACGGTTGAAGCAAGTTCAGAGGATACAACTGCGCTTGAATTCCGAGCGGCAGGAGTCAGCGACAACTTCGGTGGATTCATCGACAATGTCCAATTGTTCGAGCTTCAAGCATCAGGAGGATTAGGTGGTAACGACACCCTGATTGGGGGAGGAGGAGACGATACGATTGCTGGCAATGGCGGTGACGATGTCCTCTTTGGTGATGGAACTAATCAGAACGGGCTAGTCAATCTCATTGTCAATGGCAGCTTTGAAGACAACACTGTTGCACTCAACGATTTTGACTTCTTTACATCCATTACCGGATGGACAACGACCTTTGGTCCCTCCATTCAAGTCGATAAGCGGGTGAATCGCTACGGTGCAGCTGCCGACGGAGAAGCTTGGGTTGAGCTTGATAGCTTCAGCCAGAATGGCGGCAACAGTGGCATGATTCAACAGGTTGATACCGAAGCTGGAACAACCTACGAATTCTCCTTTGAGTACACTCCTCGCGCTGGCGTCAATGCAGATAGCAACGTGATTGAAGTGCTATGGAATGGTGAAGTTATTGACACCATCACTGGCGGCGGCGTTTCTGAGAATACTTGGCAAACGTATACCTATACGGTTGAAGCAAGTTCAGAGGATACAACTGCGCTTGAATTCCGAGCGGCAGGAGTCAGCGACAACTTTGGTGGATTCATCGACAATGTTCAATTGTTTGAACTCTCGAACAGTGCTGAACCGATTGGTGGAAATGATTCACTCGATGGTGGAGCAGGCAACGACCAACTTCTTGGAACCGATGCGACTGCACTGGGTATTGGTGAACAAGATGTTCTGACTGGTGGCAGTGGAGCTGATTTGTTTATCCTTGGTGTATCTAACCTGCCATTCTACGCGACTGGTGGTGCTACTGATTTTGCCCGAATCACTGACTTCAACTCGGCAGAGGATACTGTTCAACTCGGTGGTTCTGCTGATCAGTACAGTCAGCAACAATCAGGAACTGAAACGTTGCTGTCTTATAACAATGACTTAATTGCCATCTTCGAAGGCACAAACGGTCTAAATTTGAGCAGTGCAGCCTTTTCCTTTGTCTAGAAGACTGTACGTGTACGGTTATCTCAGTTGTCTTCGACTGGTGACTGTACTACGACTCTGTGTTGAATGATGGTTAGTTTTGAAAGGGTGGTACATACCCTTTCAAAACTAAACTCAATACCCAATCTGTTTTTGAAATATGACTTGGAAGGTTAGGCTACAACTAACCTTCCATTTTGCATATCAGTATGTAGCTTTAGTGAAGCGGGGCTGCATTGAGTTATGCATCGTCTGTATCGTGGCCTTCGGGGAGTTCGTCGTTGCCCTGCATCTCGTCTTTGAAGCCGCGAAGTGTTTTTCCAATGGCCCCACCGAGTTCAGGGATTTTCTTGGGGCCGAAAATAAGAACAGCCACAATCATAATAATGACAACTTCTGGCCACCCTAATCCAAACATTGGAACGCTCCTCTCTCTTCAAAAGTTGTGATTATTTCCAACCACTATATAGCAATCCTTCACTTCGTGTTGGCGATCGCCTCAAACTTTGGGTTCCCACAGTCCGTGCAATATCCATGAGCGAATTGGTTTATCATTCGCTTATCGGGCGCACGATGCGGCGCTCTTTACAGACATTCAATCACTATCTACGTGCTTTGCAACCTATTGGCATAATAAGACGACACAATAACCAATAATCCGCCAACCCATTGGGCAAGGTTTGGCTGTTCACCAATTATCATGACGGCACTAGCCACACCAAAAACAGGAATGAGTGCAATATAAAACGCGGCATGGCTTACGGGCATATTTTGCAGCGCAATTAGATAAATCAGGAATGCCAGAGCATATTGCATCACTCCTGAGATGATCGCAAGGAACCAAAACTGTGGTGAAATCCCTGCGGCATTGACTTCGAAGCTTGGATTGATGGTCGATAGTAGACTGAAACAGAATACAGTCACGATTAAGCCAACGAACTGTTGGGAAGCGGTCAGTTGTAGAGGATCTACTGTTTCAACTTGCTTTTTGCTGCAAAGAACATAAAGAACAGCAAAAATCGTTCCTGTTAGCACCAAGAAGTCACCAACAAGAGAAGCCTGATTTGCACCTTGAGCATTCTTCAACATCAATAAAGCAACCCCTAAAAAACTGATGCCCGAGAGGAGCATTTTCATTCGGGTTATTTTCTCACTTAGGAAAACTGCGGCGAATAAAATGGTCAGAATCACCTCCGAGGAAGAAATCAGTGTGGCATTGGTGACAGTTGTCATTTGCACGCCAAAGATACCAAACATATACGCCAATGCAGGTTCAAAAATTCCTGCAACGCCTTTTTTAAGGTGATTCCAGGTAATCGGTAACTGGTGACCTTTTAAGTAGCAGACTGTTAAAAGGAACACTACACCGGAGAGAAGTTGAATCATGAGGAGCGTCGTTGCCGCGATTTCTGAGAGCGCGAGTTTTGTCAGCGTGACTCCTACGCCCCAGCAAAACGCGTAACCCAATGAAAGGATTATGTTATTCATGACTCCATCAGTTGACGATATTTCTGTTCAACGGGACAGCGATCAGCCGGACACACTTCTTCCTCGCAAAGACGGCAAATGGCGTAATTTCGCAACTCACTGGTCGTCATCGCTGCCAGCATCTTTTCTAGAAGTTTTGTGAGTTGTTTGCGGTCATTCTCGGTCAATGAACTCATCGCACGCTGCAACTGTTGTCGCCGCTCGACCAGAATTGCTTTCCGTCGTTCGTGACCTGCCTCCGTCAGAAATAGGGCAAGTGTCCGACCATCCGTTCCAGATCTGCGCTCAACGAGACCTTGGGATTCCAATCGATTGATGAGTCGCACGGTTCCCGGATGAGAGAGGTTGAGAATCTGTCGAAGTGCATTAATTGAGAGTCCTGGATCAACTCCTAACGTCACGATCGCGGCAGGAGCTTCTCCTCCATATCCAGCATTGACTTCAACGACAGAACTCAATGCATCCGTGACACTGAGTGCCAACGCACCCAAAAGATTTAACGTTCTTTCATCATCCATAGAGCCAGTCCATGAGTTGATGCTTGTTATATGTATGCATCATGCATATTTTTAGAGAAAATGTAAAGTTCAAACTTCACGCTGTGTTTAGATCGTTGAGTTGTAGTGCAAATGCATCTTATAGCTTTAGCTATTTAGGCTAGGGCACCAAGTATCATTCAACTCCTAGGCACATAGCCAAATGAGGTGCCGTCTTGTCCTAACGGAACTGTTGACGGCCATGCCAAAATTTCTCAACGATGTCATAACCGGGTGTCTGAGCTGCATAACAAGTTGATAGCTGACCGTTGACTAGGGCGATCGCCACATTATGGAGTGTGTTGGAATGGAGTGTGTTGGACCGTACTGATGCAGGCTCAACACATCATCTGCACTCATTATCTACCGAGTGATGTGAAACCCGTTATGCTGCTTAGGTTCTGTATATTCAACCACGACCTCGCGGACAGTTGCTGTTGGAGGACCTTGGTGGCACCAACGAATC
>JBCBLF010000185.1:0-9732 GCA_038520475.1 Cyanobacteria bacterium J06627_8
GGCGGCTGAAGATGACTATTGTTGATCAACGGGGGTATCAGGTTCTGAACCATCAGGGGGTGGCGTCGTTAAAATACGCGGCTCAGATGACGGTTGTTCATCAGATTGAGACACATCTTGATAGGCTGAATTGGTTTCATTCATTGAATCAGAAGGGGAATGCTCTATTCCTTGATCGTCTGAATGATTGGATGGCTCATCGGAGCTGACTGGCTGGTCCGATGATGAACGATACCGATACGAATAGAGCGTACCTGACTGATTAACAGCCGTCGGACGTTGAGGGACTTCATAAATTCGACGGGATGGCTGAGAGGTACTGGCCTCAGCTGCACCGTCAGGCTGTGCAGTATTCTCGGCTTCCCAGTCATCAAATTCAGAAAAATCGCTATCTATATCTGACGAGTGAGTATCGGAGTCATCTGCGGATGCATCGCGTGACGACCGAGGCGATCGCCGTCCATCTGCAGCGTAGTCATCATAATCGTCATAATAGTCGTCGTCTTCGGTGTAGTGGACCGTGTAGTATTCATCGCTTGCGCTTGGCTCAGATTGCCAACCCGACCCGTCGATCTCGTCATCAGCCCTATCATCACCATAATCCGCTGAGTCATACTCGTCTTCAACCGACGATTCGTATCCGTCAGCTGCCCCATCAGACCCGACTGAATCGCGCCGCCATGACGAATCGTCGACCCCATCCTCCAATGCATCATCTATCGATGTAGCATCACTCGCATAATCGCCAGCCCTGTAACCGCTATCACGATATTCGCCATCGCCGTATTCGTCATTCTCATATTCGTCGTCATCATAGACCGTTCGCGTATCGTAGCGATCGTCTGATGACGTCCATTGAGGGCGATCAGCTTCATAAAACTCGTCCTGACCGTCATCGTATGCCCCGTCATCATATGCTCTGCCACGGTAGGATTCGTCATCAACTGGAAGCTCGTCATTTCTTCTGAAGGCAGCGTGATCGCCATCAGAAGCATCATATTCATCCCTAAATGTAGAGTCAGAAGAATCACGGCTTGTATTATCCCGATACGTAGACCATTCTTGCCAATCTCGATCAACTGAGTCTTGGATAACCGTTTCAGGCCCCGCCGAATATTGATTGGTGACTGTTCGATTGTCGGCAGGACGGCCAGAATTCTTTACCGATGGCGCAGCTTCTTCATACGTATTCCAGTCATCCCACTCCGTTCGTCGAACCGTAAAGCGATTCCAATCGTCGAGGGAACTGGCAGCTGAACCAGATGCAGTTGAACGAGACGCCTTAGATTGATTCACCCTAGAACGGCGATCGCCCCGATTCGAATTGAACCAATTGCCAATGGGAGTGGATGATCGAGCATCAGCTGATGATTGAGCCGAACGGGTTTCAACGCGGTCTGCAGAAGCTCTATCATCATCCAAATCAATCACCTCCCAATCCTCATCCTCTTGAAGGGGCTCAGCTTTGGCAGGGCGATACTGAGGACGATCGGCATAGAACCGATCCACACGAGAGCGAGGAGGTGTTGCTGCAATCTGAATCAATCCTGCAATGAGGAGCGTTGTCAATGCACCAGCGGCGATCGCTCCAAGTAACCAAATTGCAAGTGGAAAAGCTTGAGTTTGAGTGCCCAGAATCACCAGTGGCACGACTGGCGTCATATTTCCAAGGATAAAAATGACGAGGCTTGCGACAAGCAGGATCAGCAGCAATAGATTTCGAACAGCCATGACTCCTTCTCCATCGAGCCTTCGGTGATGAGCTATGCGGTCACTGCATCAGGCCCTGACTCTGAACGATGCAAGTGCCCATCCCATCGCTTCAGCGGCACACAATCCAAATCAAATTGGTCAAGCGCACGAGCCACCACAAAGTCTACCAAATCTAGAATCGTCTGAGGATGGTGATACCAAGCTGGAATCGCAGGCACGATTCGCACTCCGGTTTCAGCCAGGGCCGTCATGTTACGGAGATGAATCAAACTAAATGGCGTTTCTCGGGGAACGAGCACCAGCGATCGCCCTTCCTTGATTTGCACGTCGGCAGCCCGCTCTAATAGATCAGAACTCAGTCCTGAAGCCAACTTTGCGACCGTACTCATACTACAAGGAATCACCAGCATTCCTAAGGTTTTGTATGAGCCACTCGCAATAGTAGCACCCACATCTCCCCAAGGATGACAACGAAGCTTACCACGGATTTCAACCCCTGCCTTCTCACGCCAAAATGCCTCTTGTTGAACTGTGTCGAGTGGCATCCGAATATTCTCCTCAGCTTGCCACACCATGTAGGTTGATTTCGAGGCGACAAGATCGACCGTGCGATCGGCTTCGAGTAAATACTTAACCGTGCGGACGGCATAGATCAAGCCAGAGGCTCCAGTAACACCAAGAATGAGTGGACGGAAAGACGATGTTGAGTCAGACACAGTTGCTTCGAACAAAGTTTACATGGGGGTTTGGATGGATGCCGACTGAATCCACCTAGGCAGAACTGGGAAAATCTGAAGACACAGGCTCATGCTCAATTGGTGGATAACAACCAGTTCCTGGCCTGCATGGAACGCCCGAACTGCTAGCTTCTGGAAGTTCCAAAGCACCGTACGCGATAGTTGGCTGTTTTACACTTAGTGCAATACCAGAGATGCCACAACATTAGACCGTCAAAATCGAATATGGCATCAGACGAGTCGCCCAAAACAGACTGCATCAGTTCTACGCCCCTTCCTTATCATAGGACGTTGCATTGTTTGAGGCAGAATTTAGCGCCCTTAGAACCTGCTGAAGGTCCCAAATCGTTATAAAGAAGTATGTCAGTCCTGTTTTTAGGACTCTCAAAAATTCATGGGTGTGGTGAACTTGCATTAGTCTCAGTCGATTGACCCATGATGCTCAGGCTTCAAACCCCAGTAACGAATGAGGCGAACGCTAGCTTAGCTAGCGTTCGCCTCATTCGTTACTGGGGTTTGAAAAACCGACCTAAGCTTAGGCTTTCACCGGCTCTTGGACAGGCTTAAGCGTCGCCAAGAGGCGATCCGCAATTTGCGGAGGTGTAAGGCCTAACGTCGCTTTTGCCTGATCTGACGTTGCATGATCCACAAGTTTGTCTGGTACGCCGATACGCGTCACTGGAACCATGACCTCAGCATCCATAAGCGCTTCAACCACAGCGGTGCCAAAGCCTCCCATGAGACACCCTTCTTCAAGGGTCACCACTCGACCAATTTGCTTCGCTAGGGGCAAAATGAGTTCAGTATCGAGTGGCTTCACAAATCGAGCATTGACAACGGTTGCCTCTATTCCATGCTCACTGAGAATCTCAGCCACCTGCATGGAGGTATACACCATCGTTCCGTAGCCTACAAGGAGAACATCGTCTCCGTTGCGCAGAATCTCCCCTTTTCCGATGGGTAGCTCTTCCCAACCTTCTTCCATCAGCGGAACGCCGTAACCATTGCCGCGGGGGTAGCGCATCGCAATCGGACCATCGGTATAGTTGATGCCCGTCACCGTCATCTGCTGTAGCTCAGCTTCATCTTTTGGAGCCATGATTACCATGTTAGGAATGCACCGCAAATAAGCAATGTCATACATTCCCTGGTGAGTTGGGCCGTCTGCACCAACAATCCCTGCACGATCGAGACAGAAGAATACAGGCAGCTTCTGAATACAGACATCGTGAATGATCTGATCGTAGGCTCGCTGCAAAAAGGTTGAGTAAATCGCTGCCACTGGGCGCATTCCTTCGCACGCTAGGCCAGCCGCCAGCGTTACGGCATGCTGTTCCGCAATACCAACGTCGATATATTGCTCCGGCAGTTTTGCTTGAAGCTTATCTAACCCAGTGCCCGTTGCCATTGCTGCGGTGATACCAAGGATCTTAGGATTATTCTCCGCTAGCTTCACCAGCGTATGGGCAAATACCTTGGCATATTTGGGTGGCTTTGGCTTACTGGCAGGCAGTGCTTTCCCTGTCGCCAAGTTGAAGGGAGACTGAGCGTGATAGCCGACCTGATCTTTCTCGGCGATCGCATATCCTTTACCCTTCGTCGTTGCCACGTGAACGAGAACCGGCCCCTCGTGCTGATGCGCTTGCTTGAAGGTTGTGATCAGTTCCTCCAGATTATGCCCATCAACCGGCCCCATGTAGGTGAAGCCCAGCTCTTCAAACACAGCGCCGACCTTAGACATCGCTAAGCGCTTCATGCCTTCCTTCACACGATGTAACTCAGGCGTTAGCGAGTCACCAACGAATGGAAGATGCTTAACCTGTTCCTCTAAATTGTCAGACAAAAACTGCATCGGAGGACTGAGGCGCATTTTGTTGAGATATCGAGGAATCGCGCCCACGTTAGGCGAAATTGACATCTCATTGTCATTCAATACCACCAATAACCGCGTACTCGGCAAGTGCCCAGCATGGTTAATGGCCTCCAACGCCATACCCCCAGTTAAGGCTCCGTCACCAATCACGGCCGCAACGTTGAAGTTCTCGCCATTGTGATCGCGGGCTAAAGCCATACCAAGTGCAGCAGAAATACTGGTTGATGCGTGACCCGCTCCAAAATGATCAAAGGAACTTTCACATCGCTTCAAGTAGCCTGCAACGCCATCCTTCTGACGAAGCGTATGAAAGTCAGCATATCGGCCTGTGATGAGCTTATGCGGATAAGCTTGGTGTCCAACATCCCAAACAACCTTATCTCGATCGAGGTCTAACGTCTGATAAAGCGCCAGCGTTAGTTCAACGACTCCCAGACCCGGACCTAGATGGCCACCGCTTGCAGCAACAGTCTCTAGGTGTTTTTCCCGAATCTGACGGGCAATTTGTTTAAGTTGATGAATCGACAAACCATGAAGCTGATTTGGATGGGTCAATTCACTCAGATGCATAACAGTTTTACCTTTTCAGCGTCTAATTACGAATTGTAGTGCTCTTTTCCACCTCAAATCCAATGAAGTAGATATATTCAGCATCGCTTTCTTTTATAATTAAGTAAACTTATTCGAATATTAAGTAAACTTATACAAAAGGTTCTTAAAGCTGCTTTACCTTGAGTAATTCATTGCAGGCTTCAGATGGATACTCAGGATCACCGAATGTCACTACGGTTTTACTCAGCTTTCGCCAAGAATCGACCAAATCTGGTGAATTTAAGATAGAACGCGATCGCATTTCGGCATGTACCCTCCGATACGATTCGGTAGTTTGCTGAGCGGCGGCGCTAGATGTCGAGGAACGTGCGTAAGCCTGGACGAACCAGTCCCAACGACTCGTTTTAAGGGTTTGTATCACTGAATTTAGACTGAGAAGACTAAAGAAAAGCTAACTTCCAGAACAAAGCGTCAGCAAACTCGGTAATGTTTTTGCAATGGTTGCCTTGGATACCATTCACACGATTCCAATGCATGTCTACGACAGAGGCGATTTGAAACGTAAGCCATATGACACAACCCACCATCGAATCTATCCTGCAGGAGAACCGGACTTTTGCTCCTCCAGCGGAGTTTGCCCAGCAGGCTCATATTAAAAGCTTCGACGCTTATCAAGCACTATACGAAAAAGCAAAGGCTGACCCTGCCACATTTTGGGCCGAGCTAGCCGAGCAAGAATTAGACTGGTTCAAAAAATGGGACACGGTGCTCGATTGGCAGCCTCCAGATGCGAAATGGTTTGTGGGTGGAACACTCAACATCACGTACAACTGCATCGATAGACACTTAAAGACCTGGCGCCGTAACAAAGCTGCCATTATCTGGGAGGGCGAACCTGGAGACTCACGAACGCTCACCTATGACCAGCTCCATCGCGAGGTCTGTCAGGCTGCGAATATGCTGAAGGGTTTAGGCGTACAAAAAGGTGATGTGGTTGGCATCTATATGCCAATGATTCCCGAAGCAGCGATCGCCATGTTGGCCTGTGCCCGCATTGGTGCCCCTCATACGGTCGTATTTGGAGGATTCAGCGCAGAAGCGTTGCGCGATCGCCTGGTGGATGGAAAAGCGAAGGTTGTCATTACTGCAGATGGTGGCTTTCGTAAAGATAAGAGCATTCCGTTAAAAATTCAGGTTGACAAGGCCCTGGAGAACAACGCTGCACCAACTGTGGAACATGTACTCGTTGTCGAACGAACGAAGGACCACATTTCAATGACAGCAGGTCGCGACCATTGGTGGCACGATCTGCAAGCAACGGCATCGGCTGACTGTCCACCCGAACCGATGGATAGCGAAGACATGCTGTTCATTCTCTACACCTCGGGCAGCACGGGTAAACCCAAGGGCGTCGTTCACACAACTGGCGGCTACAACCTCTACACGCACATGACCACCAAGTGGATCTTCGATCTACGAGATGATGATGTGTATTGGTGCACAGCCGACGTCGGCTGGATTACCGGACACAGCTACATCGTCTATGGTCCACTCTCAAATGGGGCAACGAGCCTCATGTATGAAGGTGCACCCCGGCCATCTAACCCTGGCTGTCTGTGGGATGTGGTAGAGAAATATGGCGTCAATATTTTCTACACGGCTCCCACCGCCATTCGTGCCTTTATTAAAATGGGCGAACATCTACCGCAGGCCCGAGATTTATCATCCCTTCGACTCCTGGGCACCGTGGGTGAGCCCATTAACCCCGAAGCGTGGATGTGGTACCACAACGTGATTGGCGGCCAGCGCTGCCCCATTGTGGACACATGGTGGCAGACCGAAACAGGCGGCATCATGATCACGCCATTGCCAGGTGCAACCAGCACCAAACCTGGCTCAGCGACGTTTCCATTCCCCGGCATTCTGGCAGACATCGTTGATTTAGATGGAAATTCTGCCGGGGATGATGAGGGTGGCTACCTAGTCGTGAAGCATCCTTGGCCAAGTATGCTCCGGACGGTCTATGGCGATCGCGATCGCTTCCGCCACACCTATTGGGAACACATCGCACCCAAAGATGGGCAACACTTCTACTTTGCCGGTGATGGAGCGCGGAAAGACAAAGACGGGTATTTCTGGGTGATGGGCCGTGTCGATGACGTGATTAGCGTTGCAGGTCACCGCTTGGGCACCATGGAAATCGAATCCGCGCTTGTCTCCCATCCTTCCGTTGCTGAAGCCGCCGTTGTGGGCCGCCCCGATGCCATCAAGGGTGAAGACATCTTTGCATTCATCACTTTAGAGGGCAATGTGACCCCATCCAATGAGCTAAAGGATGAACTGAAACAGCATGTGGTTGAGGAAATTGGGGCGATCGCCCGTCCGGGTGACATTCGATTTAGTGAGGCATTGCCGAAGACTCGTTCAGGCAAAATTATGCGTCGTTTGTTGCGATCGCTTGCTGCTGGGCAAGAGGTCTCTGGAGATACCTCAACTCTGGAAGATCGTTCCGTATTAGACAAACTTCGCAGTGAAGCCTAACAAAGAAACGAGGATTCATTAAACCAACGGTTGGGTGACACAACTGTCCAACCGTTGGTTTAGAGCAATTTAACTTTTTTTCAACTATTGCCTTAGCGAAGAGCCCCATCATGTCTGACTCTGCCCATTATCTAGATAGCCTGCCTGTACGCTGTCGGGTGTATGGCCTAAGCCTCAAGCAGTCGGATAATCACGAGCATGAAGAGACGGAGCAAATTGTGTTAAGCGATCGCCCCGTCAGCGTTCAGCTTACCGTAGAGTTTCTGGGAAACTCGGCGATCGCCCTACTCATGCTGGAACCCACACTGTCTATTGAGCTATTGGCAAAATCAGTCAGCACAGGTGAAACCTGGGAGCTGGGAAAATTGAGTCAGACGATGACGCCTAAAGAACGAATGTATGCTCCGGTCTTAGATTTAGAGCCTCCAACCCAATGTGGCTTAGATGTAGGGATGTATCGTCTAACAGCAATTGTCCGTATTGGTGCTCCAGATGGCCCAGCATTGCTGAGCGGACTGATTGAAGACAATAGGTTTGAAGTGTTTTCTAACCCCACACAATCATCCAAACGGAAGCGGTCATCGGCGAAGTCATCTTAAAAGTTGTCCTGTACCTCGCTTAAATCCGGAATAACGGTTGACATGAGATTCCCGAGCCCACACAACCGTTATTTCACTAAGTCAGCATTGGGTATTAGAAGAATATTTGGGCGTACCGCATCCACGCACTCAATGATTCGTTACCACTTTACTCTTGTCAGATGATTGTCGTAGTGCACTTATAACTTTAGCCATTTAGATAGGACACCGAATCATACTCGGGGTCCTTGTCGCATCGCCCAACGGCTCACCGTCTTGTCCTGACAGAACTGGCGACGGCTATACCTTTTATGTGAACTTTGCATCATGAATGATTGATGTACAGATATCTTTACGCACATTGACTAGGCGTAAAATTACGGGTTCAACATAAATCTAACAACGGCAGATCAGTCATCTCACGGAGCAGGAGTCTCTGTAGATGTATTTAAAATACTTGATATCAATCAAATTTATTACCACGCATTCAAAGCAACATTAACATCTGCTCACATCCCCGTCGGTTTTTAAACCATAGACAACGCGATCGCCTTAAAGCACCGAGTCTACCGGGTTAACTGACGACACCAATGAGCTAAATTCTTGCCAGCTCTAAGCCACCACAGGGCTGGCCGCAGGGTAAATTCAATCGGTAGCACCATCACTGCCCTCCCCTGCAACTGCATCATTTATTACTCTGTATTAAGCCCTTTTACGTAAGGCATACAGAGTTTCGCTGTGAATGCTTGTGGAAGACTTCCGTTTATCCCCAAAGTAGGTCTTCAATGTTGGAAGAAATCAGCGCGTTACTCGTCGAAGATGACCTCATTGATGCAAGGTTATTCTATGAGATTATTCAAACCATCCCTGAATCAACCCCAACGTTTCATCACACGACACAATTGAGTGAAACGCTTTCGGTTCTTAAAAATCGGACCTTTGATGTTATTGTTTTGGCCTTATCGTCATCGGATAGCCAAGGGCTCAATATCATCCGAGCCGTTCGAGAACTCGTTCCTCAAGTCCCCATTATTATTCTTTCAAGAAATAAAGATCACCACCTTGCGTCTCAAGCGATTCGAGAAGGTGTGCAAGACTATTTGTTTAAATCTGATATCTTTTCATGCCATCACTTATCCCATCTTGGATGCGATGACATCGGGCACTCGATTGTCAAGCGCTTGCAATATGCGATTGAACGAGCAAAACTCACCAAGCAACTCGCCATCAGTAAAGAGCGCTATGAGCTAGCCGTTCAGGGGGCCAATGATGGCGTTTGGGACTGGAATCTACAAACAAACAAGGTCTACTACTCTCCACGATGGAAAGAACTGTTGGGGCTATCGAATGATGATATTGGCGATCGCCCAGACGATTGGATTTCTCGTATTCACCCAAGCGACCAACGACATTTCAAAAAGCAACTGCAACGGCATTTGACCTTCGCCCAGTCTCAATTGAGCTGTGAATATCGCATTCGACATCATGATAATGGCTATCGATGGGTTCTAACGCGAGGCATGGCTATCTGGGATGAAGACGGCATTGCCTATCGGATTGCCGGATCTCAAACCGATATCACGGCTCGCAAGGCGTTAGAAACTGAACTTCATCAAGAGAAAGAACTCGCTCACATCACACTGCACTCGATTGGAGATGCCGTGATTACAACCGATGCCCAAGGCATCATTCAAGACTTTAATCCTGTTGCAGAAAAACTAACGGGCTGGCGTGCAAA
>JBCBLF010000186.1:0-9731 GCA_038520475.1 Cyanobacteria bacterium J06627_8
CCTATTAATTTCCAGGACTTACGTATGTCATCAGAGGTACTGGGCTTTGAAAACGGATTTTCGCAGGCTGTGTCCGCGAAAATCTGTTCAACTGCAAACCATTAAACTGCGTAAGTTCTAAATTTATGGAAGATGTGATGCGTTGTTCCTAAGAGATTCGACATCTGAGATTCGATATCTGATCAATGAAAGTTTAAAAATCTTATGAATTCTGTGTCGTGTAAATCCTAGATGCGTATAATCTCTGGTCGGGAAAATACCCTTGGGGGTACTGCGGCGATCGCCTCCAAGTTTTTAGATTTGACTTGAGTCAATCTTATTTTGAGATCCTCTCTCAAGCCTTGAGTCAGAGATCCATTCATCTTTCACCAAAAGGAGCTCTCCATGACTGATCGTCGTCAGGAATCCTATGCTGTCCGAGTTGAGGCAGCAGAACTAGCCAGAAGTCGCAAACACCCCACCCATAAAGCGAACAGAGATGAGCAGCGATACGCTGGTGACCAATATTTCATGTCGTTCACGAAGGGATTACCCCACAATCCAGATACAGGGTTGTTGCAAGAAGCACAAGATTTCGTTGAATTTCGCCGTGCTATTGATGATGGCTTTATCGATCCATTTACAGATCGCGTCCGTCATGGTGCAAAATTCGCAGTTATCAACAACACTGTCCAACCGGTTCCAAATCCTTCGGCAACTTTCAGACAATGGGAAGCCCCAACAGCTGGTGTCGTGTATGAGCTAGAAGGACCAGACGCTCAAGCAGTAACCATGGCTCCAGCACCTGACCTTTTAGATGCATGTGGTGCAAATCCAGAACTCGTTCTAGAAATGGCGGAGGTCTACGAGCTAGCAGTTCTGCGTGACCAACCTCTCAATGACTTTGAAGCAGGTTGTACAAATCATAAAATTCAGGAATCGCTCGGTCGACTCAACGCGCTTAGCTATATCAGCAATCAAACTAGACGACCTCGTAAGGTTAATTGCACAACCGGACAATTAGATTTCCAAACAGTCTTTCGCGGTTCTTCCCCTGGAGTAGAAATCGGGCCTTACCTGTCCCAGTTTTTATTGCTGGGCAGTCTAGATCGCAACGGTGGCGGGAATGTTGCACAAGGTCAAATCACTTATGGAGTTCTTCAAATTGATCAAAAGGTTCCTATTGCTGAGCCTGGTGTGAACTACATGATGACAATGGGTGAGTACGTTGACGTTCAGCGCGGCATTGACCCTCCTAATGAAACGTATGGCGCAACAAATGGTTCTCCTGTTGTTGCGCCCGCCCGCCCGCCGCGTCGATTCATCTCAACGCCCCGTGATTTAGCAACATATGTGCATTACGACGAGCTCTACGAAGCATATTTGAATGCCTGTCTCATTCTCTTGGGCATGGGAACTCCATTTGACACCGGATTCGACCACCTTTCTGGAAAAGGGGAAGCATCTAGTAATGGAGCAACTCGCCGAAATGCTGGTGGTTTTGCTCTCTATGGTGGTCCTCATATTTTGACCCTGGTGACAGAGGTAGCCACACGAGCTTTAAAGGCCGTCCGTTTTCAGAAATTCAACAATCACATTCGCTTACGCCCTGAGGCATTAGCTGCGAGAGTTGAACTTATCCGTAGAGCCAATCTCCCTGTAGGCGATCCTGACGCATTGCCAGCCAGCACTTTTGTGCCACCCACTCTCGTATCGGATGTTGGCTCATTTAGTCAAGAACTCGACACTATCGGTACTCTAGGGGCGATCGCCACGCTGACGGGCAACGGATCAAACTTCTTGCCCATGGCATTTCCAGAAGGCTCACCAATGCACCCAGCCTATGGCGCAGGCCATGCGACAGTTGCAGGTGCGTGTGTCACAATTCTGAAAGCGTTCTTTGACACAAGTGCTGTATTAGTTAGCACTCCTACTGGTGGAGTGTTTAAACGATTTAAGCCCGGCGATACGCCTGTTGTCTTTCGAGCCCCTGCTCTTCCTGATCCGATGAACGGAGGTGGAGCTCCTAATAGTGATCTCGTTGCTGACACAAATCCTGGTTGCTTCCTTACGTTAGAAGGTGAGCTAAACAAGCTTGCCGCAAATATATCAATTGGACGGAATATGGCAGGCGTCCACTACTTTAGCGACTACTACGACAGTCTTCGCATGGGTGAAGAGATTGCCATAGGCATCCTAGAAGAGCAGGCACTGACCTATCTCACGGATCCGTTTGTACTCTCTATTCCGACTTTCGATGGCGATATTGTTAGGATTGGTAACCGATGAATCGAACTCCACGCCGCCCGCTACGAACACAACCGCCTTTGCGGGGGCGATCGGCAGCTTGCTCTTCAGCAGGACAGGCGATCGCGCCTCCGGTTGTTCGTCCGCGTCCCCCAATTGGCAGTCGCTTTCCATCATCAACTTCCACTCGAAAGGAATATGGCGATAGTCCACCTGAGTTAAAGAAGCTGTTTAAGTGGTTGCTGAAGCTGTATCAACATCAGCCCAGGCGATTCAAATTCTTGTATCGACTTTTCCAATTCTTTGGACTCTCTTGACGAATCCGAACAGGCAAATTGCGATATCGCTATGCTGTCATGACTTGAAGTTATCATGACTTTGAAAGTGAGCGCCCCTTCCGGGGCGCTCACTTTCTATCTTCCATATGGCTATAACGCTTTCAAAATAACGTTCTGTAGCAGTACACATACAGCTCTGGATATGTATTTTTGAGGAAACAGTGTTACGGTGTTGCCGCAATCGGATTATCCTGCAACGTAGGTACCGATTGGATGAGTCACTAGATGAAGGGCATGCATCGGTGCATCTGAATTCGATGAACGAGTTGTACTTGACTCCATCAAAGACTCCGATTCTGGAAATAGAGGATGTTCCTGAAAAAATGCTTGAACATCTACAGGCGTCGCTCGATCGTCGCCAGTCAACACATAAAAATGCATTCCAGCGTTGCAGGGCGCATTAGATGCTTGTTTTGCAGACTGCATCAACGCGCGAGCCTGACGCAGTATAAGATTATGACTCGTATCTAGCCAATCCCACTGATCGCTTTGAAATCTGATGGATTGATCTCGAATCTCTAAAAAACGAACACCAGGAAATCCTCGCTTCAAATTACTCCAGTTCCGAGTCCCGCCTGCACTATAACTTTCATTGAACTTGGAGTGAGATAAGAGCGTAATGTTCGACCAATGAGATGAATGGGTCTGCTCAAGGGCTCGATAGGTCACTTCCATGTGCCCGCCCTCTAGCATTAAAACTTTCTCACCCGAATTGAAAAGATCAACCAGCTTTTGAATGCCATCGTCTAAACCTGCTTCATAATCACAGGTTTGGATGCCAAGCGTCTCAGCAAACGCTGCACTTGCCTGCATACCGCGAACAAAGTCTGGCACACTAGCTTGTCCTAGATTGTTGTTATAGAAAAAAATTGACTTTTCCTGTAGACCTGCTGCCTTCATCAGGGCTGCTGCAATCGGGAGTGCGGCAATATCGTCTCGATCTCGGTTATTTCCAGCAAAGTGCGAAATGATGTGATCAAACTGCTCACTTAAATTTGTGTGTTGGAGTATGGGCGTTTGAGGAGCTTGCTCGTGCTCAATTGGAGTATGGTCGAATAGGGGACTTAATAAGGCTAATTCACGATTGTTCTCATCGTTTTCTACATCGAATAGCTGAGGAGTCATCATGCTCTGTAACTCAGCTCCCAATTCCTCAATATCAATTGACGTCTCTGAATCAATATTGACTAACTCATGACCCAACTCATGAATCATGTCGTCGATTGCTAATTCAACCTGTTCCGAATTCCCAGATGATTCATCCGATAGCGACTCAATCTCTGATATGGAATCGAGTTCTGGAATCTGCTCAGTTGTGGGTGCTACTTGAGTCATTGATGTCGAATCAGAGCTTGAGGGGATCAACGATTCGGGGTGAAGGATTCTTACCGTTTCCGAGTCATTCTCATTCGACGAATGGTCTGCTGGTCGTCGATGATTCTCACAGGATGTCAGCCGATTCGTTTCGCTATTTTTCAATGATTTTGAGAATGAAAGCTGGGAGTCTGAATGTGCGTCGGCTTGATGCTGATTGACCAAACGATGGTCAGCTGTATCCATTGATGTCTGCCATTGACCATCTTTTTGAGCACGCCCCAACTGCGTGAGAGACTCAGATGATGAACGATGGGGCCTAGACGAGCCGAGTCTAGACCAAAAGGTTCGTGAATGATTAGGCATGATACTGACCGAGTGAATCCTCTGAGCAAGTTAAGACAGCACGTGTCTCGTTAGTAATCAACTTGGTAGTAGTGCAAACCCTTAAATTTCACACAATGTCAACAATCATCGGTGTAGCGATCGCGACATGGCAGAGATGTTTTGTTGCCAACTCAATATATACAAGCTGGCTTACCCACACTAGACGAGACTAGTCTAGCAATGTTCCCATGATATATAGCTTGAGCCATTTAGGCTAGGACACCGAGTATCAGCCAGTTCCTGGACGCACGCACAACCACAACCATGCTCTAAAACTGATGGCGATGGCTATGAAAGGATGATCTGAGAACAATTCAGGAGTCAGCCGTTCAATCGAGGCTGTTCTATTGGTTAGGAGACGTACAAAACAGCCGCAGCTTTAGGATGATTAAGATATGCTGTCAGCGGCGATCGCTAGCGTATCCATCTGTGGAGTATCAGGATTCAAGATATCGGCTGATCGATTCAGCGGATCACTCGCACCAGCAGTTTGTTCAAATAGCTCAATGTTTCTGAACTCACTGACAGCACCTGGGTTCGCCACATCATGATCGTTACCCAACGTTAGATACATCATTTCTCCAGTCATGTAGTCACCCACTGGAATCTCGAAAGACTGCCAGCCTGAATCCGTCACATAGGTGGCGAAGTCGCTGTTGCCCCAATCTTGTACCCCGAAGAGTTGGAAACTGTTTTGGCGATCGCCGCTACTAATCGAATTATCGGTGTCGAAACCGATGGAGTGGATGTCACCTTCGGCATCACTTCGAAACTCGAAACTCAACATGGTTTCTGGCGTCATCGTGTACGGCACACCAAGTTTTCTCCAGCCATTGCCTTCCAGTTGAACCGTGGTGTTATTCGACGATAGAGATGTTTCTAAGCCCTTGTTTTGACGGCTGCCACCATAGGCTTGTAGTTCAGACAAATCCATGACCGTCTGATCTGAGGACAAACCAGGCTCACCCTCGACAGCCGGTTCACCACTGCCAGACGATTGACTATCAGAAGATTGCCCCATCTCTTGCTCGTCATCCATCGCCTTGTTGTTCTTCTTGCCACAGTTACATACAGGACCACCTGTCACGGGACAGGGCCCTTGGACATCATCATCTTGCTCGTTATCTAGCGTTTCGTTTGCATCAGGAGAGAGTCCGTCGGTTACAGGTGGGGGCGTCGTCACACCCATACTGGGCATCTCCATTTCTAGGCTGTTACCGGAATCAACAGTCTGCTCTGACGGAGAATCACTTGCTAAAGATGTGTCGATAACGGAGTAGCTTAACTCAACGGTTCCCACCTGCTCCCCTGCTGCGCGATCGCGGCTGTAGGCGGTTGCCTTAAGGTCAAAACTGCCAACGCTTAACGCTTTTCCTCTGAAATCACTGTTGATATCACCAAACAGCGCATAAGGAACAATATTTTCAGTTTGGGTACCGAGACTCGATTCAAATCGAACGCTCTCAACCGCATCTGCCGACGTATGACTGGCATTCACGGTTGCTTTGATATTGTATTGATTCACGTCCAATCCATTGAGATCAATGGTGCTGTTCACACTTAGGTTCTCATACCCGTCAACGACTTGATCGGTTTCTGCGTCAACCAGCGCAAAGGTCATCAGCGATTCTGCTGGTTCCGGTGTCGGCTCTGGCGCGGGGTCGGGGTCGGGCGCTGGCTCGGGGTCTGGTGTCGGGTCGGGGTCGGGCGTTGGCTCGGGGTCGGGCGTTGGCTCGGGGTCGGGTGTTGGCTCGGGGTCGGGCGTCGGAGTTGGATCTGGTTCAGGCTCCGGTGTGGGATCTGGCTCGGGCGTAGGTTCAGGATCTGGCTCCGGTTCCGGTGTGGGATCTGGTGCTGGATTACTATCTTTCACCGGAGATTCAGCAAGGGTCGCATCTTTCAAAAATCCATCATTGCTGAGGGTGACACGATCCAGCACATACCCATCAGATCGCCCTGAAATTTCAAGGCGATATTGGGTGTCAGCGTCCAAATTCACGGTTGCCTGAGACTTCTTATGATTGGCGTCGAAGGTTGTCCCCCATCTCAAGTCACCATCGGAGCTGCCCAAACCTGTGAACAGTTTCGTTGGCTGTCGAACGACGTCTCCAGTTTCAGCGTTAACAATAGAAACGTACGCATCATTTCCGGTATCCGTGCGTTCTTTTCCGCCCGTGCCATTCTCATAGCGATCGCTCGCGTTCATCACTGATTTAATCCGGCCTGAGCGTAATGCAATGTTGTAGGCACCAGACTCATCAGTTTCAAAGGTATAGCTTAAGGTCTGGCCATCTGGCACTTTGCCGTAGCTGCTTTTTGCCGCATCCCACAGGAGTGCCGTTTCGCCATCCACTGAGACGCTTTCCCAATCACCCACGGGCGTTGCAGACTCAGCCTCTAAAACAAGCTGACCATTTTGAGCCTCAAACACTGGGTCCTCACCGCCTGGTGCCGGGGCAGGATCTGGCATCGGATCGGGAGTAGGATCTGGATCGGGAGTTGGACTCGGATCAGGATCTGGCGTTGGGTCTGGTGTTGGCGCTGGAGCCGCATTATCAATAACGCTGTAGGTCAAATCAGATGTGCCAACTACGCTACCTCGACCACCCGATTGTGTGTAGGCGATCGCCTCAAGTGTTATCTCACCTTCTGTAAGTGCTTTGCCCGCAAAATCACCGCTGGAATCTCCGAACAGTGCATAGGGCACCACGCTCTCTGTTTGGGACCCAAACGGAGAATTGAATTTGACACTCTTCACTGACCCTGCATCGGGGTGATTCGGATTAATGTGAGCAACAATGCTGAACTGGGTCACATCCAGCCCATCCAGGTTGATGGTGCTGGTATTCGCCAGATTTTCATAGCCTGCAACCGGCTCATCCGTCTCAGCATTGACCAAACTAAAGGTCATCAGTTCGCTGCCATCCACAGGACCTGGCGACGGATCTGGAGTTGGATCTGGATCTGGTGTCGGGTCCGGATCTGGGGTTGGGTCCGGATCTGGTGTCGGGTCCGGGTCAGGTTGGGGTGTTGGTGGGACACTGCCTGGCTTGTCTGGCAACTCACTGTTTCGAACAAACAGCACCCAATCCTTTCCGGTTTGTTGGGGAGCACTGCCAACACTCTGCACTGCACCGCCTTGTACCTGACCACCATCAATGAGTTCGCCGCCCTCACGGGGGTTGTACCAAAAGACATCAAAGGTCTCACCCGCCTGCCCGCTGAGATCAAGCGTCACATTGTTGGCTTCACCGTAGGGCAAATAGGACACGTAATACTCGCCGTCCTTTGCCATCACGTAGTCCTTATTCGTCTGGGTGAGGTTATCTGCCTCTGACATGTTCCAGAAGGGAATGTGAGTGTTGAAGAACTCGGTCGCCGCAGCGGTCCAGCTCCAAACGGATTCAAAGGCATCGAAGGTATCGACATTCTGGTCAAAGGAATGGCCTTGAGACTGCTTGATGTACCAGTTCACCCCAGAACCACCGACCGTGAGCGAACCCCACAGGGCCTGACGCTGAAGCACCTCATTTGTCGAATCTGGGTCATTGCCGTAGGGTTCAAAAATACCTCGGTTGCTGGAATCTTCATCCCAAGCAACAACCCACGGATCACCCGCCGCCGCAGAGGCTTCCAAGTATTCTTGAGTTCTTTGACGAATGTTACCTCCACCGGTCTGGAATGAGGGTCCATCAAAGGCTTCCACACCGACCAGAGGCTCATACACCTGGTCGATTTGATTGGGAAAGGTATGAACAACGGTGAGGTGGTCGTAGCCATCGACGTCTTTGATGTGCTCTGCCATGTCCACCCGCTGCTGATGGGTGTTGGTGTTCTCCTCACCCATGTTCCATTGAATGCCGTTAGAGTGACCAAAGCGAGCAATCATCTCACGCATGTAAACCGCGCGCTCAACACTGATGCTGGAGCCATCTAGAGGTGTTCCGCCATTGAGCAGCTGGTCATTCTCCGTTTCTTGAAACAGAATGTTTTTGTAGATGCCTTGGTCATCCATGTGGTCGAAGAGAATCTCCCACTGGCCCAGCTTCGACACGTCATAGACAGAGAAATCATCGGCATCGAGCCCAGGCGTGGAATTGACTGCGTCTGAAATGGACTTTTTATGAGTCCCCAGTTGTCCAAACGCATCGCTTGCCCAAGGCCAGACATCTTTGCCATCGCCGCCAGCCGTATTAGTGACGATGTAAATCGTATTTTGATCGTGCTCTGCTAAATAGTTAATCGCACCAACAAGGTTGTGGCCTTTGCCATTGCCCCATTCTGGGTCGCCTGCGTTGTACTCGTCCGCATGGGTCGAGTAATCATGGCGACCTTTTGAGGTGTTATCGATGTCTGTGTTAGCGAGGAAGTTTTCGGGTACGCCCGGACCTCCTCGAATGAAAAAGTCGCCATCACCTTGGTGCTGGAGATAGTGGGTGCCATCGCCCTGAAGCAGCATGCCCTTTGCACGAAAATCGTCGCCTGTTTTATCCGTGGGGGCGATCGCCAAGGTCCCGCCTTCTCCATCAATGAAGCTAACGGGTTGGCCAGCCGTTGGATTCGTACTCGCCGCAATATCGGTTCCTGTTCGGAACGATGCGGTGTAGTCCCAGTTACCCTCGCTGGGGGGATTGAAGTTCACCCGCCAGATATTTCCTGAGGTAGCCCCAGTATTGGCCGCATCACCATCAGCTGCAAAAAAGCCTGGAACTGTCACCACTTCACCTGTATCGGGATTGGTGAAGGTAACATCCAGGCGATAGTCGCGGAAGGTTGAAGAGTTTTCTGAAAAGGTTTCGGGTGCCTCGAAATCGATGGAAACTTTGTGCCAAGTCTTGAGTTCGCCTGACACCGAAGAGGTTCCAGCAGAAGAAGGGTTGTTCATAAGTAAAATATCAGGGGGTTACGATGAGAAAATTGAGTCTTTTCGTTCGAGGCCCATCGTTTACAGATAGCGAGTCGTACCGGTCATGATGAAAGTCGGCGCAGCCATTCACGTTCCATATTTCATAGAGGAAAAATAAAAAGCGCCCGTGCGACTATTAGATTGGTTGAACAAATGTGAGTCTGCCTGAGAATCATCCGCAGTTAATGACGGAGCGATGACAGACCATGAGCGGGTTCAGCACTGACGCATCGCATCACGACAAAAAGAGGTTTGGTGCTGAACCCAGCAGTAACGACTGGCAAATAAGATCGGTTCATTACGGCGCTATAGATCGTACTGTCGCTTCACCCTACCTATAGAGACGTCATGCAGCTTAAAATCATGGCAAGCCAAAGGAGGCGATCGCCACGCGACGCATAACGAATAGGTTGAAAGACAAAGCTAGAGCCATGCAGCGACGATGACAGCTTATCTTATTCGATGTCAATAGCAATAGAGCATTGACTGATATGAATACAGCTTTTCCATAAATACAGCTGTTAGCAGTTGTTTGAAGACAATTTTTATCAGCGTTACTG
>JBCBLF010000187.1:0-9637 GCA_038520475.1 Cyanobacteria bacterium J06627_8
TACTCTATTGCAATAGAGTAGAAGCAATGCGCAATTACGTTAAGTACAGGAGCGATATTATGGGGCTGCCGCGTTCCATAGTGCCGTGCTTGCTTAATGCTTCCAGCACGTTAAATTCACTAATTACTGTCTCCAGTAACCATCCAATGAAGTGTAGATAAAGTTGCAAATTTACGGGTGACGACCGCAGATCTGTATCTGTTATGTTGGTTCTCAGCTAGTTGTAGACTTTCTTATACTTCAAGCTTTTGATAATACGGTGTTATTTACGGTGCTCGTTGAGTCATTAGCAGCGACGACCACATTATGTGGTTAGCTGATCTCATGGCTCGTTTTTAATCCGGTTTTGAATTTTCAATTCTCGATTACTTTTTGTCGATAACGTCAAAGACTCTACATTTGTTGTTGAAGGAGAATGAACTGTGGTTCAAGCTAAAGAAGCAACTCAGACTGATTCTAATGCTGCGATTGTTGAGGCTCTTAAGGGGGTTGCAGCAACTGAGCTTCGTCCTTGGGGTTCCTTTACGGTACTTGAAGAAGGGCGAGGCTATAAAATTAAGCGCATCGAGGTTAAACCAGGTCATCGCCTGAGTTTGCAAATGCACCATCACAGAAGTGAGCACTGGATTGTTGTCTCTGGTACAGCAAAGGTCGTCTGTGGCGATAATGAGCATTTGTTAAACAGTAACCAATCTACTTATGTTCCTCCTTGCACCAGCCATCGCCTAGAAAATCCTGGTGTTATTCCACTCATCCTCATTGAGGTTCAGAATGGTCAATATCTAGGAGAAGATGACATCGTTCGTTTCCAAGATGACTATTCAAGGGCGAGCTAGTTAATTAGCTCAATCTGAGCCAAATTCTAGATAGGGATTCCAGTCACCTCAAGTGACTGCTTGTGCGAATGGACTAGTGGGAGGGGCATACGTGTCCCTCCCACTAGTCCATTCGCACAAGTGATTGTATAGCCATACACCTACACATTAAATCTGGCGCTCTAACTCAATATTTAGTGTGTCCATTTCAGAACATATTACGACCTGAATATGCAGCGTGATGTGGGTTGAGATAGGTTGTATCTGCCGACTGTCCACGAAAATTTATTGGACACGACAATCTCGACGCAAGTAAGGAAAATGGAAGGTCAGAAACTTCCAAATCATGGCTAAGACATCACCAATTTCGAACGTTTCTGACGATTTTTACTCAAATGAGACTGGCCAGACAGCCACATCTTTAAGAAAGCTTGATTGAAAATTCCGTGATTCCTTGAATGCGCTGGGAATACTTAACATATGAGATCGCAAGCAGGGTAAAACGTCAGTTCTGTATATGAATCGGCCTACTAGTTGCACAAACGATAACGAGATATAGAGATAGCCTCCGTCAGGATTCGATTTTGAATAGGATTTGGTTTTGAAATTAATACAGCCCAAATCGCATTGTTCCCGAGAGACATCACGTCATATGCCTGCTTGTTAGCTCTAAGTCGTTGTTCTCGGGACTGAATACCAAGACAGATATGTTATCGCTTGCGCAATGTTCAGTTGAAGCGTTATGCCAATTCTTCGAATTGGTGCATGACTTGGCTTTTGTGTAACTCGTTCATTGGGCGAGTCTCACAGAAATTCTTGAATGTATCCATTTTGGGAAATGGTGTCAGGAGGTGTGGTCAGCAGAGTACAGGGAATAAGCAAGCTCTGCGCCGCCTCGAATGGACAGTTGAGAACTATTTACTGATCTAGCGCGTCACAGATTCTACACGTGGTCTACAGATGACGGCATTTGCCTATGTTGAGTGAAGTAATTGGCGGCCGATATCACATCATTCGCTACCTGGGTGGTGGTGGATTTGGTCAGACCTATCTATCAGAAGATCAGCATCTTCCGGGCAAACCTCAATGTGTTGTCAAGAAACTGCTGCCTCGGGTAAATGACGCAAAATCATTTGAGATTGCTCGACGATTGTTTGACCGGGAAGCAGAAGTTCTCTACTCATTAGGAAGTCACGACCAGATTCCTCAACTGTTTGCGCACTTTGAGGAAAATCGAGAATTCTATCTGGTTCAGCAATACATCGAAGGTGTGGTTCTAAGTAAAGAGCTGAAGTCAGGTCGTTCATTTGATGAAATTGAAGTCATCCATCTTCTGACTCAGATTTTGTCGACGCTTTCATTTGTCCATGAGCAAAACGTCATTCATCGGGATATCAAGCCGTCAAATTTGATTCGGCGTAACAGTGATAACGCGATTGTGATGATTGATTTTGGTGGAGTTAAGCAAATCGGAGCCGATGCTGCCAGTGCCTCTGATGCAAGCACAGTGACTGTTGCAATTGGGTCATCTGGATACATGCCAAACGAGCAGTTGGCGGGCAAACCTCGCTTGAGTAGCGATATCTATGCTGTTGGCATGGTGGGGATTCAGATACTCACGGGATGTTCGCCATCACATTTGCCAGAAGATTTGAGAACTGGGGAGGTTCTATGGCGCGATCGCGTCCCTCATATCAGTGATGCCTTTGCTGATATTCTCGACAAAATGACCCGTTACGACTATCGCCAGCGATATCAGTCTACAGAGGAGGTTCTGACATCGCTGAGAAATTTACCTGAAGACATTGTCTCTAGCGCCACTATTATCGAGATTAGTCGTCGTCATCAGGTCAATGATTTTCAATCATCTGGCGCCAATTCACTCAGTCTCAATGTTTCTCTTGAGGAGCCAGTCCAGTCGGATACGCACATCACTGGCCCAGACTCAGAGCCGCCTAGCGTTCCGTCGTGGTCCTCAGCTGAATCAGCCGATGAAATCAACGGTTACTTGGCCTGGTATGAGCGGGCCGATGAGCTGTTTCAGCAGCAGCGGTTTCGTAAAGCAGCTGATAGTTATGGAAGGGTTCTAAAGGTTATTCCTGACGACTACATGGTGTGGTTTAAGTTAGCAATGGCATTAGAAAACTGTCGCCAGTATTCGGAAGCCGTTGATGCTTACACCCAAGTCACTCAACTGAAAGAAGACGATTACCTCGCGTGGTATCGGCGAGGCAAAAATCTTGATTATCTGCGTCAATTTGAAAAGGCCATTGAATGCTACGACCATGTGATTGACTTACAGCCCGATAATTATTGGGTATGGCATGACCGTGGACAGGCATTTGAAGCACTCAATTGCACCTCTGAGGCTCTTTCTGCCTACGATCGCGCTGTTCAAATTAAGCCAGATTTTCAATTGGCGATTGATAGTCGCCGTCAGCTTCTGCAAGATATGAAAGAGGTCGACCGCCTTTATCATCTCCAGCACTATGACGAGGCGATCGCCTCGTGCGATCGCGTTCTGCAAGAAAATCCAGATGACCCAACGGCATGGCTCATGCGCGGTATGGCGTTGGAAAACTCGAATCAGTATAAAGAAGCCGTCAAATCTTACAATCACGTTCTCCAGATTCAGCCGAATGACCATCTTGCATGGTTTAAGCGGGGTACGCTGCTTGAAAAGCTGGGCATGTATCAAGAAGCCGCTAAATCGTATGGGCAGGTGACGAAATTACAACCTAATAACTGTTGGGCTTGGAATGATTATGGCCGAGTCTTAGAAACGATTCATGAGTATACGCAGGCTCTAAAGGCGTATGAGCAAGCTGTTAACCTGCGGGCAGATATCACCTCTGCAATTGAAGGTCGTAACCGCGTGATTCGGCAGCTTGAGCTTCTAAAGCATGTGGATAATCAGCCTGGTGACAAAAATGCGGCATTACAACCGGACGCTCTACCCTGTGAGGAAACAAGGGTTGAGACTGTTCGTTAGTACTGATACAACGGATATCACCTTACGAGCTAGCATTAAGACATAACATATCCAGGTTTCTCACATTACAAAATTCATACTTAAATCGAGACTCTACCGAATGATAAGCATGGCCTATTCAGGACATAGGAAGAGATCATTTGTTTGGCTTTATCGATAGAATAATAGTAGTGTGTTGCGATCAGAGCAATTGCGATTCTGATCATCTCTCCTGAATGTTAGCGAGGATTATTGACTCTCTTGGTACTCACGCAGTCTGACCAGTCTGATCTCAGTCAGCCAAAACAGTCGTCTTCTGATTCGTCTGTGAAGAGTCGGACGGTTAACTCTAACACTCGATTTGTTGAGCAAAAGGTTGATGAATTGCGTCAGGTGCTAACCCATCACAGTGGCGATCGCCTCCTGATCGTGATGCAAGATTTTCCTGATCCGGATGCTCTTTCATCAGCATGGGCCTATCAGTTGATTGCTCAGGAACACAACATTCAAAGCGAAATTGTCTACGCAGGAACTCTCAGCCATCAGGAAAACATTGCATTAGTCAGGTTAACGGGACTTCCTGTTAAGCGATGGTCGTCCCAGTCTGTGAAGGAAAAGAAGCTGGCCGATTACAGTGGATGTGTCTTTGTGGATAACCAAGGGACGACCACTCAGCTGTTTCCGCTTATCCAAAATGTGCAGCTTCCGATTGTCAGCGTCATTGATCATCATTCAAGTCAAGGCGATATCGAAGCAGAGTTTACGGATCTCCGGCCTCAAATTCGGTCGACCGCAACCATTTTGACCCAATATCTGAAAGCCGGTTTACTGAAATTAGACAGTAGCGATGGTCGGCATGTGAAATGTGCGACGGCTCTGATGCATGGATTGCGGGCGGATACAAACAATCTACTGCAAGCGCAAGACGAAGATTTTCAAGCGGCAGGATATTTAAGTCGATTTTATGACTCTCAGCTCTTGAGTGCTATCTTGCAGGCGTCGCGTTCAAAGCGGGTGATGGATGTGATTGAGCGGGCACTGCACAAGCGATTCATTCAAAATAGCTTTTCGATCGCAGGCGTTGGATATCTGCGATCTGAAGACCGAGATGCGATTCCCCAGGCTGCTGACTTTTTAGTGACAGAGGAGAATATTCACACCGCAGTCGTCTACGGCATTGTGCACGATGATGACGAAGACTTGGAAATGGTGGTAGGGTCGCTTCGTACAAATAAGATCACGCTTGACCCCGACGAATTTATCAAAGAGGCTTTCGGCCGAGACCCTCAAGGACGCTACTTTGGAGGCGGGCGATCGCGCGCAGGCGGATTCGAAATTCCGATGGGATTTTTATTCGGGTTCAACGAGAACGATGAGTATGCCCAGACCAAGTGGACCGTTTTCGATGTGCAAATTAAGCAAAAGCTCCTGCATCTTATCGATCCATCCGCAAAGTTTGATTATTTTGAGGATATTAGTTAGTGCCTCTCAGTCCTTTCATTCGAATATTATGAGTGACTAATGACATCTTCAGTGCGGCTTGATAGGCTACGCATGTGAGTTGCTGTCGTCGATACCCCCATGTCTCAGCTGATTGCTCGAAGGTTGCTTCGAATTCGTCTGTTCACCTCTCGTTTTCTTATGCGGGCGATCGCCCTCTTCATTATTTTTCTAAGCGTTGTTGTAGGAACGATTTCAGCACCTGCTTTATCCCAGGCAATATCACCTTCTCTATCCTTCACCGAAGAAACCGCACCGGAAGCAGACACCCAAGAAGCTAGCGACATCCCTGCACCCATCATGGTGGATGGTCGAGTCCTCTTTCGGGTTGGTAGCATTGATGGATTTTCGGCAGAAACCCGCGCCCAAACAACGAATGAAAAGATTGAGCGGATTTTGCGAACAACACCTCCAGAGGAACCCATTCAGGTTTTCTCTAGACAGGTGGGCGATCTCACCACGATTCGCATTCAAAATAATCCTCGAAGCAGTGAACACTTGCTGACCGTAACAGAGGGGGATTTCATTACTGGTGTTGAGACGATGGAGCAAGCTCAGCTCTGGAAAGAGCGGCTGCAACCAGCAATTGAGCGAGCTCAACGTGAAAGAACTCCCCAATATCGACGGCGAGCAACATATATCTGCATTGCATTGTTGGCGATCGCTATCTTTTTGCATTTGTTAGTGCAATGGCTGAGACGATGCATTAATCGCTATGTTAATCGCGGCAGAGCGACCACTTCATCCAGATGGATATTGCTCTGGGAAACGCGGACTGTTTTACAACCGTTGCTGTTTTGTCTCCAGATTGGCGTTTGGATTGTAGCGCTGATTTATTTTTCTGACCTCTTTCCAGTGACGCGATTTTGGCGCTATCGTACTCTCAGTTTCTTACTCGAAAATTTGACGAGTCCAATTTTTGAGCTTGAAGACCGTAGCTACTCGACGCTTGAAGTGTTGAAAGTTATCGTTCTGGTGATTGGACTGTGGATTGGAGTAAGAACTGTTACGGCAATTTTGCGATCGCGACTATTGCGGGCGATTGGTGCGGATCCGGAGATTCAAGATGCGATCGCCTTACTGATTCAAAGTGTACTAATTGGCGTTGGACTCATTCTCATTTTGCAAGGCTTAGGCTTTGATGTAGGTTCGCTTGCCATTGTCGCTAGCGTTCTAGGTGTAGGAATTGGTTTTGGTTTGCAAAACATCGCTAACAACTTTATTAGCGGTTTGGTCATTTTGTTTGAACGGCCAATTCGAGTGGGAGACTTTATCAACGTTGGCGATTTGACTGGAACCGTCGAACGCATTGGGGCGCGTAGCACGGAAATTCGTACTCTCGATTATGTCACCATCATCGTGCCGAATTCAGAATTTATTGAGACGAAGGTTGTGAATTGGAGTCATGGACACCCGGTCTCTCGGCTGCACGTTCCATTTGGCGTGGCATATTCGTCTGGTATCCGTCATGTGAGGGGTGCCGTGCTCGAAGCTGTAAAGGTGCACCCTGAAATTTTGCGCTATCCTCAGCCCCAGATTTGGTTTCAGGGGTTTGGCGATAGCTCTCTCGATTTTGATCTGCTGGTGTGGATTCGAGAGCCGCGACACAAAGATCGCATTCGGAGCGATTTGTATTACTTGATAGAGGCCAATTTTCGTCGTAATGCTATTGAGATTCCGTTTCCTCAACGGGACCTGCATGTGCGATCGCCTCATGTGGATGATTTGGTCGGCGTCTGGTCATCGAAACGAGATGCGACATCGTTGCCCATGCACCTGTCAGAACCCGGCCTATCGGAACCTAACCTTAGGCGTGACAAACTTGAGCAAGAAGCAGCGCTCCATTCTCAGGCTATCGAGTCCTATCCCAAATCAGAAAACAATCACGACCTTCTGCTCTCGGATTTACTAGAGTGTTCACTCCTTATTCGCCAAAAAGGAGATTTGGTCGATAGCGAGATTGATGCATTGGTGGAACAAATGAGGGGACCAGAGGGCATTGAAATTAAGGATCGACGATATCGATTAAGAACCTTCTCGAACTGTTTTGTTGGCAACGAAGCGGTCCAGTGGCTCATGCAGTATCAAAAAGCAACCCACGAAGAAGCGCTTCGAATTGGTCAGCTTCTGGTGGAAAAAGGCATTTTTCACCATGTTACAGACGAACATACCTTTGAAGATGCCTATTTGTTTTATCGATTCTACGAAGACGAGATGGATGAATAATGTAGAGCCCATGATTTAGAGCGATCGCAGTCGATTCGTGAGCAATTGATAAAATCCTTCGGCATGGACCGTTTGGATGACGGTTGCATTGGGGGGCTGTTTGGCGGCACCCCACACATCGATAATCGTTTGCCCCATGCTGTGAGGACTTGTCGTTTCTACCGTCACATGACAAGGTTTACCGCTGTACAGCTCGGGTTGAAGTAAGTAAGCAATGACGTTGGGATCGTGCAGTGGGGCACCGGGCATCCCATAGCGATCGCAGTCTAATTGTCCGTAAATGGAGAGCAGATCGGCAGCGACCTGTCCGACAGGAGTGGCGATCGCTCGGAGGTCGGCAATGCGTTCTCGTGTTGTCAGTACCTGGTGGGTTACATCTAGACTCAAGAGAGTGATGGGAATGCCGCTGCGAAATACCACATCTGCTGCATGGGGATCGGCGTAGAGGTTGAATTCTGCTGCTGGGGTAACGTTGCCAAGGGTAATGGCTCCTCCCATCATGACAATGGATTTAATGTTGCGTGCAATGTGAGGGGACTGAATCAGAGCGATCGCCACATTGGTGAGCGGCCCCAGGGTGGCTAGCGTGATGGGAGTGGTGGCCCGATCAATGGTTTGAATCAGAAAGGAAACGGCATGTTCAGGTTGAAGAGGTAAGGTGGGAGCAGGGAGATCTGTCCCATCTAGTCCTGTTTTGCCATGAATCTCTTCAGCCGTTTGGGGGATTTGCAACATAGGGCGCGGACACCCTGCATACACCGGAATATCTGTTCGCTGAGCTACTTCACAGATTTTTCGAGCATTCGACTGAGTCAACGCTAGGGGCACATTGCCAGCCACAGTGGTGATGCCCAGAATCTCAAGTTCTGGAGACGCAAAAGCCAAGAGAAGGGCGATCGCATCATCAACCCCTGGATCGCAGTCAATAATCATCGGCGTTTGTGGCATGCTCGTTCACCCTCGTCTTTCAGGTATTTGGCTTTAAGAAATTTGTGCGTTGGTTTAGCCAGTTCTTACTGGCGCACTCTCGTACCCGTTCATTTTCAGACCAATTAGTTTTCGGGCCAATTAATTCTGCTAGTTAATTTTCGGGCCAACTCTCTTCTATGGTTTCGAGAACGGTATCGACATCACGACCACCGACGTAATCCACTACGCCAGTCCAGAAGGTCCCCGTGCCGACGACTCCAGGCATTAGATCAGATGCGTCGAAGCGAATGGTTTCTGCTTCATTGAGGAGTTGGGCTTGAGTTCTCATGAATGAGTTGGTGTAGGCATCCAGTGATACCTGTTGGTGAGGAGAAATGTAGTTTTCTTGGGCAACCCACATTTCGTGAGGGTCTGGTGTCAACAAATACTCCACAGCAGCTCGAACCTCTTCTCGATCGTTCAACATAGCAAAGGCTGTGCCTGCCACAAGAATGGGTGTTCCCCACGTGGGATCAATGGGAGGCAGTAAGAACACATCTACATCTTCCCCAACCTTGATGTCTTCTGGAAAAAAGGTGGCGATAAAGTTGGTCTGGCGATGGAAATAGCAACCGGGTGGGTTAGAGAACAGAGGCAACGGTGAGTCACCAAAGGGGGTGCTCATAATGCCGACTGAACCGCCATAGACGTAGTCCGAGTTGAGGGCGATCGCTCCAAATGCTTCAAACGCATTGGCTACTGCTGGAGCAGTGAATGGGATCTGATGCTGAACCCACTGGTCGTACACGTCGGGACCCGCCGTTCGCAACATGATGTCTTCAATCCAGTCGGTCCCGACCCATCCCGTTGCCGAACCGCTTTCAATACCAATACACCACGGTGTGGTGCCGTCTGCTGCCATCTGATTAGACAGCGTGAGCATCTCGTCCCATGTGGATGGGATTGTGTATCCCTGTTCTGCAAAGACATCAGGCCTATACCAGACTAGGCTTTTTAGGTCAGCTCGTGCCCACAAGCCGTAGAGGGCGTTGTCTACAGTTCCAAGCTGAAGCCAGTCGTTTCCATAGGCCGCATTGAGCTGATCAGAGTCTAAAAAGGAGTCGAGGGAAATGAGGCTTCCCGATCGCGCAAGGTCGGCCATGAGTCCAGGCTGGGGAAAGAGCGCAAGGTCTGGGGCATTTCCGCCATCGATGCG
>JBCBLF010000188.1:0-9570 GCA_038520475.1 Cyanobacteria bacterium J06627_8
ACATTTCAAAAAGCAACTGCAACGGCATTTGACCTTCGCCCAGTCTCAATTGAGCTGTGAATATCGCATTCGACATCGTGATAATAGCTATCGATGGGTTCTAACGCGAGGCATGGCCATCTGGGATGAAGACGGCATTGCCTATCGGATTGCCGGATCTCAGACCGATATTACGGCTCGCAAGGCCTTAGAAACTGAACTTCATCAAGAGAAAGAACTCGCTCACATCACACTGCACTCGATTGGAGATGCAGTGATTACAACCGATGCCCAAGGCATCATTCAAGACTTTAATCCTGTTGCAGAAAAACTAACGGGCTGGCGTGCAAAAGCAGCGAAGGGGCGCTCCATTACAGAAGTCTGTCAATTTATCGATGGTAAATTGGGGCGATGTCTCCAAAATCCAGTTGCCGAGGCCATTAAACGTAATCGGGCCGTCCACATGGAGGGGCAGCCAACCCTCGTCTCTCAAACAGGGGAAGCATTTGCGATTGTTGATTCTATTGCCCCGATTCGCTCGGTTAACGGAGACATTGTTGGAACCGTCTTAGTCTTTCACGATGTAACGGAAGAACGAAAACGGGCTGAGCAGCTGGCATGGCAGGCCTCACACGATCCGCTCACTCAATTGTGCAATCGTCAAAAATTCGTCGAAGTGATTGATGGGGCGATCGCTACAGCGCGGAGTGAACATCTGCAACACATCTTGTGCTATCTCGATCTTGATCATTTCAAAGCCGTTAACGATACCTGTGGACACGCAGCTGGTGATGAATTACTGCAACAGGTGACCGAGATATGGAGCTGCCATCTCCATTCATCTGATGTCTTGGCACGACTGGGTGGAGATGAATTTGGGTTATTGCTCTATGACTACGATATGACTGAGGCGATCGCCCTTGCAAATGCCTTATGTGATGCGATTCAATCCTATCGGTTTGTCTATAACGATAAGCTGTTCACTATCGGGGTTAGCATTGGCGTTGTCTCTATTACCTCAGAAACGCAACACACCAAACAAGTCCTCAAACTTGCTGACGCCACCTGCTATGCCGCTAAAAACAAAGGCCGAAATCGAGTGCATGTCTACTCCCCCGACGATGACGATATTAATCAGCAGTCTCGTACCAGTCAGTGGTATTCACTCATCACCCGAGCGCTGGACGAACAGCGATTTCAGCTGTACCACCAGATGATTTTGTCGACCGAAAAAGTCTTTCACAAGGCTCAACTCTGTGAAGTCCTATTGCGACTTTCGATTCCTGGCTCGAAGCAACCGACGTTGCCAATGGCCTTTATTCCCTCAGCCGAGCGCTATAACTTTATGTCTAGAATTGACCGATGGGTGGTCACCAAAATTCTAGACTTCTTGTCTCACGATGCAGCAGACCCAAACATGATTTACAGCATCAACCTATCGGGGATGAGCATCAATGATGAGACGTTCATTGAGTTCCTCAAAAAAGAATTGGATCATTATTCGATTGCCCCAAAGATGCTGTGCTTTGAGATCACTGAAACGGTGGCGATCGCAAACCTTCAAAAGGCTGCTCAATTCATCCTGGAACTGAAGACGCTGGGTTGTTCGTTTGCGCTAGATGACTTTGGCAGCGGAATGTCCTCTTTCTCTTATCTCAAATACTTGCCCGTCGACTACTTAAAAATTGATGGCAGCCTCGTCAAAGATTCGTTGACGGGTGATATTCCCCAAGCCATTCTTCAATCCATTAATCACATCGGGCATCTCATGGGCTTGAAAACGATTGCTGAGTACGTCGAGAATCAGACCATCCTAGAAAAAGTGCAGAAGATGGGAATTGATTATGTGCAGGGTTTTGCGATCGATTGTCCCAAACCACTTCTAACAGCCTGAATCGTAGGCTTTGTCGGAATTATAGCTGTCACTAGTTCCGTTAGGATAAGACAGCGAGCCATATGGCGATTAACGAGGCAACCGAATCATACTCGGTGTCCTAGCCTAAATGACTAAAGCCATAATCAGCAACGAAACACTAGAGCAGAGGGCGTTGCGCTCTGCTCTAGTGTTTCGTTGCTTAACGCAGATGCAATAGCTTTACAGCCCGTAACCGCTTAAACGAGGCAAGCCTCACCAGTTGGACATTGATCATTGAGCTGAATCGTGACTGGGTTAAGCTGCCAGATGTCGTTTCGGTAATCGCGGATCGACCGATCAGACGAGAACTTGCCCATACGAGCTGAATTTAAGATCGACATGCGTACCCAGTGATCATAGTTTCGATATGCTTCTGCTACCTTGTCTTGAGTCTCGATGTAGGATGCATAGTCTGCAAACAACAAGTACATGTCTTGATTCATCAAAGACTCAATCAGAGGACGGAAGAGTTGCTTATCTCCATTCGAGAAAGCTCCGCCTGCAATGCTGTCGATGACGTCCTTCAGTTCTGGATTCGCCGCATAGTAATCGCGGGGTCGATATCCACTGGCCTTCAATGCCTGAACTTCAGGTGCCGTTAATCCAAAGAGGAAGAAGTTTTCTTCACCAACCTCATCACGGATCTCAACATTAGCACCATCAAGGGTTCCAATCGTCAATGCACCGTTCATGGCAAACTTCATGTTGCCCGTTCCAGAGGCTTCTTTACCAGCCATTGAAATCTGCTCAGAGAGGTCAGCTGCTGGATAAATTCGCTGCGCGAACTTAACATTGTAGTCTTTGAGGAACAAGACCTTGAGGCGATCGCCCACCATCGGATCATTGTTCACGACATCCGCAATCGAAGTAACGAGCTTAATCATTAGCTTCGCCATAAAGTAACCCGGCGCAGCCTTACCACCAAATAAGAAGGTGCGAGGAGTCATCTCTAGATTTGGATTCGCCTTCAAGCGATTGTAGAGCGTGACGATGTGGAGCGCGTTCAAATGCTGACGCTTGTATTCATGAATTCGCTTGGCTTGAATATCAAACAACGAACTTGGATCAATCTTGACGCCGTAGTTCTCGCCAATGTAGTTCGACAAATCTTGTTTAATGTCATGCTTGATTTGCCACCATTGCCCCCTGAACCCAGCATCATTGGCATAGTCTTCGATCCTTTTCAAGTCATCGAGATGCTTAATCCAGTTATCTCCAATTTTTTCAGTGATGAGATTGCTCAGGCGAGGATTACTCAACACCATGAATCGACGGGGCGTGACACCGTTGGTCTTGTTGCTAAACCGCTCCGGATACATTTCATAGAAGTCTTTCAATACCCCAGACTTCAGCAATTGAGTGTGAAGGGCAGCGACACCATTGATGGCATAGCTTCCTAAACATGCAAGGCTAGCCATGCGGACGTAGCGCTCGCCAGACTCATCAATCAATGACATCCGCTGAATACGCTCATCGTCACCCGGGAACTTCACCTTGATCTCTTCAATAAAGCGATAGTTCAGCTCATAAATGATTTCCAAGTGGCGAGGTAGAAGATTCTGGAACAGTGATAATGGCCACCGTTCGAGCGCTTCTGGTAACAGGGTATGGTTGGTATACGCAACGCTCTGCTGAGTAATGCCCCAAGCGGTATCCCAGGCAATGCCATGTTCATCAATTAAGAGTCGCATTAACTCGGCAACAGCGATCGCCGGGTGCGTGTCGTTCAGCTGCAAGGTGAACTTCTCAGCAAATTGAGCTGGCTGTAGTCCCTGATCCTTGACGATACGGAACATATCTTGCAACGAGCAAGACACGAAGAATGCTTGCTGAGCAAGGCGTAGCCGCTTTCCTTGTGAAATGTTGTCATTCGGATAGAGCACCTTCGACAGGTTCTCGGATACCATTTTCCGCTTTACTGCGCCGAGATAGTCTCCTGAATTAAAGGCATCAAAGTCAAATGATTCAGGAGCTTCTGCTGCCCACAGGCGGAGCGTGTTACAGGTGTTGGTCTGATAGCCCAAGATCGGCGTGTCGTAGGGAACACCTCTCACCACCTGATAAGGATTCCAGCGCACCCGATAGTTGCCATTTTCGTCTTCATAGGGCTCAGTCGTTCCGCCAAGCTTAACCTCGACTGCCCACTCGGGACGAATAATTTCCCAAGGATTGCCAAACCGCAACCACTTATCGGTAACTTCGACCTGCCAGCCGTCTACAATATCCTGATCAAAAATACCGAATTCATAACGAATCCCATATCCCAAGCTGGGCAGCTCCAATGTCGCCATCGAATCAAGATAGCAAGCAGCCAATCGACCCAATCCACCGTTACCTAGACCTGGTTCTTCTTCTTGCTCAAGCAGCTCACTTAGATCTAATCCGAGTTCTTCAACTGCCTGTTTAACCTGATCTTGAATGCCTAAATTGATGAGATTGTTACCCAAGTGAGGTCCCATGAGGAACTCAGCAGATAGGTAGGAAACCGTTCGCGATGCGTTTTCGGTGTAAGTAGACGTTGTATTAATCCAGCGCTGAAGTAGGCGATCGCGTACTGTAAACGCCAATGCCATGTAGTAGTCGTTCTTGGTCGCTAACTTCGGAAACTTTCCCTGAACATAATATAAGTTATCTAAAAACGCGCGCTTAATGGTCTCCACGCTTAGGCCTGTTCTATCATCCTCGACTTGAACAGCGTCATGTTGAAGATTAGGAGCAGTCTGCATAGCTAAATTTCCTTGTTCAATCACTAGAACTCGTATAATTGTTAATGGAAAGAGACAACGTCAGAGCGTGTTGTTGAATAAATCAAGAAAGCTTGAGCTGAGCCTGTGCGCATGCTCTGAAATCTGGGAAAGATATGCGCATAGATGTACTCAGTAAGAGTTCAGCGTTCAGCCGTGTAAGCGGAGCGTTCCATTGAACGTCAAGCGCAAATAACGTACGGATAAGCGTTCAAAGCAGCAGGCAGCAAGCTTTAAACGCAAAAACTGACGAATATCAGTCGTTGCGATCGCCTATATATCGTTACTTTTTAACTCAGACATCGCCTGCTGACATCGGAGGGCTGAGATGTGTCGACATAGACACGATTCACGATGCAGTATCGATATCACCATATAAACAAAGCTTTTGAGGATTCGGGGGAATCGTTACTTTTTCTTCGGTTATACAACGGCATCTTTACAGTGAGTAATCTAGCTCCGTTTTTGAGCTGCGACCCTTTCATAATGAGTGTTCTAGAGATTCGAAAAAATCACACTGATTTCTACAAAAATTTATCGCGATGGAATATTGTGGGCTTTCATCAAATCCATCACCGATTCACAGTAAACCCATTCCCCAAATGTAGCGGGACTCAGCGGATTGGTGTAGCTGAAGTGTCGGTAATCCATGCAAAATCGATCCCATTCAGCCATCTGAATGCGGAAGAGTTGGATAATCACCTCTGCAAGCGGCATCAGTGGCACTTGTATATAGATCCGCTGATGGAAGTAGGCGCATAGTTGCTGGATTGCTTCGTTCGCTGTAATAGCGGGATTACCAATCACAAGATCCCTAGACTGGCCGGGTTGAGGCGAATGATCCACAAGGTGAGCAATCACCTGTGCGATGTCTTTAGCATGGGAAAAATGAAAGCTACCGTCCACCTTGAAAAAACGAAGGAGCCATACCCACTTCATCACGTCTGCAAGCCCACCCGACAAATGAGAATACGGCTTGGTTTCATCGCCACCAAAGACAAGTGTCGGATAAACGGTTGTAATTTTTGGGGCGATCGCCAAATCTGACAATCGCTGATGACAGATGTATTTTGTGCGAATGTAATCTGTCCCAATGGTGCCAGCTTCATGCAGTGGCCGATTGTCATGCCCGAGTAGGCTTGCGGTTGAGAAATAGATGACCTGCTGACACCGATCGACATCTAGCAGCTCCATCAGCGCCAGTGTTTTCGTGACATTAATGTCAAACGTAATCGCTGGATCACCCCAAGCCGCCGCCGTCAAAATAGCTGTATCCATCGTTGCAAGCAGATCAGCACATTCATTAATCTGTTGCAAATCTCCTTGGAGAATATGGATGCCTGGACGCATCGAATCGTCGATCGCCAATTTGTCTGGATTGCGCACGAGCAAAAACAACTCATGCTGAGACTGTTGAGCCAGCGCCTCGACAATATATTGTCCAATGCAGCCACTGGCTCCGGTTATAAAAATGCGCTGACGATCCATAGCCTAGATTCACTTCCCAGGATTCAACAGGTGCGGTTAGGCAGGAACCGCCAGCAGTTCATCTGCATGCTTTGCTGTTTCGAAGAAGAACCGGACATTGTCTTCAGGCGTATCTTTCAGAACCCCATGGCCTAAGTTCAGAATATGCCCTTGACGCCCAGCCTTACGAATCGTGTCAAGAATGCGATCGCGAATGAACCCATGAGACCCATAGAGGACACCGGGATCAAGGTTGCCCTGCACCTTCATGTCCGGACCAAGGCGACGTCGCGCGTCTGCCATGTCTACGGTCCAGTCCACACTGATAATGTCAGGCTTCGCTAAAGCCATTCGCTCAAGCAGCCCAGCGCTTCCAGACACAAGTAAGATGAGTGGCGTATCTGGATGCGTCTGCCTCACTTGCTCAAACACCCGCTTTTGATAGGGCAAGGCAAACGTTTCATAGTCGTTAGGCGAGAGTTGGCCTGCCCACGAATCAAACATCTGCACAACCTGAGCACCGCAGTCAATTTGATACCTAACGTACGTCGCAATCGAATCGGCCAGCTTGCCTAAGAGCTGATGCAGAACCTCTGGCTCTGTGAAAGCCATGTTCTTAATAATGGAGTAGGTTTTTGATCCCTTTCCTTCGACCGCATAGGCCGCAAGCGTCCAGGGTGCTCCCACAAATCCTAAGACTGTAGATTCGTCTTTCACTTCGTCGCGTAGCGCCTTCAAGATGGGCTGAATAAACGGCAGCGCCTCTGCAGGTTCGAGGTGCCGTAGTGCATCGACTTGAGCCTGCGTACGAATTGGGTCATCGATAATTGGCCCTTTGCCTTCTGCAATATCCATATCAATGCCCATGCCAGGAAGGGGCGTCACAATATCAGAAAACAAAATGACGCCATCTGGGCGAAATGCTCTCCAAGGCTGAAGCGACACCTCGATCGCAACCTCAGGAATTTCTGAGCGCTGTCGGAACGATGGATACTTTTCTCGCAAATCCCGGTAGGCCTTCATGTAGCGTCCGGCCTGTCGCATCATCCACACAGGCGGGCGATCGAGTACTTCACCACGGGCAGCCCTTAGTAATATAGGCGTTTGCGACGTTCCAACCATCTTCCAAAAGTCCTTCTTATCTAAAGCGGTCTCTAGTCCACTTGTAAGCTTATCACCGAGGGATCCGCGTTTTACGCACCACGACAAGGGTCGTTACAAATTGCGAAGGAACACAAACAAACTTCGGCAATCGTGAATTTTTATTGCCGCGTGAACTCATGACGATTCAGTGCAGCAAAGGGGGAATGGGTTCCATTCCTGAACGAGTCTGAACGAGTGTTCAATCATCAGCGTTCAATCGTCAGAACTGATTTAATTTGCGATATCTAGCGTCCTTTGAAGAATGCTAGCGGCATTACTCTCACAGGTATCAGTTCTCATCAGGTACAAGACCGCCAACTCGTGCTCGACCTGTTCTTGAGCAGCGTTTAACTCTAGAATGAGAAAACGTGCATGAGTTCTAATATGGAGCTGGCGATCGCCAGTTTGCCTCTAGCTTGCACAGGTCCCGATGACATGTATTCAACGAGTGGTGAATGGATATCAAGGAGTTCTTCGAAAAAAGCTGTGGAAAATGGTTTTCGCAACGTACGAGCCAGCATCTAACCTACAGCCAATCTGAATGGGGCAAGTCAGATATCTATATCGATATGCTGGCAACCGACGATGATAGTGTGATTCGCGCGTGTGATGAACACGGTGTTAGCCCAAATGAAGCTCTTTGTGCAGTGCAGGTGAAATGGGAAGGGTTTGTGGGTGCTGAACCATCGAAACAAACGGGGATGACGGTTCTGGTCCTGATTCCATCCGACACCCCCAACACCGGGACACTACTCCGCAAAACTCTGAAACCCAAACCTGTGCTCTCAACGGCTCAATACGTCTTAGATGAGGACGAGGCGTTGAGCTTGACGACAGCCTATGACGGAGCCACCTCGGAAGAACGCATCTGGTTCGTCAGCGATAACTTGAGGTTGCGAACTAGCATGGTGAAGCGGGCCGACAGCTTTAATACGAGTTCGTTTGTCTCTGAGATCCGAATTCTGAGTTCTCCAAAGTCTTAATGCTGGGATAAAGAAACCAATGGGCGATCGCGTTGGAATCATTGGTGGAGGACAACTGGCCTGGATGATGGGGATGGCGGCCCAGAAAATGGGCATTGACCTCATCGTTCAGACGCCGGAGCCAAATGATCCAGCTGTGTCTGTCGCAGCTGACGTCTGCTATGGGGCGATCGCCAATGCCAATGTCACGGCAAAACTCGCCCAACAGTGTGATGTCATCACCTTTGAAAATGAGTTTGTTGATCTTGACGCCTTACAAAAACTAGAGCGGCAGGGCATCACGTTTTATCCGGCCCTAGCCTCACTCCAACCACTATTAGACAAATATCATCAGCGTCAGTTTTTTCGCGCTCATCATATTCCAACACCCGACTTCCATGCCATAGAACGCAACCTCGATTCCTCACAGGGACCCGCGTCTCCACTTGATGCCATCCCTGCATCGATGCTCACTTTTCCAGTTGTCTTAAAGTCGCGACGATTGGGGTATGACGGACAGGGTACTCATATCGTCAAATCCAACGATGCCCTGCAAACCATTCTCAAAGAAAGTCGCCACAGCACTGTGGATTGGCTATTGGAAGCATTTGTCCCCTTTGAAAAAGAGCTTGCCATTATGGTCGCTCGTTCAGCCGACGGAGCCATTGTGCTCTATCCCGTTGTGGAAACTCAGCAGGAACAGCAGGTGTGTCGCCGAGTTTTGATGCTGCCTGATTTACCTGAAGCGGTGGTGCACCAGGTGGAGGCGATCGCCAAAGCAATTGTTGAAAAGCTAAATGTGGTTGGCATCTTTGGCATTGAGCTTTTTTTGACCGCATCCGGCGACGTCCTTGTGAACGAAGTTGCGCCGCGCACCCACAACTCAGGACACTACACCCTAGATGCGTGCTCTGTTTCTCAGTTTGAGCAACAGCTGAGAGCGGTTTGTCAGAAACCTCTGCAAACACCTCAGCGCCTCAGCCAAGGAGCCGTAATGGTCAATCTTCTTGGGTTTGAGTCATCGCAGGATGACTATTTAGACCGCCGAGAAACCATTGCTGCGCTGCCTCACACTCACGTGTATTGGTACGGCAAGACAGAAGCTCGTCCTGGACGTAAACTCGGCCATGCAACAACCCTGCTACATGAGGCCAACCCGCAGCAGCTACGGGATCATGCCACGGCGATCGCTAATCAGATTGAGTCACTCTGGAATCCTAGTACGTGAGTCCTAGACACAGATGACACTTACTCTTCAGACGGGAGGGGACGCGATCGCATCAACAGCGGCACGATGCTGAGCAGCGTCAATAGTCCGAGCGCCCACACAAATTCAGCGATATTCTCTCCATGACTCGCT
>JBCBLF010000189.1:0-9568 GCA_038520475.1 Cyanobacteria bacterium J06627_8
CTCCAGTACTAATTGCTTCCGCTGCGCGAGCCATACGATTCAGCGGGCGGATGACAAATCGCTTCAGCCAGAAGTTGACCAAGAAAATGGCAGTAGCAAATGCAATGGTGACAATGCCCATAATCAAGACAAATGATTGACGAGCATTCTTGCGAACTTGACTCGCAGGCACGGAAATCATCTGTGCGCCGACAATCTCATCCAGTTGCCAGTTGAATCCATTTTGATCGCCGTAGAAATCAAGCATGCTAGGGGGTGCCGCATCAGGGGTGCTATGACACTCTAAACAGCTCTGCTGCTTAATTTGAATGGGTCGGGCAATGTAGAACAACTCGCCAGTGGGCGTTGAGCGAAAACCCTGTTGTTCATTTAGAGCGCTCGATTGTCGAAACCTCTCGACAACGGCTGCTTCAAAGTCATCTGCTTTATCTCGCAGGTTGGTGGGGTTCAGTGTGGCTTCTTTATAGAAGAAATCCCTGTAGTCCGCTGACGTGCGCAAGTGCTCAAAGACTTCACGGGCAGAATAGGCCGGAACCGTCTCAGGCAAAAACTCAACCTCGAGGCGATTGTCCAACTCTGGCTTGACCTGGTCATTTGTATAACTCCGGACAGAGTTCATCGTTTCGATCAGCATCAACGCTTTTGCAGCCACTGTATTTTGGGCATTGTACTCAAGAATGCTTGCAAGGGCGGCACCACTGGCTAGAATGCCAAGCAAGAAGACAGTGAGTAGTAGAAGCGTAAATTTCTGAGCCAGCTTCATTTTTTTCAGGAACACGGCATCATCTCCTAAGGGAATCGTAAAAATAGAATCTCGAGTACAGATAGGGTTGAAAGCTGGAGGATGTGACGTGGGTTTCTTACTCAATGGCTCCAACACTGAAGGAGGGGAGCAACTGAGCATGGAAACCGGATGCATCATCAGGTGTTGCCAATTATCCAACCACTCTGATTGATGAATGATGCGATCGCCTCAGCTATCGATACATCCATTTATCCCAAAAATATTGTTAGCGTCTTAATTACAAGACAAGTGAATGGTTGTTTCAGAACGGCAACTGTCGATTGTTATAGAATCACGCGACATCGACCACCCTAATTCTGAAGATTGTTCATAATGCGACCACCACTCAACATAGCTACGCATCGACCCACCCCAATTCCGTAGTGGCGAATAAATCATGCAGGAGTTGTTGCAAATCTACATGTGGCTACTATGAGTAAAGCAACGGGTTAGAGAAAACTCGACAGATGAACGCCTGAAAGATTTCTCATAACGCTCACTTACCGTTACTTTGAAGACACCCTGTTGTTCGTAATTTAATTATCCTTGGCAAAATTTCGAGAAGCAAAAATTTTTTCGTAACCTTTAGATTCGCATGTGCTGCTATACGTTAAAACGGAAGAGCATCACGTCGCCTTCTTGAACCACGTATTCTTTGCCTTCACTGCGAACGAGGCCTTTTTCCTTTGCCGCATTCATGGAGCCATTGGTCACTAAATCGTTATATCCCACCGTCTCTGCTCGAATGAAGCCCCGCTCAAAGTCGGTGTGGATGACGCCTGCTGCTTGAGGGGCGACCATGCCTGTTCGAATGGTCCAGGCGCGCGTTTCTTTAGGACCTGTGGTGAAGTAAGTTTGGAGGCCAAGGAGACTATACGTCGCTCGAATCAGGGTTTTGAGTCCACCTTCTTCAACGCCTAAGGATTCTAGGAAATCTGCTCGCTCTTCTTCAGGCAGTTCAATCAACTCGGATTCAACCTGGGCAGAGATGATAATGACTTCGGCATTGTCTTGAGTCGCAACGCCCCGGACTTTTTCGACCCACTCATTGCCTGTGGCTAAATCATCTTCAGAAACATTGGTCGCGTAAATGATGGGCTTTCGGGTCAGAAGTCCGAGTTGTTTAATCAGCAGTTCTTCGTCTTCCGTTAATTCGACTTGCCGCGCGGATTGGCCTTCATTCAGCACAGGGACAAATTTTTCAAGTATTGCCATTTCTGCCTGGGCTTCCTTGCTGGATTTGGCCTGCTTGCGAACCCGCTCAATTCGTCGCTCAATTTGTGCGAGGTCTGCCAGCGCCAGCTCTAAATTAATGACTTCGATATCTCGAACGGGGTCAATGGAGCCGGAGACGTGGATGATGTCGTCGTCTTCAAAACAGCGCACCACATGGACGATCGCATCCACTTCTCGGATATTAGCTAAAAACTGGTTCCCTAAGCCTTCCCCTTGGCTGGCTCCTTTGACCAGTCCCGCAATATCTACGAATTCCATGCGTGCCGGGACGGTTTGTTCGGAGGCCGAAATATCAGACAGCACGTTGAGCCGAGGATCAGGAACGGCAACAACGCCCACATTTGGTTCAATGGTGCAAAAGGGAAAATTCGCAGCGGTTGCTTTTGCGTTGGCAACGACGGCGTTGAAGAGGGTTGATTTTCCGACGTTTGGGAGTCCAACGATTCCAGCTCTGAGCATGAGTCCTCTTTACTTTAGTGACGGGGTACGGCAAAGTGACGGAGCATCACTCGATGATTAGATGAGTGATTGTAGTCTGTCAGTGGTAATCACAGTCTATAAGTATAGAGTGCAGACTGCTGGATTTCCTCATTTCAGGTGACCGAACGAAACACGTATGTCTAATCGCCCTCGAAAACGGTTTGGCCAACACTGGCTTCGCAGTGAATCTGTGTTGCAGCAGATTGTCGATGCGGCTGATCTTCAGCCCGGCGATCGCCTGCTGGAAATCGGCCCTGGAAAGGGTGTTCTCACCCGTCAGTTGAGTGAACAAGCATCATCGGTTGTCGCAGTTGAGGTGGATCGCGATCTGTGTGCGGCTCTGAGGCAAGAGTTTCAATCTGCATCAAATATTCACGTGATTGAAGGTGATATTCTCTCATTCGATCTGAATGAGTTGCACTCTACAGGTGTTGAAGATGATCGTCATCAGCTACTCAATAAAGTCGTTGCCAATATTCCCTATTACATCACGGGGGCGATTTTGGAGAAGCTTCTGGGGGCGATCGCCCGACCGAATCCCCAGCCATTTGAGTCGATTGTGTTGCTGATTCAGCGGGAGGTGGCCGAGCGGGTATGCGCTGAGGCAACGTCGAAAACGTTTGGTGCGTTATCTGTGCGGGTGCAGTATTTGGCAGAAACGGAGTATGTCTGCACAGTGCCATCCAAAGCTTTTTTCCCTGCGCCTAAGGTGGAATCGGCGGTGATTCGGCTGAAGCCTCGGGTGTTTGAGCCTCAGGCGATCGCCCCTTCGAGCTTAGAAACTTTGGTAAAAGTGGGGTTTAGTACGAAGCGAAAAATGCTGCGCAACAATTTGAAGAGCTTGGTGGAACGCGATCGCCTGATCGCTGCACTTGATGTGCTTGGCATTAAACATGAAGCACGAGCTGAGGAAATCAGCACCCTCAACTGGGTAAAGTTGAGCAATTTGCTTTATGGAGATTAGAAGTACGGTTTGAGAGAACCAAAACTCTATCCTTGGGGGCGCCTGCCCCCAAACCCCCGTTAGGGGAAGCGGGTCGTCCCCCAAATCCCCTCCGAAGGTGTTATCGGTATGATGCGAAGAAATTGGGTTTATGACAATTTGTCGTTGCTTTGCCTGGGATTTATCGTTGCTGGATGAGTCTTTACGTCTAAATATCCAAGTGAGTTCCCAGTTTCGTTAGGTTGAGGACATGTCCCGCGGTAACTAAATAGGTGGTGTTGGCGATCGCTCCAACGTGACGAGTTAGCGTGCCGAGGCGATCGCGAAAGCGACGGCCTGTGGGATAAGCAGGGACAACGCCCCATCCGGTTTCTTCTGCAACGAAAATTAAGCTGCACTGACTGCGGGCGATCGCATTGAAAAGCTCCTGACAGTGAGTGTTCCATAGCTCATCATCGAATTCCAAGCCGTTTGCCGTCCACGTTCCAAGCGAATCGATTAGCAAACACTCAATTTGGCCTGCAGCTTGAATGGCTTGACTGAGATCCATCGGGACCTGGAGAGTTTGCCATGACGATGGGCGGCGCTGAAGATGGCGCTCAATCCGGGCTGACCATTCGTGGTCAGTCGAGTCAATAATCGCTGTGGCCACATAGGTGATCTGCTGTCCAGCGTGTTCATGGTTGGCTGCCAGTCGTTCAGCCCATTCGCTTTTGCCCGACCGACTGGGGCCAGTGACGAGTACAGTAGACGGAGAGACAGATGTCATGGATAAAGAAGAAGATCGTAATGCGACTAACGAGTGAATAATGCGATGACTGCTAATGATCAGAACATGGATGACAGCGGTCTCCAGCAAGAGATTCGCCGGGGGCGTCCCTTCTCGCTCGCTGAAGCCATTGGTAGAGAAGGAGGAGAGTTTCTCAAAGGATATTCTCCTGTACCGAGACTTGTTCAGGCACGTCGAATCGTGATTGTTTTTATTTCACGTCATCTTGAGGATCGAGCCGGAGCACTGCAAGCTATCTTGATTCATTGGGTTGAGTCTGACGATGCAGGATTGAGTCAACATATTGATCAGCCCCTTGAGGCGCTAATTTCCATCCTCGACGCTGTGTTTCAAACTCCTGCGACTCTTCATGAACTCACTCGACAGGTAGCTGTGAAATGGGGACAAATGAGCGATGAGCGCCCGCATTTTCAAATACCAGGAGAACCGGCTCATCCTGATGCTGAATATAGTCACGAATCGATTCATCGCACGTTGACTCAGTTTCGAACGATTGTGCAGCAGTGGATCGAAACTGAGAAGGAAGAAATCGAGGAATGACGCTATGTCGTCTGTGAGTCAAGACACATAAGTCAAACCTCGGAGCATCATTATGGTGATGCTCCGAGGTTAAAGACGAATCCGCATAGATATAGAGCTACGCAGATAAAGCTACGCAAGTGAATTCAATCGTTGTAATACCTACCGCTGAATGTTCGCAGCGGCGATCGCTGCTGCTGTTATATCTTCGTCCGGTGGACCTCCAGAACCAACAGCTGTCGCAACTTCAATGCCGAATTGCTCAAAGATAACAACTGGATCACCCCCAGGATTCATATTAATGCGCTTCACCAAAACAGCACCATTAGAGAGGAGCTGTCCTTCTCGGACGTAACGGCCATGAGGTTCGTTTGGCGCATCGACAATGGCGTAGGGAACATTGCCTAGCTGAACGACGCCAGTAACGGCGATCGCCCGGGCGATTTCAGGAACAGGCTGAGGAGGAGCAGGCGGTGGTCCAATGGGAACTAGCTCTGGAATCGGAGCGAGTTCTCCGGGGCCTTGAGGTTGATCTGTCTCTGTTCTGCTGACAACAGGTGCAGTGGGTAAAAGCTGGAAGGGGTCGGCTCGCTCAGCATCAACCTGTGCAGCCCGAGCATCTGGATCGGTATAAGGAATCAGATCCAGGGGTAAAATGCCTTCCGGCCCGTCTTCGCCATCCACGAGAAGGTCGCCATCTTCGCCTTCGGCAGGTGCGCTCGCGGCATCCCCATCACCTTCTTCAACTCCTTCAGGCGTATTCTCAAGCGTTTCGGGTGTAATGGGCTCTGTCACGACGTCTGGCAACAGTGGCGCTTCTTCTCGCTGGAAGAAGTTACATCCACTGACTCCAAACGCAATAAGGGCGATCGCAATATATTTGGAGGGTTGGCGCATCCCGAGTTCCTCAACAACCTACATGTCACATGCAGAACAATTAACTGCAAGACTCTTTAGAAGGGTTCAATTTTGAACCATCTACTTCGTACACTTTAAGCGAAGACCATGAAAAATCGCATCTTTTTTGATATCAATTTAGGGTCTAAAACTCGTATGAAAACCTTTTTCTTCGATGACTCATCTGGTTACTTTCACGATTTCGTTGCTCTGGCAAGATGGGTTATCCGTTTATGGCAAAGAAAAGGGGAATACCTGAGACCGGGTTGAATCATCGACGGTTCCGGAAAGGGTTTGAATTTCTCCGCGAACCAGCAACCGAACTTCAAAACTAATTGGGCCCGCACCTTCACACCGAGAAAATAGATTGACTTCAATCTGATAGTTTCCTTCAGGCGCTTCTGACGGAGGCCAAAAAATGTTCTCAATGGGAGAATTGGTCGTTCCACTACAGGCTGCATTGGCATCAACGTCAAGCTGACCCCTTGAAGGCACAGATGTGTTGAAGTAAGCAACAGTTTCACCAAATGGATCCGTAACGGCTAAATCGAGATCGTCAGTTGTTGTCCATCGGAGAGTAACCTGAATGTCGCCTGTTCCTAATTCAGGGGTTAGTGTTGTTGCGAACGGATCTGCTGATGGGCAAATTTCAGACAAATCTCGAATTTGTCCAATTCTGTCAATCATGAAGCATCCTTGTTGCTCTTGAGAGATTGCTGGGCGATCGCCTTTCATCACAATTGGAAGAATGGCAGCAGCAAGTAGCAGAGTGGGTCGCAATAGCCGTTTCATGAGTTTCTAGTAGATAAACGATTCAGGCAGATGATTGTGGATTAGGAGAAATTTAGATTGTTCAATCAACAATATTTAATACCATCATTCCCCCAGAGAAAACATTTACTAGCACTAATCTGCAAAAGTTTTCTCGTTAGGAAGGCGGTAGTTTAATCGAGTTTTGATGTTTGAACGCTGGAATTTTAACTATCTGATAGTCGAACTTATTGTATGACTGATCGTTTTTTTCGGAAGTTCTCAGGCACATAACTTTTGTAACGTTGTCTATATTTCTGCTCACCCGGAGCGGGTCACTTGCGGAAAAAATGCTTGGAATCCGATGCAACGGCTAACACATGATTGGGTGGTCTGCCCAAATCCATAACGAAGAAATAGGAGCTTGAGGAGTGCAATAGGTACCCAAATTTCTTTGTAGGCTTTATCAGGTTGTGACCCGAGATTTGATTTGAACGTTTAGTTCATCAGAAGACGAACCATAGTGATAGTTCATCGGATGAAGCGAACTGGCACAGGTTTGAGTAGACGCTAATTGAGACGAGTGTTAACGTGATGCTTGTGACTCGGTCGCAGAGATATCTCCTCGGAGCAGGAGGTCTGTCTCTTCTCAATTTTCAGAGCATGCATAACGTTCTAATCGTCCTTATCAATGAGTTTTATGAAGAGTCTGACAATCCCTTCTATTGCAACAATCATCGTTGACAAAGCAACGAGCATTCAGCGTATGTGCATGTGTGTCGTTGGAGGTGCGGCGATCGCTACAACTCTGTTTAATGCTCCAGCCTTGGCTGATCCTTTTCGCACAACGAATGCCCGTAGCTTTGACGGGCAACTTGAAGCAGCCTTTGCTGAGATGTTTAGGAATGGTGACTATGTCGCTGCAAAAGCGTTACTAGAAACGGCGAGCACTGATGACCCGATGACCCACGCGATGCAAGCAGCATTCGCCTATCTAGAATCTGATTGGAGTGTATTGGGCACGGAAGCAGAGGAAACGCTAACGGCGGCTCAACAATTGGTTGATAGCGATCCGCTACGAGGAAATTTATATACGGCAGTGGGGCACTTCATGGAGGGAGCCCATGTGCTTTCTACACAAAGCACCGTACAAGCTACTCCAATTGTTTTAAATAAGCTGAGGTTGGTGTTTGACCATCTGCGACAGGCCGAAGAGATTGATGCTCAAGATCCCGAACTTAATCTCATCAAAGGGTACATGGACCTGATGCTGGCTGTGAATCTTCCCTTCTCCAGCCCAGATCAAGCGATTGATCGTTTGCAAGCCTATGGTGCTCCGTCTTATCTGGTACAGCGAGGGGTGGCGATCGCCTATCGAGATCTAGACAACTATGATGCAGCGTTAGCCGCGGTGGAACAGGCATTAGAGGAAACGCCAGACAATCCAGACTTGTTTTATTTAAGGGCACAGATTCTCCGACTCAATGGTCGACTCGGACAAAGTGTTAGACAGTTTGACCAGACACTTGAACAGATTGAAAATTATCCGACGCCACTCGCTGTTCAAATTGCGTATGAACGCTGCCGAGCACGAAACGCTTTGCGTGAACGGAATGAATCTGGAGGGTTAACCCGAAACTGCCGTACCTGGGCACAACAACGAATTGCTCGAGACTCTCAACCAGCGGATGATGCACAACCAACTGAAGAGGCTGACGCTTCCTCTGAAAACGTCTCGGAGAATGCGACTTCCGACTCTACAGACAGTTGATGACTCGAGCAGTTAATAATTCGAGCCAACTCATCACGAGTAGAGCACAAGGTTCACAGGGCTGTGTCGACCTGCCTTTACTCTGCTTTGGGATAGTAATCGGGTTAGTGGTGACTTAAGAGGCTATTTCTCACCCAGTTTGCCGCTAAGCAAGCTGGGTGAAGCGTTGATTCCTTTTCAACCTATTCGACAAAACTATCATCGAATTCGATAGAACTATCAGGGCTTTCATCAGAACCGTTAGCGGGTTGGAAATTAGGTAAGACGCTAGGCAAGCGATAGTCTGCGGCAATGCACGTGTCGAGTAAATCAGTGGCTGATAGCTCAGTAGAAGCATCAAGGCCAACAACGCAGTCGGAGTACTCGTCTGGCAGAAGGCTTCGAGTACAGCTATCCAGCACATCTGAGGATGTTGCTGCATCCACGTTGTCATCAATTTGAACGACACAGGATGCCATGTCTCGGGGACGCCGAACTTGAATGCACGCGTCTAATGCATCGGATGCAGAAACTTCTGTTTCATTGGATATTTTGCTGACGCAGCTAGAAATGTCACGAGGTTCCAGGGCTGACGCACAGGCACTTGAGGCATCTTCAAGCTGAATGCCTTCTCCCAATAGCCCACGAGTACAAGACTCATAAGCATTTTTTTGAATGGGGTTTGCCAATGTTAGTGTCGGCATCAAGCCGATGAATAAACTTGAAGTCGCTGCACCAACGGCTAGCCGCCTTGCAAGTGACGAAACGGTGCGCCCATGAATGCCGGAATTGCTCATAATCGAATGCTCCATGCAGTAGCAGTGATTGATCAGATACTCTATCCTACTCAAGCAAAACTGTATCAGCATTGGTCATAGAAAAGTGAAATTTTTCTCATTGAATCGTTCACTTATCGTCCTACGATTCGCTTGCTGTCAGTTTGCTGGGTATGGCCCAGGTTTTAGCACATCGGTGGGGTGCGCTGCCCAACAATACTTGTGCCACAACTAAGCTATCTACAGCTGTAACTTTGCTGATTAGGCTAATTAGTCGATAATAGGCTTGCATTTTCCAGCTCTAATGAGCCCTACCCGCTTGGCGATCGCCTCTCCCTCAGAGTCAAAGGGCCCCCACCATTGCGATGGCTGCTCATTACCCATGTCGGTTTCTACTGATGAAACAATATCGCAATGCCCCGGATCTCGCTGGACAATGTACCAGCTCTGTTTGTCATCAGCCATGCGGTTTAATTACGTCTCTTCAGCATCAACGAAATCTGCTTCGTCAGTTTCAAATTCATCATCCAGATCAGCCTCATCGAGAACGTCAACCTGCTCTAAATCCACATCGGTATGTTTGCGCTCACGACTAAGCTGATCGATTAGCGAAATGACGCGACTGCCTTCTTCAATGCCCCGA
>JBCBLF010000018.1:0-35575 GCA_038520475.1 Cyanobacteria bacterium J06627_8
GGCCAGGGTGCTGCACCGACAATCCAGGCCAGTAGAGCAGTCGCCAAAATACCCCACAGTAATGCTCCGGTTATGCGTCGTGCGACAAAAGCAGCGGTGATCAAAATCCCGATCGCCGCCACAAGTACCGGAGCATCATGCAGGTTTCCAAGGGTTGTAAAGGTGTTGTCGTCGGCTACAATGATGCCGGCATTTTTCAACGCAATGTAGGCAATAAACAAACCAATCCCTGCGGACGTTGAGTGCTGGATGCATCCAGGAATCGCTGCAACAATTTTGCTCCGCAAATTACTGATGGTCAGCAGAATGAAAATAATGCCTTCGACAAAGACTGCTGCTAAGGCAACTCGCCAGTCAACCCCAATACCCAGTACAACAGCAAATGCGAAATAGGCATTGATGCCCATGCCAGGAGCTAACGCAAAGGGTAGTTTTGCGTATAACCCCATGACAAATGTTGCTAGAGTGGCTGACAACGCCGTTGCCATAACCAGCTCACCAAATAGATCGCCAGATTCTTGTAGAAATATGGCGTTGGAGAGAATCCCTGGATTAACGGCCAAAATGTAGGCCATCGTAACAAACGTTGTTACTCCAGCTAAAATCTCTGTTCGCATCGTGGTCTGGAGTTCTTCAAAGCCAAAAAAACGGGCGATCGCCCCTCCAGATTTAGGAGATGGCCCTCCAGGAGAAACGCCATTATCACCAGGATCAGGCGAATATTGGATTAATTGTTCAGAATCGTGTGTCATGACGGTTTATCAAACAACAGTTTTATTTTTCAGGCCATATTATCGACTTAAGCAGACACACTGCGGCATCGATTCGAACAAAACCGAACATTGTTGTAATTATTGTTGTAATTGACGATGGAGCGAATTAACCCAATCACTCTCGACAAGGGTAAGTCGTTGTCCACTGTTCAGCCGTTTACCTCATCATGTGATTGCTTATGAAGAGAGCGTGTTTATGACAATGGATTGTAAAGAAGTGTTTGTTGCCCTCGCGGCCAACGACTTTGCTGCAGTGGTTGAGTTTTATCACCATGTATTCGAAGCTGAGCCCACCGCCCATATGCCCGGCCGCTACGCAGAGTTTCGACTCTCGGGGATTAAGCTAGGCATCTTTAAGCCGCAACCGTCTCATGTTGATGAGTTTGCCCAATCCTCTGGCGCAGGGCTGAGCTTATGTGTTGAAGTCAACGACCTCGATAGTGCGATCGCCCATCTTGAGCATCTGGGATATCAGCCCCCCGACGCTGTCATGACAGCGTCACATGGGCGAGAGGCTTATGTGTATGATCCCGCTGGGAATCGGCTCATTTTGCATGAATCTCGTTCATAAAGCAGTATTCAACTGCATATTAAAGCGAAACCTAAAGAGAGAACCCTATGCTGCTGAGTCCATCTCGGAGTCGTTGCGCCTCTTCTCCATTCCCATTGTTTTCATGGAGCGCGATCGCCTGCTGAAAGGACTGTATCGACTGGGGCACCTGCCCCAGCTTCATCAGGACCACTCCAAGGTTTTGATAGGCTTCGGCATAGTCGGGTTGCAGGGTGATAGCGTGCTGGTAGTGGGCGATCGCCTCAGACAGTTGCCCCATGTGTTTCAACGTAATGCCCAGATTAAGGTGTCCTTTTGCAAAGGTTGGGTCAATGGCGATCGCCTTCTCGTATAGTCGCTTGGCCTCTTCAAGGTCTCCCGTTGCTTGCCGAATGCTTCCTAAATTGTTGTATGCACCTAACTTTAATGCTGGCAGAATCGGTTGGGTCAGAGCTTGCTCATAGTGGTGCAGCGCTTGTGCCACACACTTCATCTTGCTGTAAACGATTCCGAGGTGATAATGCAGTTCATAGGCAATGGGCGCATTCAATGCAGATGATTTGAGTCCTCGTTCCAGTAGTTCAATCCCATAGGTTGGACGCTCGAGGTCTGCATATAAAGCACCCAATTTGCTACAGACGTAGGGATCGCCTGGATGTGCTGACAAGTAGCGCTCCATGGTCAAGCGAGCATTTTGCAGTTTATTTCGATTAGCGATCGCCTCGGCTCGATAGCCATCATGCAAAATTGCAGTTCCCGGTAGGTCATGGATCGTCCAGCGAGGCTCACGGCTCAAAATTTCAGTAACGCTATCGTCCACCATGGCATGGTAGGGGCGCGTGAAGCGAATGTCAGGATGCTTCAGAAACAGGCGAGACACCAGTGAATAGGGCGATTGCGCCGCACCAATTTCTTGCCGAACCAGATTGATAACTAGACGATTATCTCCAGCTTCGATGGCCTGTCGAAGTTGAGGCCCCATATCGCTCGCCAGTTGCTCATCAGCATCTAATACAAGTACCCAATCTGACGTAACGTATTGAAGCGAAATATTCCGAGCTTCGGCAAAATCATAATTCCACGGATGAAATTCAACGACAGCGTTGAACTGCTTTGCAATGTCAACGGTCGTATCGGTCGACCCCGTGTCTAGGACAACAATCTCATCTACGACAGAGCGCACACTTTCTAAACATGCTGCTAATCGAGCTGCCTCATTCTTCACAATCATGCAGAGGCTAAGCGTCACCATAGACAGCAATGTAATAAATGATGAACAAGGAGCTCGTCATTCAGAAATGACTGGCATCCAACGTGATGCATTTAATTAGAGCCCCGCTAGACCAAAGAGCCCCGCTAGACCAAAGAGCCCCACTCGGTTAAAGAGTCCCTCAAAAGAAACTACAAGACGGACAGTAAGAGCCCCCACACTGCCCGCCTTGTCGTTAAGGAAAATAGCACGAAGCTAATCCTCGATAACAAGGTAACGCGAGTCCCCTTAATCTGGGGAGAAAAAGACCGAATTTTCATAGAATTTTGCAATGGTTCAATCAGGTTTTCAGGCTTGCGTTCACCGTATCTACAGTGACAGAGCAGCATTGAGTCCTGCTGATTGAGCGTTGATGCTTTAGATTGATCAGTGCAATCGATCGGAAGCCGCCTTTAATAAGCTCCCGAATCCTTACTAAATAAAACGGCAACCGTTTTGAAAATCAGATGAAAGTCATACATCAACGACCATCGTTCTTGGTAGCGTAGATCGAGCCGAATCACATCTTCGAAATCTGTTACCGATGAGCGTCCGTGAACTTGCCATTCGCCCGTTAGCCCAGGTTTAACGTCTAAGCGCTGCCACTGAGGAATTTCATACATCTCTATTTCGTCTGGCGTTGGTGGACGAGTTCCAACTAAGCTCATGTCACCTTTCACCACATTCCAGAACTGAGGGAATTCGTCTAAGCTTGTTTTCCGAAGAAATTTACCAATTCGTGTAATGCGTGGATCTTCTTTAATTTTGAAGAGTGCGCCGCCGATCTCATTTTGTGCAGCCAGCTTTTCCTTCAATGCTTCTGCATTGATGACCATGGAGCGAAATTTCCAAATTGTGAATCGCCGCCCCATCCAGGAACAACGGGTTTGGCTGAAGAAAATAGGTCCTCCGTCCTCAATTTTGATGGCGATCGCAATTGGGATAAATAGAAGCATGGTGAGCCCTAGCCCAATGGACCCTCCAATGATGTCGACCAATCGCTTAATGGGCGATCGCACGGATGGGTGAGTGGTAGGCGTTTGACTTTGAGCAAGTGTCTTATCCCAAGACCTTTTCCTGTCGTGAGCAGAAGAAGCCGGCAGGATATTCCGGATATCTAAGTACTGATCAAGCCCAGCGAGCGACAGGGACATCATGACCGGCGGAGGAACATTATGCAGAGAAAATTGCACCTCATGCTGTTTCGCTGTTTTCCAAGCCCCCATCATTGCCCCGATTCCGCTACTGTCAATGAATTGCGTATCGGAAAAATCGAGTTCTGCCTGTGTCAGGTGCGGATTAGATTGACACAAATCTTGAAATGACTGCTTGAAAGCGACAGCCTCAAGCACTGTTAATGTTCTTGGAAGCTTGATGTGACCAACTTGCTCATGCACAGCAATCTGACACTCTCTTGACTCCGTGTTGTTAACCATGTGAGAAATCCTCAAAACGTTACCCTGGCGATTGCCGCTCCCTAACACTTCACACTTGATAAGTCGCTATTTCCTAACGGAAGTCATATCAATACAACGTAAATTCCAGCCATTCCAATCGTTCCCGGCTTGACATTCAAAAAAAACAGCTTCATCAAAAACCAAAAATCTCTATAGGATTTAGACAAATTTGGCTCTCACTGCGAACAAATTGCTCAGTGAGCACAAGTTCTAACAGCAGCACAAGTTCCAATAGCGCAATCAAAATCCACTTGATCATGACGCACATATTTTTTGCACTTAACGCAGTTGCACAGTGTCATAGATAGTTCAGTTCTCATGAGGCAGGGCAGGAAGTTCAGCCTGAAATCATGACCTGAGAGACCTAGCCGAATAAGCAATGCCAAATCCGAGAATAAACACCAGCGCTTCAGCTTTTGTGAAATGCCGAGACATGCAAATTTCACAAAACACAATCACTGGGTTTTTAAAGTCGGATTTGATGTGAGAACGTTCCAATTAAGCGAAAGGATTCTGCCTAGGTAAACGTTCTGATCTCAAATATGAGTTGCTCACAGAAGCTGAGTGAGAAGAACTGGACGATGGACAGCGAATCCCTGAACATAGTCAATTCCCATCACTTCTAGTTGCTTCAAAATGTCCGTTGTCTCAACGAACTCGGCAATCGTTTGGATACCCATCAAATGACCAATGTGATTAACTGATTCCACGATTGCACAATTCACCGGATCACTAAGCAAACTTCTTACAAAGTTTCCATCAATTTTTAAATAATCTATCGGTAAATGCCTCAGATAACTGAATGAGGACACGCCGCTACCAAAATCATCAAGGGCAAATCGGCAACCAATGTGCTTGATGTCTCGAATCAGTTGCGCTGCTTTTTCTAAGTTGGCGATCGCCACTCGTTCGGTAATTTCAAAACAAATCTGTTTTGGAGGGACCTGAAATTCGTCGAACTGCGCGTTCAAGAAATCCAAAAATTGATCGTCATTCACGCTCGCTCCAGAAAGATTGATCGTAAACACATGCTCGTGCTGACGTTGCTGGCGACCTTTGTTCTGCTGGTGTTGATGATAGGTTTGGAAAAACTTACGAATCACCCATTGGTCAATATGAGGCATGAGGCTATATTGCTCGGCCGCAGGCATGAAATTGAGTGGCAGAACAAGCTCTCCCTCTTCATTAACCAATCGCAGCAGGATTTCATGAAGATGAACGGAGTGACGTTTCGATTGCTCAGACATTTGAATCGTTTGAGCATAAAGCTGAAATCGGTCTGTTTCCATCGCTCGATTGAGTCGCTCAATCCACTGACAGTTGGCCCGTTGCTGAGCAACTTCGGCATCATTTTCGTGATACGGATAGACTCGATTACGCCCCCGCTGTTTAGCGGCATAGCATACGGCATCAGCTGCGCTCATGATCTCAGCCAGCTCTACACACTCGTTGTCAATTTGCACGACGCCGATGCTAACGCAGATATGCGAATGATGCGATTGCCAGACAAACCGAAAGTTTTGAATGTTTTGGCGAATGGTGTTGCAGATTTCTTGAGCCTTAGCCAACTGACAGTGATACATGATGATGCCAAATTCATCACCGCCTAATCGAGCAATGACGTCTGACGTCGACAGCTGATTTCTTAATAGAATCGCAACCTGGCGAATCAGTTCATCACCAGCGGCGTGTCCATATGAATCGTTAATGACCTTGAAGCGATCTAAATCGAGATAACACAGCACATGGTGCTGTTCGTTTTGATGGGCAGCGGCGATCGCCTCAGCGAGTTTTATTTCAAACTCGCGTCGATTCATGAGGCCCGTTAATGAATCATGGCTCGCTTGCCACGCCAATTGACGCTCCATCGAGCGCGTTTGGGTGACATCATGAAACGCTAAGACAGCTCCGAGCAATGTTCCATCATTGCTCAAAATAGGAGCCGCTGAATCTTGAATCGCATATTCAACTCCAAATCGATTGATCAACACAGCATGGTTAACCAATTCAACATGTCGTCGATAGTTCAGCACGTGATCCACTGGGTTTGTAATTGGAGTGCGCGTCATTTCATGGATAATTGGCATCACCTCAGCAATCGGCTTACCAATGGCTTCTTGAACTCGCCATCCAGTCAAATCTTCTGCAATCGGATTTAGGTAATCCACTTGCCCGTGCACATCTGTTGTGACGACCGCATCCCCGATTGACTGAAGCGTTACCTGAGCCCTTTCTTTCTCTCGAAAGAGTTGACGCTCGACTTCGCGCTGACGGGTCACATTCACCAGGCTCTCAATGCAGCGAAGCACAGTTCCATAGGTATCGCGTTCAACTTTGCCTGAAAACAGGACATCTAGCGTCTGTCCTGCTTTTGTAATGAGCTTGAATGGAATGTCCTTGCACTGACCCATCTGAAAATAGGCCGATAGAATTGTTGTTTCTGCATAGCAGCGGGATTCGTTTGTCATGTAATCAATGAGGCGAGTACCAATGACCTCATCTCGCGAATATCCCATTTGCTGTAACCAAACATCGCTAACCGCTGTGATGCGATCGGTGCGGTCAGTGATATGCAGCATCATTGGAATGGATTGAAAAAGAGCCTGATTAGACTGCTTAACATGATAAGTCTCCGCTTCTATCAGGTTTGAGCGTCGCTTTAATGACTCATTGGCACGGACCAACGATAAAATCTGTGCAATATTGCTGATGATTTCCACCTCTTGAATCGCCCATTGCATGGGCTGAGGAGAGAAGAGATGAAAGATCCCAAGAAGGTGATCATTCCATTTGAGCGGAATTTCTAATACGCAAACAGAATCTGGGGCGATCGCTGGCTCCTGGGAATCGTGTTCAAAGGTATCCGCAACAAGCCACAAATGGCGATTTGTTTTTTCAATGAATAGCTCATTATCAACGTGATCTGAGTGAGTCGTAGACGACCGATAACCATCAGTCAGACCATTAGACAACTCCCAACGATTCATTCCAACAGATGACATTTGCTTAGACTGCTGTGTGGAGAGACTGTCATTATCCACAATGCCAACTTCGGAATACGTCATCCATTTAGGATGTAGACCTTGGTTGATTTCATTAACAACCTGTTGGATGATCTCAGCTGCGCGGTGCTGAGTTCTAACGAGTTGAGTAATTTGAGTCACCAGATTTGTTTGAATCAGAAACAAATGATTAGCCGTTTTCAAGTCATAAGTGGTGACAGCTTGTACATCTGAAATCATCATTTAATTCAGCTTAATCGTCATAGTTTTCTCTGAGGAATGTGTCTCGTAGAGCGATTCACTTCCAAGTAAGCATGAAGCTTATTTATCCATCACGAGTACATCCACGCTGTTTCGTGGATGAAAAGCATCGTTGGTATTCTGGATTTAAGAGATGAATTTTGGTGTGGCTTGGGAGTTCCGATGTCAAAATTCACCTTTGGCTTATGGCTTTAGCCATTTGGGCTAAGACACCTCAGCCCATTCGGTTCTTTAGCGCACAACTAAATCGCTCGCTGCTTGTCCCATTGGATTATTTCTAACGAACGCTCCTGAGAATCTCTTCCGAAGTTCTTCAACGGTACTCGATGGTAACCAAGATTCTCCTCCCAGTTAGCACTGATGCTAACGAAACACTCTTATAAAGGCTTAATTATTAGAATTTTGGCCTAATGTAATTTCACGGTTGACCGTTATTTCTCTCTTAAAGATTTGAAAAATAGCTCGATTGAAGAACAAGCAACATCAGCAAAATGGATCAGTTTTGGCTTTACGAATTGGCTTAATCGTCACTTACAAAAATGCCGACTCTAAAGCGATCGCGCGCATACTGCGTTAACTAAAACCCACACACTGGCATGAAAAACAAAAGACCAGCGAACCCTAGTCAGAGCAATATCCCGACAGGTTGCGTCGTTCAACTGAACGCTGCAGTATCCACGGGTGCCACAGGCTACAGAATGAACTGGGTCAAGACACATCATTGAATTGCTTGCTTGTTTATCTAAATGAATTGATTAGGAAAGCAGCCGAAATGTAACGGTTTGTATAATAATCAAGGATAAGTAAAGATTTTCAGAGGAAAGTTGCGTTACATGCAAGTTGCAATCGCTGGAGGCGGACTCGCTGGACTCTCTTGTGCTAAATACCTGGTAGACGCTGGTCATACCCCAGTTGTCCTCGAACGCGAAGATGTTTTAGGTGGCAAGGTTGCAGCCTGGAAGGACGAGGACGGAGACTGGTATGAGAAGGGGCTCCATATCTTTTTTGGAGCATACCCAAACATGCTTCAACTGTTTGGAGAACTCGGAATTGAAGATCGTCTCCAGTGGAAAGAGCACAGTATGATCTTCAACCAACCCAACGCGCCTGGAACTTACTCTCGCTTTGATTTTCCCGATATCCCAGCTCCAATGAATGGAGTTTTTGCGATCTTGCGCAACAATGACATGCTCACCTGGGAAGAAAAGATTCGCTTTGGGCTTGGGTTGATTCCTGTGATGGTGAGAGGGCAGAAATACGTCGAAGAGATGGATAAATACTCTTGGACAGAATGGCTCAAGAAGCACAACATTCCCGAGCGGGTCAACGATGAAGTTTTTATTGCCATGACGAAGTCTTTGAACTTCATTGGACCTGATGAGATTTCATCAACCATCATCTTGACTGCGATGAACCGATTTCTCCAAGAGAAGAATGGGTCTAAGATGGCGTTTCTTGATGGAGCTCCACCCGAACGTTTGTGCCAGCCATTGGCTGACTACATCACCGAACGGGGCGGCACGGTCCAGTTGAATTCCTCGTTGAAAAAGATTCTGCTCAATGAGGATGGTTCTGTTAAGGGCTATCTCATGCGCGGCAACAATGGAGCTGACGACTATGTGCTAACTGCAGATGCATATGTATCTGCGATGCCGGTTGATCCCTTGAAGGTTATGCTTCCTGAACAGTGGCGTAAGATGGCTTTCTTTGAGCAACTCAACGGATTAGAAGGGGTTCCCGTCATTAACATTCACCTTTGGTTTGACCGTAAGCTCACAGATATTGACCATCTGCTCTTTTCACGTTCGCCTCTACTGAGCGTTTATGCAGACATGAGCAACACGTGCCGAGAATATCAGAACCCTGATCGTTCAATGTTAGAGCTCGTTCTTGCCCCTGCTAAGGATTGGATTCACAAGTCAGACCAGGACATTGTGGATGCAACCATGGCCGAATTGAACAAACTATTTCCTCAGCACTTTGAAACTGACGCTCCTGCTCAACTGCTGAAATCCAAGGTGGTTAAAACGCCGCGATCGGTTTACAAGGCAACTCCTGGGCGTCAAAACCATCGTCCTAGCCAGGTCACACCTATTCCGAACTTCTTTCTAACCGGAGATTTCACCATGCAACGCTATCTAGCCAGCATGGAAGGGGCCGTTCTTTCTGGTAAGCTGACAGCGCAGGCGATTCGTGAGCATGCCAATTCGGTTGCAGAGGCGTCCTCTGAGCACGAGCCGTTGCAACCACAAATGGTTGCATAGCTCTGTGACAACTGCACGGGCATGCATGCCCTGTCTCTGATCTCTGGCTGATATCCCTATCGAATTCCTATGACGGCTATCCGTGACGTTTATCCCTCTGCCTGCAATGTAATGCTGAAATTGTCCGAGTCTCCATCAGCAAGTAACCTGGCCTCTCTCGACGATGCCTATGAGTATTGTCGGCATATAACAGCAACTTATTCAAAAACGTTTTATTTGGGCACATTGCTGATGCCTGAAGAAAAGCGTCGAGCCATATGGGCAATCTACGTATGGTGTCGTCGGACGGATGAGCTTGTCGATGGTCCAGATGCTGCATCCACGACTCCAGCAACATTGGACCAGTGGGAAAAGAACCTAGAGTCGATTTTTGCCGGCCGTCCGGTCGCTGATCCAGACGTTGCTCTTGTTGACGCGCTGTCTCGTTTTCCAATTGAGATTCAGCCCTTTCGAGATATGATTGCTGGCCAGCGGATGGATTTGTATCGCAGCCGCTATGAAACATTTGAAGACTTAAATCTGTACTGCTATCGAGTGGCTGGAACAGTGGGGCTCATGTCTAATGCTGTGATGGGCACTGATACTAGCGTGTGGGATGTTCCATGGAAGGCTGGCATTGATGTGGTCAAACCTGAACAGGAGGCGATCGCCCTCGGTATTGCAAATCAGCTAACGAACATTCTTCGTGATGTTGGTGAAGATGCTCGTCGGGGGCGTATCTACCTGCCATTAGAGGACTTGGCACGATTTAATTACACGGAAGATGACTTGATGAATGGCGTCATTGATGAGCGATGGTGCAATCTCATGAAGTTTCAGATTGACCGAGCACAAGCGTTCTATGCCCAGGCTGAATGCGGGGTAAGAAAGCTGAGCAAAGATGCCCGTTGGCCAGTCTGGACAGCTCTGATGCTGTATCGAAAAATTCTAAATGCGATTGAGCGCAATCAATATGATGTGTTCACCAAGCGAGCCTATGTTCCAAGTATCCGTAAGTTTTTCACGCTAACCCTAGCTCGTATGTATGCTGAGGTGCTGTAAGCTGTAGCTAGTTCAGCTCTGCACCGACTTAGCAGCATTTAGAAAGAATATGGAGGCTTTGGGCGCTGTTGAGCCCGAAGCCTCCTATGTCTTCGTCATGCATGCGAGAAGCTTACAATGGATACTAAACCAGAAGAAGTTGGGAATGAAAGACGACTTTAAGTAAAACGTAGTTATCGTGAACGGAGAGCATTTGAGTTCGGTGCCGTTGAACTTAGGTTTATACAGCTGAATGAGCTGAGTCCTGGAAAAATGTGGAGCACATCGACATATTGGTTTGACGTTTCATTAATTTTCGGCATCTTTGCCATTGGCAACATTCTATTTGGCCATTTTGAAGAACATCGCCCCAAATGGAGGCGACTCTCTAAGGTAGGAACAATTCTCAGCGTGGGACTGCTGTTGTCGTACTTTAACCTTCGTTGGTTGTTTTACGTGATTCTCTTCGCTTTAGCGATTGCTGTTTCCTATATTCACCTCGTTTGGTTGCCCAAGCATGGAATAAATGGTTGGACCGGAGAACCAAAGGACGAGTACCTCACACTTGTCTCTGGTAAGCAACGGCAATCCTAGTACAGGTCATGCACCAGAGCTTCCGCTTCGGGCTTCTGACAGTTGTGACACACTCGCGGTAGCCTGGTGACGCGTGACGTTAAGCGTCTATTGCAGGAAATGAAATTAGCCTGACCTGTAGAGCTATAGAAATTGAGGCCGAGTCTGCTGGGTCTGTTGAAGCACTGCTTCCAGCGCAGGCCAATTTTCGGTTTCGATCAATTGAGTGAGCTTACTCAGTTCAGCTTGATAGGTTTTGAGCGATCGCACGACTTCGCACTTGTTATAACGTGCCATCATGACGCCTAGTTCTGGATTGCCACCTCCAACACGACTTGTGTCTCGGAACCCTGAACTCGCAAGGGCCTGAGCAAGTTGAAAGACATCTTGGTTCGGTTCATCAAGACACGATGTGATGAGACTGGAACTTACCATCACGGGCAGGTGAGAAATCCAGGCAACCGCTCGATCATGGTCTTCTGGAGCACAGATATACAGATTCGATTTAAGCGATCGCACCAGCGTCTCAAGCACTGAAACTGACGTTGAGGGCGTCGATTGAGTGGGAGTGATCACATACGGCCGATCGACAAACAGCCCGGTCAATGCCGCTTCAATGCCACTCTCCGCAGTCCCTGCCATGGGATGCCCCCCAACAAAGTTAGCCCATACGGACTCTGCTGAATGCACCACGGATGCTTTAACGGAACCAACATCGGTCACAATCGTCGTGGGCGGCAAATGAGGCACCAGCTTCTGAAGAGTTGGAATAATCGATGCTATCGGCGTGCAGATGAAGATAATGTCTGCTGAGGTGACGGCCATGAGATCAGGATGGGCGTCATCCACTGCACCTCGCTGAATTGCCCGCTGACAGGTTGAAGACTGCCGGCTGACGCCAGTGATTGTATGCTCGTTCAGGGCTTTTAGATCCAGCCCTAGAGAGCCACCGATGAGCCCAAGTCCAACAATACCGATATTCATAGTCGTGATGTGATTTTCCTAAATCTTGCAGGATAGCCAATCCATCAGTAAAGGTCAGTTTCTGCCGATTGACAAACGTGACGCGCGATACCTTCTCTGTCCGCTAGCATCCTGCTGTTTGAGAGGTTGTTTATGTCACAATGTAGGACATTGGATTAATTTAGCGACGCAGAGCTTGTGATTGAAGTTGAAGTCCATCAACAACTCCGTGCCTTTTTGAAGGAGCAAGGAGAACCCTTTTGGCCCCACCATCTGACGATGGCGAGGTTAGTTGCTCGTGCGTTGCGCGTTAATCGAAGTGCCCTGATTCAGGCAGGAACTCCCGCTGGTTATTACGGGCGCTATCGACTGAGCTATCTAATGCCCGCCGTATTATGGTCTGACCCAGTTATTTTGGTGGTTCCTGAAGCGCTGCGGCAGCGACTGCTACTTGTGGAGATTCCGCGCCTGCAGCAATGGATGTCGGTGCCAAAACCCATTCAAATGGGCGATCGCTGGCCATCAGGAGACTATCAAGGTCTGTTGTTAACATCAATTGAATCTTGGTTGAGCGATCGCCTCAACGCATGCGATCGCTTTCCCAACAATGTCCCGACGATCATCGATGGGGTTGAAAATCTAGAAGCTCACGTTCGTGACGAGCTGACCCTCGACTTCTATCCGCAGAACTGGGAGCAGCTCATGCTTGCGTGCCCTCAGCACGCAGAAACAATCCGAGATACCCGTGTTCGGCTCACTCACTCTATTTTTCAACACCCTCCCAGTCCCTATGACTGTTATCTAATCGATGCTGACGAACATGAAATGCTGATGTCGCTGGGGCATCTTCTTCATTTATCAGACTACTCTGATGAGGATGCTCATGGGGCATCTCCGTTGCCAACATCGGAATGGTCTTCGTTTCTAGCCCAATCTCAACGTCCTGGGCAGCTGATTTGGACAACCGTCAATCGAAGTCAGGGCGTATTTTCGCTTCATTGCTGTCCGTTCGATGTCACAACGGCCTTGTCCCCCGTGTGGGACCGGCAATCTGTTGTGCTCATCGGTGGATCACTCGATTTAGAGTCGGATGCACCCGTGTTCCGCCAGCGGTTGGGACTTGAGGATCTGACGTGCCTTAAGTTCTCACCTGATCCGCACCGGGAAATGATTCACGTCTATGTCCCAGACCGCATCCCGATGCCAAATACGCCGCAGTTTCAACCGGCTCTCATCCAGCAGCTTCGCGAGATGATTGGGGCTCAATCCGACACTCCGGGCCTAACGGTTATTCTCATTGGCGATATCCCCTTGAAAGCGCAAGTGGCCTCCCAATTGGCATCTGAGTACGGCAGTCGGGTTCAGGTTGAGAAAACATGTCTCGATGAAAACGGGATTTTAATCAGCGGCTGGGATTTTTGGCAGACCCATCAGGCCGTTCTCCCTACTCCAAATTTGTTGGCGATCGCCACACTCCCAATTCCTTCCCTCGAACATCCCCTTGTGGCAGGACGGGTCTCTCAGTACAAGCGTCTTCGTCAAAACTGGTTCCGACTGTATCTCCTGCCTGAAACACTCAACACTCTGCAACAGGCGATCGCACCGATGCGTGAATCCCAAGGAGTCGTCGCACTGCTAGATAATCGCGTGAATCATCGTAGCTATGGTAGCCAAGTGCTCAGTGCCATTAGCCCCCATGCTCGTATCAGCTACCTTGATTCAACCGTGTTCAAAGATTAAAGATTGATGCCTGAACACCGCTGAGAAACGCTTGAGAACCGAACCGACAGGATAATAGAACAGGGCTTTTACATGTCTGGTTTTGTGTCAGACGCCTACACGCTCAATTAAATCTGCAAAAATATAGGAGCGGAACTGGCGGAAGTACATTGATCAATACGCTGACCGGGCCACATGTGTAAGCGCGCTGCGCGCCGACACATGTATTCCAAGACCAATAACTGACGTCAATCTTGATGTAGACAAGTGGATTAGAAACCCATGGGAGAATCAAAGCGCCGTAAAGAAGCATTAGGCGACCAATATGGTCAAGAAGAGAACATCGTCTCTTGGCTTCCCTTCAAAAAAAGTCAGGCTCAGCGTTTTGTCGCGTTGAGCACGCGTGGTGCATGGATTGGCATCGGTGTTCTAGTAGCCTACTGGGTTACCGTGCGGTTTATTGGCCCAGCGTTTGGCTGGTGGCAAGTTGTTAATTAAGCAACGTTGCGAGGATTGATGCAACATTGCAATAGGTAGTGAGTACAACCCGCTACCCTTGCAACACTGTTCTTGATACCGAGCAATTGTGTCAGTCTTGCCTGCGCAGTGCGATCGCAAGGATTTGCGTTCGGTAACAAAATACTGAAAGATAGCTTAAGATTCGACGTGTAGAGTGAGCGAAAAGGTTATGGCTGTAAAGAAAGGCGATCTTGTTCGCGTTATCCGAGAGAAACTAGAGAATAGTGTAGAGGCTCAGGCCAGTGACACTCGCTTTCCACCCTACATTTTTGAAACCAAGGGTGAAATTGTCGATAGTCGAGGCGACTATATGCTGGTGAAGTTTGGACACGTGCCAACACCCAACATGTGGCTACGGGCTGACCAGCTTGAAACGTTTCAGTAGCCTATCGGACGGCGATCGCTTTTCTCTGGCGACGTTCTGTGATGTGCAATGGCTTCCTGCCCCCCATTTAATTCAACTTGCTACCCGCCTCGCGTGACAGTAATTGGCGCTGGAAATGTGGGCAGCGCGTTGGGGCAGCGCATTGTAGAGCGGAATTTAGCGGACGTTGTGTTGCTTGATATTGTTGAGGGGCGACCTCAAGGCATCGCTCTGGATCTGATGCAAGCCCGTGGAATTGAGCAACACAATCGCTCAATTGTCGGTACGAACACCTATGCAGACACGGCAGGGTCAACCATCATTGTGATGACAGCAGGGCTACCTCGGCGACCTGGCATGACGCGAGATGACCTGCTGCGCACGAATGCAAAAATTGTCATCGAAGCCATACAAGAGGCGATCGCCTACTCTCCGAACGCGATTCTCATCATGGTGACGAATCCGTTAGATGTCATGACCTACTTGGCATGGAAAACGAGTGGCGTTCCACATCACCGTATTGTGGGGATGGCAGGCATTCTAGATTCCTCTCGGTTTCAAACCTTCATCGCCCTCGAATTGGGGGTGGCATCATCTGATGTGCAGGCAATGGTATTGGGCAGCCATGGGGATTTAATGGTTCCGCTGCCCCGCTATTCGACCGTTAGCGGCATCCCAATCACCGAGTTAATGGACGAAGCCACGATTCATCGCCTGGTTGAACGGACTCGAAACGGCGGTGCAGAAATTGTCGGATTGTTAAAAATGGGTGGGGCCTACTATGCACCCGCGTCGTCGGCTTATCGAATGGTCGAGGCCATTTTACGAAACGAATCTCGGGTGTTACCAGTGTCGTCTTACTTACGGGGTGAGTATGGCTTAAACGATATCTTCATTGGAGTGCCCGTCCGGCTAGGTTGTGAAGGAGTCGAGCAGGTCCAAGAACTACAGTTGACCGATTCAGAACGCCAAGCTCTTCATCAATCGGCCAATGTCGTTCGTGAAAAAATCGATCAAGCTTTAACAATTGCTCCCATAAGACAGTCGTCATCAGTCTGACAGTGGTATAAGAACAATAGTCTCAAGACAGGCTTAATACGCCTTCTTCAAATTGGCACGTGATTTGATTGTTGTGGACCCGCTCGGTGGGTAGGGCTCCACAACACTATTTAACGCATCATTTCGTGCATCCATTTCAAGAAATGGTATGACCAACGTCTAGATTGAGAACCGAAGTCTAGGTTAACGTGCAGCACTTCTGCAATCGACCTAAACACCTAAGCTGTGATCGATATTAAATTCATAATGACTTCTGATTCTTCGGTGTCGTCAGTTGCATCTTCATCAGAACCGGTGATGCCTGCTTCATCTGCGCCATCCTGTCTTCTTCCTAAGCGATTATCCTTCTGGCAGCTCTGGAATATCAGTTTTGGATTCCTCGGTATTCAGTTTGGCTGGGGTCTCCAGATGGCAAATACGAGCGCTATTTTCGAATATCTAGGAGCAAATGCCCATCAGATTCCCATTCTGTGGTTGGCTGCACCCCTCACCGGACTAATCATTCAGCCCATTGTCGGTAACTTGAGCGATAACACCTGGAGCGGCCTGGGTCGTCGGCGTCCCTATTTTCTGGTGGGAGCGATTATCAGTTCCCTTGCGCTTGTGTGGATGCCAAATGCTTCGAGCTTATGGATGGCCGTCGGAGCGTTGTGGATTTTAGATACAGCCGCGAATGTCAGCATGGAACCATTCCGAGCATTCGTTGGAGATCTCGTTCCTGAAGGCCAGCGGACACGTGGATTTGCAATTCAAAGTTTATTGATTGGTTTAGGCTCAGTTACAGCGTCTGCTCTGCCGTGGATACTGACCCATAGTCTCCATCTGTCCCGCTCGAATAACGCAAACTCCATTCCATGGAGCGTTGAACTGTCTTTTTATATTGGAGCCGCCGCCTTCTTCGGGACGGTCTTGTGGACCGTGGTCACAACAAAAGAGCGTCCGCCTAAAGATATGGATGCATTTAAGCGACAACAAGAGCGACGGTTGGGGTTCATCAGCACGTTTCAAGAAATTTTTCTTGCCTTTCGTCAGATGCCACCAACGATGCGACAACTGGCTTGGGTACAGTGCTTTAGCTGGCTGGGGATGTATTGCATGTTCTTATATTTTCCTCCAGCGATCGCCCACAATATCTTTGGGGCCTTCGAAAAAAGCACGCCAGAATATACCGAAGGCATTGAGTGGGCTGGAATTTGCATCGCGATGTACAACGCCGTCTGTGTTGGCTTCTCGTTTTTACTGCCGAAACTTTCGAAAGCCACAAGCCGACAGACGACTCACATGTTATGCCTCTTTGCCGGAGCCGCTGGGTTAGGGTCCCTTCTGATTGTGCCGAATCAATATTGGGTTCTTGCATCAATGATCGGCGTTGGTATTGCTTGGGCTAGCCTCTTAGCGATGCCCTACGCGATGCTAATGGGGTCACTGCCACCGAAAAAAAGTGGGATCTACATGGGCATCTTCAACTTTTTTATTGTCTTGCCAGAAGTCTTCGCATCCCTTGGCCTCGGTTGGCTGATGATTCATTTTCTAGGAGAGGATCGACTCTTGGCCGTTGCTCTCGGTGGGGTGTTCATGGCGATCGCCGCTGTACTTACCCTGCGCGTTGATGATGGTGCATATCTGTCTCAACCCTAGTAGCCATTACTCGACAGGTTATTTCTTGCAAAAACGCAAGCTTGCTCTGTCAGAAGAGGCATCAGTTATAACTTTGATCATGACCCGCTCGATTCATTGATTTGAAAGCATTACAATATGCAAAGAGCAATCACTCTACAATCTGATATAGATTGCAGGTCGTTGATTACCTCGTTTAATATTCTTGGCTTTGAATGTTTAGGTTTAGTGCACGTTTATGACCGACGCACCTGTTTCCAGAATTCGAAATTTTTCAATCATCGCTCACATTGACCACGGTAAGTCTACCCTGGCCGATCGACTGCTACAGGTCACTGGCACAGTGGACGATCGCCAGATGAAGGAGCAGTTTCTTGATTCGATGGATCTAGAACGGGAGCGGGGCATCACTATCAAGCTTCAGGCTGCACGGATGCACTACCCAGCCAAGAATGGTGAAGAATACATTTTGAACCTCATTGATACGCCGGGTCACGTTGATTTCTCATACGAGGTCTCTCGGTCACTCGTGGCCTGTGAGGGCGCGCTCTTAGTGGTTGATGCCTCTCAAGGGGTTGAAGCCCAAACACTCGCAAACGTCTATCTGGCGTTAGAGCACGATTTAGAAATTATTCCAGTCTTAAACAAGATTGATTTGCCCGGTGCCGATCCAGAACGCGTCAAGCAGGAAATCGAAGAAATCATTGGGTTAGATTGCAGTGATGCAATTCTGGCTTCTGCAAAGGAAGGAATTGGCATTCCAGAAATTCTTGAGTCGATTGTTTATCTCGTGCCTTCTCCACGGGACACGATTGAAGAGCCGCTCCGAGCCCTCATTTTTGACAGCTACTACGATGCTTATCGGGGCGTGATCGTCTATTTTCGAGTGATGGATGGAACCTTACGGAAGGGCGATCGCGTTCGCTTAATGGCATCTGGGAAAGAATACGATATTGACGAAATCGGGGTTTTATCGCCGGGGCAAATCCCAGTTGATGAACTTCATGCCGGGGAAGTTGGGTATTTATCCGCAGCCATCAAATCAGTTGAAGATGCTCGTGTTGGCGATACCATCACCCTTGCAAGAGCTCAGGCAGAAGCTCCTTTGCCTGGATATACAGAAGCAAAACCAATGGTCTTCTGTGGCCTGTTTCCCACTGACTCTGAGCAGTATGAAGATTTGCGCGAAGCCCTCGATAAACTCAGACTCAACGATGCAGCGTTGCAATATGAGCCAGAAACCTCAAGCGCCATGGGATTTGGCTTCCGCTGCGGCTTCTTGGGGTTGTTGCATATGGAAATTGTGCAGGAGCGCTTGGAGCGTGAATACAACCTCGACCTCATCACGACCGCACCTTCTGTTATCTATCGAGTAACGACCATTGATGGCGACGTGCTGATGATTGACAACCCCAGCCAGCTACCTGATCCTCAATATCGAACAATGATGGAAGAGCCCTATGTTCGGGTTGAGATGATTGTGCCGGAAGAGTTTGTCGGTGCATTGATGGAGCTTAGCCAAACCCGCCGCGGCGAGTTCAAAGATATGAAGTATTTGGCTCAGGGGCGGACCAACTTAATTTATGAAATTCCCCTGGCTGAAGTGGTGACAGACTTCTTTGATCAGCTCAAGTCGCGTTCTCGCGGTTACGCAAGTATGGAATATCAGCTCATCGGCTATCGAGAAAATACGTTGGTTAAGCTTGATGTCATGATTAATAGTGAGCCAGTTGACCCGCTGGCGACGATTGTTCACCGCGACAAGGCCTACCACGTGGGCAGAGCACTTGTTGAGAAATTGAAAGAATTGATTCCTCGTCACCAATTTAAGATCCCTGTGCAGGCTGCGATCGGGAGTCGGATTATTGCAAGTGAGAGCATTCCAGCACTTCGGAAAGACGTACTTTCCAAGTGCTACGGCGGTGACATTAGTCGGAAGAAAAAGCTCTTGCAGAAACAAGCCAAGGGTAAAAAGCGCTTGAAGGCCATCGGAACAGTTGATGTCCCTCAAGAGGCATTTATGGCCGTACTTAAGCTGTAGAAACTTAAGCTGTAGAACAATTCTGACAGTTATCTATCCTGATATAGCTTTCTTAGATGATGTATGAAGTGAATGGTGGGAGATTGAGGGCGCAGCGCGTCACACCTTCCACAATTCATCTGGGGTTGCTATTGCGCATGGCTCTTTGTCTCTTGTAAGACATGGGCTATGCTGGGTGAACCGAGGTCAGTGATATCACGATAGACACTCACGGCGAACCGCCATGTTGAGGACTGCATCGTGCGACCTCAAAAAATGTTTCCCATGACCGATATGGGTACACGAATCGGGGTATGATACCGACCCAGGATTTGGAAAACTACCACAGTGAAAGCTGATGTTTACTTGCACCGTTGGGATAGAACGTTTCGCCTGTTGGGCGATCGCTTTTTCGTCGATGCAACGAATCATCTTTAGGCTCTGATAAATTCCCTGTTTTGATGCTGAACGAGGTATTGAGGGCGTCGTATGTCTGATCTAGAGCAATTTTCCCATTCTCCAGCCAAGCAGAACCTTTCTGACAATAAGGTGAATGTTTCGATTGATATTGACGCTGACTTGTTGCGTCAGATTGGTTACCTTACGGAAGATCCCAGTAAGGTGATTGAAGTCGCAGTTCGACAATGGTTGCGAGGCGGAGCACGACGAGATGATGACGTGACTCGCACCCTAGAGCGCAATCCTCCAGTACCCGCCCGAGGAGAATGGAACGATTAGCCGTCACCCTCAATTACCACCAACGTTATTCTCAACTACCGCCAAAAATCTGAAACGTCGTAGCCAAGGTCGCTCAACATTTGCCGAAGAAGCGGCAGACTCAAGCCGATTACATTGCTATGGCATCCGATGATGCGTTCGACGAATAGTCCACCCTTTCCTTCAAGTGCAAAGCACCCGGCGCAATTCATCGGCTCTCCAGTTGCAACATAAGCTTCAATCTGGCGATCGCTCACCATTGCAAAGTCCACTTGAGTCACTTGACACCGCACGAGTGTGTGATGACGATAAGGATCAATAAACGCATGGCCGGTGTAGAGTTCGCCAGACTTGCCGCGCATGCGCTGCCATCGAGCGATCGCATCCGCTTCGTCGTGAGGTTTACCGTGAATCTCGCCATTCACCCACAGCACCGAATCACACCCCATGATGAGCGCATCAGACGTTTCTGGAATCGTGCAGCCAGACGACTGCATCAATTGTTGTCGAACAACTTTCGCCTTTTCTAAAGCCAGCGCTTGAACGAGTTCTGCGGGCTTGTCTAGAGTAATTGATGATTCATCAAACTTGCTTGGACAAACAACTGGATCAATACCAACCAGATTCAGCAATCGTCGTCGGGCGGGAGAAGCAGATGCAAGAACAAATACAGGAACAGCCATAGTCAGGTCAGCATATCTTGCTCGCTACACCTTAATACTCTTAATACACCGAGAAGGAACTCACAACCTGCTTAAACTGATTGCTGAGACGTTCCCAGCGCTTTTCCGTTGTCGACACATTTAATGTAAACAACTGCCCTCGTTGAACAACGACACTAGCAAGATTATGACGAGTCTGATTGGGGAGTTGAACCAGATATTCCAGCAAGTAATAAACGTTATCAGCGCGCTCTTGCGACGTTGCGCCGATGAGTTCCGCTTTTCGGGTTCCATCATCCGATGAGATTGCACGTTGCGCCAATCGCTGGCCAACTTCACTCGGTGTTCCTAGGTCTTGTAATGTTTTTCCATCGGGAACTTCACCGATAATCACGCTGACATTCTCAGAGGGATCAACAAAATCGTGTAAGACAATGTCAGGTCCATTCGGAACTTTCACTTCTACCCACCCGTTTGGGTAGGCAAACTCATAGCCATTGTAGGCATCAACATAGCTTTTCAGACCTGCTCCAGTTGATACACAACTCTGCAAGCTAAAACTTAGAACGACCAAAAAAACTGTGATGATCCGCTTGAGCATGTTGATTCTGTTCCCCTTGGCGTTCAATGAATACAAACAAAACTAGGGCCTTGTCAAATCTCGTCGAGTTACCCCTAGGCTTACTCTCTTTTCTGGAGCCATGCCTATTGTGACACTTTGTGTTCATCTATGGACAAATTGAGAGCAAAAGAATAGCTCGTTAGTGAAATTTCGCAGATCCATTGCACTTGTGACCTGGCGATGTTCAGAAAAGAATGAGGCATTGAGAAGTGTGCTAAATCGCGGAGCGCTCACAACTTATGCAAGTCATCTATCTCTGGTACAGAGCTAGAGGGATGAAGGAAGCTCGTTCGCGGCCAAGACGGATTGACTTGGAAATGATTGCGCTGAGCCCGATCAGTGAATAGGTGGCATGAACAAGATTACCAGCACCAACACCAACTGCTGTATAGACTCCAGCCCGTCGAGAGTATGCCAAACTGTTACGTAACGTCAGCGCAAAATCTGGACCCGGAGTAACAACGACCACCAAACTGACAGCAAAAACAGTGATCCAAGCTGAGAAAAATGCCATGCTTCTTTCCTTGGAAAAATTTTGAGCAATAACCTAACACGTGATTGTTCTGGGCTGATCACACGATGTCCAGTTACATCAAGAATCGAATTAAAGCACCTAAACCGTATCAGCTAAGCGCTCTGCCAATCGGGACATGATGAACTGTTGTGCCAACCATAGGGATGAAAGCCACAGACTAGCAATGTTCGTGCATTGCGATGTTGGCCATATGCAATGCCATGGTAGTGAGTGCAGCCTTTACAGACAGTCGGGCGATCTTCTGTCGCGTCATGGAAACCCAACTGCGATCGCAAAATCTGAACTTTGCTCTGATATCGATGCCATCGATCGTAGGCAACTTTGCGAGCGCGATAGTTTGCGGTTCGAAAATGGTCTGATGAAAGGCTCATAGAAATAGAACCCCGCCTGTGAACAAAACGTGTCATACAAAGCTTGTCAGGACTCATACCTGGCCATCTGTATTTGGCACATGTTATGGGTTAGCCCTAATCGGATCGGTGTCCCACACCAACAGTCATCTCAGGGTTAAGCAAAGTCCCTTAGTTTCTAGACTACCCTTGTCCGCCTTCAGATGAGAGGATCGCGTTGAGAAAGTTAAGGAAATTGGAAATACTGCGATTACTCGGAAAATATGCGCCAGTAACAAACTTTCGAAGTAGGCTTTAAGTAGCCATCACAAATAACCGATTAGGATGCGCTTATCGGTCTCAGTTTCAGACAATGGTCCATTAAGTCATCGTGTATTGAATACAAATAAAAACAGGGTGATTCAACAAGTCAGTCGTTCAGCGGATTCCCCTCAGCGGGCTCTCGCAGAATGCGCAGCTTGGGTGATACCCGATTATTCGCTGGAAGGATGAGGGATATGGTTTCTCACATGGCTGATGTTAATGCACCCGATCAAAATGCCAGCTTAGATAATGTTCCAATATTGGATGAGGTGATTGATGGATTACCTAATATTTCAGGTTGGGAAGGCCATCTTCAATGCATAAATCGTTCTGCTCAGGTGTTCTATCCCCAGAGCAACCTCCATTTCAATCAGGTATCAGCAGCCTTTGCGATCGCCCTCCATATGCATCAGCCCACGATTCCTGCTGGCGCATCCGGTGAACTGATCTGCAACTTGCAGTATATGTTTGAGCATCCCTATGACGGAGACAACCATAACGCAGGCCCGTTTGCATATTGCTATAGCCGGATAGCCGATTTCATCCCAGATTTGATTAATCAGGGATGCAACCCTCGCGTCATGCTGGATTATTCAGGGAATCTGCTTTGGGGACTTCGGCAAATGGGTCGAACAGACATCCTAGATAACCTCAAGCACATCACCTGCGACCCAACCTATCAAAAGCACGTGGAATGGCTGGGTACCATGTGGAGCCATGCGGTCGTTCCTTCAACTCCTATTGCTGACATTCCGCTCCACATTCGTGCATGGCAACACCATTTCGCCAGCATATTTGGCTGGGAAGCACTCGCCCGAGTTCGGGGATTTTCACCTCCTGAAATGCACCTGCCCAATGATCCAGATACGTGCTACGCCTTCGTCAAGGCATTGAAAGACCATGGGTATCAATGGGTGTTATTGCAGGAACATACGGTTGAGTTGGCTGATGGTTCAGGGCTCCGTGATCCTTACATTCCCCACTCGCTGGTTGCCTACAACTCTCAAGGAGAGCGGGTTAGCATCACTGCACTCATTAAAACTCAAGGGTCTGATACAAAATTGGTTGGGCAAATGCAGCCCTACTATGAAGCGAAAACTCATCAGCTTCGAACTCTAAACGGAGTTTCCTTCCCTCCTTTGGTGACTCAGATTAGCGACGGTGAAAACGGTGGCGTCATGATGAATGAATTTCCATCGGCTTACCGCAATGCCTGGTATGAAATGAGAGATCACTACGGCGGCACTCAAGGCGTTGTAGGAATGAATGGAACGGAATACTTAGAATTTTTAGCAGCCCTAGGGCTATCTGATCGCGATTTTCCAGCGTGTCAGCCTGCTCAACAACATCATATTTGGCAACGGATGTCACCGGAAGAAGCCACCCCTGAACGTCTGAGAGATGTCCTTCAATCGCTAAAGCACGACGATGCTGGCTTTAACCTTGACGGGAGCTCATGGACGAATGACATTAGCTGGATAGAGGGATATCAAAATGTGACCACTCCCTTAAATCAATTGAGCCAAGCGTTTCATCGAATGACTGGACCGCTAACCACAGAGACCCATCTTTCTCAACATCAACGTCCCTTAACCCAAGAACATCGGTATCGGAATGCACTTGTGCATCACTTACTGTTGCAAACAAGCTGTTTTCGATATTGGGGTCAAGGCACTTGGACAGACTATGCCCGTGAGATTTATCGCAGAGGGCATGATATCTTAACTCATGATTTCTAAGGACCTTGGAACACTTAAAATCCAAGGATGCGCTGAGGTGTATGCAATGGCAGATGAACAGCAAATATCTGAGAACCAGATGGGCGAAACAATAACAAACGAGCCGACAACGGAGACACCCATGAGCCCAGCAACGCAACCGCCTGCGGGCTCATCAGATGATGCTCCGGTAAACGAACCAGAACCCGCGTTTGGGTGGACGTCCTATGCAGAACTTATTAATGGACGATTCGCCATGATTGGATTTGTAGCTCTAATTGTGATTGAGGTGATCACTCACCAGAGTTTCTTAACGTGGCTGTTTAACTAACCAGCAGATTTTTATCGCTGTCGCTAGCTTAGCCATGACACGACATGGGTTGGCACTCACGGAGAACGCACCAAATAATTTCCTATATAGCAATCCGCAAATAGGTTAGAACATTTATGTTCAGGAAAGCCTTGCGTCGCAAGGCTTTCCTGAACATAAATGGATTTAATTTAGCGCGTAGCGCTATAACAAGTAAGCATAAAGGTCTGGACACGTATTTTTGAGGAGAGCCGCGCAGAGCGTGGCTCTCCTCAAAATACTGGTATTGGGTGGCTAGACAGCCCTAATGTCTAACCGTTGTCATCTCCCGACGACGTTTTATTTTCTCGGTTTGACGTCTTTCCGATATTTTTGACATCTACAACTTTACTGAGAATTCCATACCAGAATGAGGCCCCCATCGAAATGGCAATGCCTGTGATGAGCCAGCCAATCATTCGCCTGAGGATAGGAAAGCGCCATCCTGCAGATTGAGCAGTTTGGCCCTCTAGAATGACAGGATTCCAGCCAATCGGCAGTGGCAGTTGATCTAAACTCTCGTTGACGGCTTCTTGGATCGCTTCAAGACTTTCAGTTTGTAATCCACCGTCTTCGGATTGTGTCGATGGAGCGACCGGCTGTGCTGAAATTTGTTCAGCAGCTTGAGTGATAGTCGTCCGTAGCAACGTATCTCTGGACAACCGATCAACAATGTAGGTTGTGTCAGCGTTAGCAGCTACGGCAATAAGAAACCCGATGATGACCGCAATGCCTTTTGCATTGCGCTTGTATACCCCAGCTGAACGGTCCATAGCTTGCTCAAACCAAATACTGACCTCGTCCTCTAACTTACTGACCCCGTCAGCTAATGTCTGGGCTTTTGTCTGGGCTTTGACCGATAGGAGCTTCAGATTATCTCTCAACTGTTTTGGCAATCGCTTATCGCTGGTTTCAAATTTTCTGAGCGCAATGTCGATGATTTCTAAAACGGTGGGTTCTGACTTGAGGACGGCGATCGCCTGCCTAATAAACGGTAGCCTGGATTTGAGGATGTCTTGATAGGTTGAATTGTCACCTAACACCTTATCGATACTCGAAATAAACTGATCGAGTTCATCGGCAGCTCCTGTAATCGCAACAGGAAAACTAATGCGGCGTTCTTCAAGATTTTGTCGATAGATATCCAGTCGTTCGGCTAATTCGTTTGCTTCATTTCTAAATAGGGCTTGATCACCAGACTGTTGTCGGATGTCTTCTAGAAGCTTGGCAACAATCTCAATCTTTTCGTTTACATAAGATTTCAGGGTTGCAACGCTTTGTTCTCGACTGATATTTTCAACCCCTAGATCATCGAGCATCGCCACTGAAAACGCATCAGAGGGAATGTAGGAGGGTCCACTCTTTCGGTTATCACCGAAAACATTACGAGTTCGGGTAATGAATCGATACGTTCGACCAATTCTCTGACTCAGCATCCGAAAGAAGTGGGCAAATGGTCCTTTTGCTTCCTGGTTTAATGCTGAAATCAGCGGGTGATTGTAAAGGCTATTGGCGATCGCAGCCCCTGGCAGGGCTTCTGCCTCCTCACCTGAGAACAAGACCTCAATTGATTTCTTCAAATGTTCGGCCCGCCACTGTAGCAGTGTTGTAATCAGCTCTTGAATTTCTGATGCTAATAAACTCAGGATCAGGTAGACGAAGATAAGCCCAAGGGCAAGATCCAGAACCAGCGGTAGATTCATGAGTTAGTGTATTCCTTCTCTTGAAATCCAAACAATGAATGCGTCGGCTTGACTTGAAGCTAGGATGACGATTCGTGCGAGGACAACACCCCTAGACTCACAATCATCGCCTAAATCAGCACCACCAACGTATCAAGTAGGGTAAATCATGAATTGATGCTTCCAGATTTTCAAGGTTACTGAAGCACATGACATGTTTCTTTGAGTGATGTGATGTTTCTTTAGACAATGGTCTAGAACGGAAAATAGACAGTGTTTCGGAGCACCAACTGTCCAAGGCGTGGGGGGCAACCGTTTCCATACAAAAGGGAGAAGCCATATTCATGCTTCTCCCTCAAGTCAGTTAATGCTTTGGAATGATGGGTTTAGAGTAGCTTAATCAACTCAGCTGGCGAATCTAGTGAGTTACCTTTTGTTCGACGACAATCAGAAGCGGCGATCGCCATCGATAGATTCGGCATTTCTTGATGACAGTGCGTGCAGAACCAATAAATTTGGCCCTGACGCGTGTGGCGCAGCATCGTTTCAGAGCAGCATGGGCAAGTATTCATAGCGCTATTCCAAGTTTTGTTAACAGACATGATGATTGATAGCAACCTTAATATTTATAGTTTGGAAATTCCTGGCTTTCCTTGAAAGGGAAAAACTACTGAATTGAACAAAACCATTAAGTTTGCAGCTTTTTAATGGATAAAAAACCAAACAAAAACAGGGAACACAGAGGACCATTCACTTAACAAGCTAATCGCACCTGCTTTCACTCACGTTAAGTTTTCTCTAACTTTTCTTGAGATATTTGACTTTTATTAGTGCCTAACCCTATTTACTATATCGAACTGAACAAGACAAAACCGGGTATCGTAACAAAGATTTTGAAAGCCGCCCGCTAACCATGATTAGGACAGGACTTTACCCATCTCTTCAATTGTAAATAATATGAAATCTCGGCACCCCATATCGAACTCAACTAAGTAACAATCAGTACATGATGTTAACGAGATGGGATACCAATAACATCAGAAAAATTAAGTTATTAATCTGATTCTTATGATGAGTATTCAATTTAATTGTTTCATCAGCTTTTAAGAATTTCTGTAGCGATTTAAACCCAGTCTCGAAATACATTTCCTGGAATAGATACACTCAATATTTTGATGGAGCTTGATTCAGGATGTCTTTATATTTGGGTGCTGTTGATAAGACTCATCTCTCTCTCAGACATATTTATCTGATTTTCAAAATAATTCGTTAGCTTGAGAATGAAGCACTTGAAACCAAAGGAGCCCGATGATGCATGATTTCAAAAGACTTGCGATCGCCACTACTGCAACTCTCAGCGCCATCGGCGTAGGCGCTGCCCAGGCCGTTCAATTTTCTGATGGCACCGTTCATTTCGAGAATCCGCCTCGCCTCATTGATTCAGCGATTCGAGAGCAATCCGTTTCAGATAACAATGTTAAGTATTTCTTTTTCCTCAGCGTGCCCGATAATGCAGGCGAACCACTTCAGCGAGTTGAGCTGGTTCAAGAGAATGGTGATTTGTTCACTCGAGAAATTGATTTTGAGCCAGAGGACAGCATTGCTTACGTTGGGCATCGCCGCAGCGTTGGCGAAGAGTTAACGATTGGCGTATCAGAGTTTAACGACGACGCGAATACAATGACGCTCACCTTTGACCCACCCATTCAACCTGGAACCGATTTGACGATTCGCTTGAATGCAGAGCGGAATCCACGACGATCCGGAGTGTATCTATTTGGAGTCACCGCATACCCTGAAGGCACAACTCCTCAAGGACAGTTCCTTGGCTTTGGCCGATTCCATATTTTTGACAACAGTAATGATCTGTTCCGATAAGGATATCGAGTCCGAACGGTGCCGATGGATATCCATCGTTTTGCAGCCATTAACCCGCTGGAGCATACGGTTGCATTCGGCATCACTCCGTCAAGGTAGGATGCCGAATGCCAACCCCCATTCAACATGTCGTCAATTTAGAGGGCTTGCGTCAGTTGTAACGACGTGACTGTTTCGCAATGCAAAGAAAAGGAGTAGTTCATGAAATACATTAATTCCATCGCAGCAAGCGTTAGCATCGTGCTCGGTCTGGTTGGCGCGACCGTTTCGGCAGAAGGAGCACAATTTTCTGATGGACGAGTATATTTCGATCGCCCTCCGTCGCTCGTCAATGCAACGACGACGGTTAATCGTCTAGCGTCGAACAATGCCTTATACTACTTTGATCTCAACGTTCCTAGTAACGCAGGCGAACCACTACAGCGGGTGACGATCACTCAGGAGGGCGGTAGCAGCTTCATTCGGCAAGTCGAATTTGAAGATGATGAGGCGCGTGCGTTTTTGGGCAGCCGACGCCGCCGGGGAGACGAAGTGGCGATCGCCTCTTCCGTTTGGGATGAAGAGACTCAAACCGTGACGATTGAATTTGCTTCACCCATCGAACCTGGAACAGACGTAACCGTACGACTTGAACCGGAACGGAATCCGCGCTTAAACGGGGTCTATCTCTTCGGAGTCACCGCCTTTCCCGCAGGCGAAAATCCTCAGGGTCAGTTCCTTGGGTTTGGTCGTTTCAGCTTCTTCGGCAATCAAACGATCTAGGTGATGCGCCTGGCTAGGTTCACGTTTCGTTTTGCTTTTCTTGCTGAGCTAGCTTGGTTTTAGCAGCTTGCCAAAACTGTTCGAGTTCATCTAGCGAGAAATCAGCCAGCGATCGCCCAGCGGCGTCTTCCACTTGAGCAAAGCGGTTAATAAATCGAGTATTGGTCGACTGAAGGGCTTCTGATGGGTCGAGGCCATGCCAGCGGGCGATGTTCACGAGAGTAAAGAACAGATCGCCAAGTTCCGCCTGTTGGCGAGCTTTGCTTTCATGGTCAATGGCGTGATGAAACTCATCCAGCTCTTCATGGAATTTTTCCCATACCCCATCAACGCTATCCCACTCAAACCCAGCAGAAGCCGCTTTTTTCGATATTTTGTGACAGGCCATCAGTGGAGGTAGCGATCGCGCATATTTCTGAAGCTTTGGTGTGAGTCGCGGCGGTTCGGGCTGGGCGGCAAGCATGGCATCATCGACGACTGTTGGTTTCTCACCCCTCTCTTCAGCCGCTTTGATGGCTTCCCAGTTGGCGTGAACCTCGGCAATATTGTCAACTTCAACAGAGCCAAACACATGAGGGTGGCGACGAATCAGTTTTGCTGTAATCGCTTCCGCCACCTCTTTGATGCTGAACTGGCTCGTTTCACTGGCAATTTGAGACTGAAGCACCACTTGCAGCAACAAATCACCGAGCTCATCTGCAATGTCATCCGGATCGCCCTGCCGAATCGCGTCTGCAACTTCATACGCTTCTTCAATAACGTAAGGAATCAGGGTTGTAGGGGTTTGTTCAAGGTCCCACGGACATCCACCGTCTGGCGATCGCAGTTTTGCCACGACATCAATCAAATCTTGCAACGCGGTTAGATGAGCCGTAGACGATTCATCAGCAGGGGACACAGGGTTGGCGGGAGAAGAATGTGACATGCAGTAAGGATGAGAGTGAGGATAATGACGATACCCGATTACTGTAATTCAAAATTTCGTCTTCTAGATTTCGCCTTCTAGATCTTGCCGTCAACATCTTGTACCCTCTGCGATAAGATTTGGGACACAGTCATGTGAACCGTCAAAATTCCTATTCTTCAGATGAATGCATGATTTGAAAATGGTGTGGAATACACCGATTGAGTGGTCTCCACGGCAGTCGGTCGTGCATCATTTCAAGAAATGGGTTTACCATTCATGCCATCACCTGCTGAACACCGTGTGTGATTTGTGTGCGATCGCCAGTTTTATGCACCTGACGTATGTATTTGAAGTCTCTTCAGCTTCGCCACTTTCGAAACTACACCGATCAATTTGTGGCGTTTACGGCTCCAAAGACGATTTTGGTGGGAGAGAATGCTCAGGGTAAATCAAATCTGTTGGAATCGGTAGAGGTGCTCGCAACGCTGCGATCGCACCGCGCTAGTCGGGACCGAGATCTCGTACAAGAACATCATCCCGTTGGGCAGATTGACGCCAATCTTCATCGAGAACTGTCTGGGCTCAATCGACTCACCATGACCCTCCGCAGTAGCGGTCGCCGGACGGTAGCGCTCAATGGTGAAACCATGCGTCGCCAGCTCGATTTTTTGGGTGCGATGAATGCCGTGCAGTTTTCTAGCTTAGACATTGATTTGGTACGCGGCGGTCCGGGACTGCGCCGAACCTGGCTTGATACCTTGCTGATTCAGCTTGAACCCATCTATGCAAAGCTGTTGACTGACTATCAGTCGGTCTTACGCCAGCGAAATGCACTCATCAAGCAAGCCCGAGCAAATGAGTCAGTCAAGGAACTGGATCGCACTCAACTCGCGGTTTGGGATGCTCAACTGGCAGCAACCGGCACCCATGTGATTCGGCGGCGCGATCGCGTCATTCAACGGATTGCTCCCCTCGCCCAGTCCTGGCATGGTGCGATTAGCAACAGCATGGAGACATTAGATGTTGTGTATGCCCCTAACGTGTCCTGTTCAGTGGATGAGCCAACCCAAATCAAAGATGCCTTCTTACAAAAAATCCAAGAGCGGGCGATCGCCGAATTTCATCAGGGGACCTCTCTTGTCGGGCCGCACCGAGATGAAGTGGAATTTCGCATTAACGACACCCCAGCTCGACAATTTGGATCTCAAGGTCAGCAGCGGACCTTAGTTTTAGCATTGAAGCTGTCGGAGTTACAGTTAATTGAAGCCGTGGTGGGAGAGCCACCGTTACTCCTGCTAGACGATGTGTTAGCCGAGCTAGATTTGAATCGACAAAATCAATTATTAGAAACCATACAAGACCGATTTCAAACCATCATCACCACGACCCATTTGGGGGCATTTGATGCCCAGTGGCTCCAATCGTCTCAAATTTTGACTGTGAAGGCTGGTCAATTGGTCATATAGTTTTCCTAAATGATTGATGAAATAAGTTGTGGGGGGTAAGGCGCGCCACGTTCCACATCACCGATTCTGTTTTTAGCGCAGTTGCACACTGCTATTCGCATACTGTGATAACGATTAGGCATCAGGGTAAGCCGGAGGACACGATGCATCGACGACAACTGCTAACGGGGATGGCGATCGCCACAGCAACGGCGGGATTCACCACACAAATCAGTTCAGCTCAACCCAATCGTTCAGACTCTCCTTCGGATTCTCCTGCATCTCTCAAAGCCCCTCGACTGCAACCAGGGGATACCGTTGGCATCATCAGCCCGGCTGGAGCCACCTATCAACAGGAAAACTTGGCGATCGTTGAAGATGCCATGCGAGGGCTTGGCCTCATTCCCAACGTGGCTCCCCACGCCCTCGATCGCTATGGCTATCTTGCAGGCTCTGACCCCGACCGAGCATCTGATATCAACGCCTTCTTTGCTGATCCAGCCATTGCAGCCTTGCTTCCTATCCGAGGCGATTGGGGCAGTGCTCGAGTGCTGCCCTATCTGGATTACGACACTATTCGACAAAACCCAAAAATCATCGTCGGCTTCAGCGACATCACCGCACTGCTGCTGGGCATCTATGCCCAAACGGGACTCATCACTTTTCACGGTCCCCACGGCATCACAGCCTGGGATTCAGCTCAAGTCCAGCCCTTTAGACAAATGCTGTTTGACGGAGTTGCCCCAACAATTCAGAATCCGGCCTTTGGGGAGAATGGCGATCGCCTCATGCCAGTCAGGGGTCGCATCCAAACCATCACCCCAGGACAAGCAACCGGAACACTGATTGGTGGCAACCTATCGGTCATTTCAGGAATCGTCGGCAGTCCTTACATGCCCGATATGAACGGAGCCATTCTATTTCTCGAAGATGTTGGAGAACGCCCCTATCGCATTGATCGGATGCTGACGCAGCTTAAGCTTGCTGGCATTCTCGATCAGCTTTCTGGATTTATCTTCGGGCAATGCACATCCTGCAATCCGGGCAACAGCTTTGGGTCGTTGACGCTAGAAGAAATCCTGCGCGACCACATTCAGCCGTTGGGCATTCCCGCCTGGTCAGGCGCATGGATTGGCCATGTCGAACCGCTGTTAACTCTACCCATTGGCGTAGAAGCGACCGTTGATTCCGTCGCAGGGACAATCCAAGTACTTGAACCCGCCGTCGTAGTGCCTCAGGCTTAAAAGAATCAAAACTAATGAAAACAGAACATTTAGTAGTCCTTTAGATGTAAGGGTAGTTTTCTCCTAAAGCTTCATCTAATTCGGCGATCGCAGGGCATGCTAAATGGTGAGCTTTCATATTCAGCCATTTTTCCGTTGATGATGTCCGATGGAAAACGGAACATCTTAAGGTTGCTATGTTCAACAAACGCCTTATTTGTGTAACAGGTCTCCCCCGTGCCGGTTCCACACTCCTTTGCCAGCTCCTCGGCCATCACCCAGCGCTCTATTGCACTGGGCACAGTTCTCCTCTCTGTCAAACGCTGGTGGGATTGCGCCAACACCTCAGTGACAGCGACTTTTTCCGAGCACAACTAGATGTCGAATTTGATCGTGCTTATCAACGGTTGATTAATGCTTTCACTGGATTTATGGATGGATGGTTTGCTGAAACCGACAAAGTATCTGTTGTGGACAAAAATCGGGGGTGGCTGCACCATATCGAACTCTTGCACCACTTAGACTCTAATTGCCGGATGTTAGTTTGTGTCCGAGAGTTGGGGCAAATTTATGGGTCTGTAGAAGCCCAGCATCAGAAGACCCTGCTGCTGGATTTTCCTGACCACCTCGCAAACCTCTCCCGCTATGGCAGAGCCGATAAGCTATTTGCCGAGCAGGGCGTGATTGGTGGCCCATTGCGATCGATGGAAGCATTGCAGGATTTAGAGGCTCACCTTCAGCAGAGCCTCTATTACGTGGTGTTTGAGCACTTGATGCAAGAGCCTGTCACGGTGATGCAGGGTATCTACCAGTGGCTCGGCATTTCCCCTACTGAGTTTGACCCTCAAAACCTGAACGTCAGGCCCCATGAAAGCGATAGTTACTATCGTTTCAAATACCGACACCAGACCCATCCCCAGATTTGCCCCCCGGCATCTCACCCCATTCCCCAACGGATTCAGTCCCAGATCCAGCAGCAGTTTTCGTGGTTCTACCAGACCTTTTATCCAGGCCTACAGCAGGCAAACACTCTCTAGCTGTTAAGGCACTGCTTCCACTGATTGCCTACTTGTGGTGTACACAATAGCCCCTGAGTAGCGTATTTCCAGAGCAGCCTGCCTCCGCTTCAAAAATTAACCGTGGAAACACACCCTAAAGAACCGGTCTGGGCGCTGTACTCCACAAATATACGTAAATCGACTGGCGTGTCTGAAACAGGCGATCGCTTACAACAGATGTGCAATCGCTACCTTTGATTGAACTGCCAACCCCGTGGGTGTTGCTTCATTCATTCCTGAAACAACCCATTCACCCCATCGCTAAAGGATTAGAACAACAGGAACCGTATCATGGCAATCTTCAACGTCACTGTCGCTAACGACGACGGTACTGCAAATACTGAAAACACTCTGAGCTGGGCGATTCTCCAAGCGAATCTCACTGCCGGAGCCGACGTCATTAGCATTGACACCGATGTCAATATTACCGGGGTGATGAAAGCTCTGCTGAACAGCAACATCACGATTGAGGGCAACGGCAAGACTATCGATGGCGATGTGAATGATGACGGTGAAGGCTTCCGTCCCTTCTTTGTATTGTCAGGCATCGTTAATTTCAACAGCCTCACCATTACCGATGGCATTGCCCAGGGTGGCTCTAGCAACGAGGGTGGCGGCGGCGCAGGGATGGGGGGCGGTCTTTTTATCTATGACGGTACGGTCAGCCTCGACACAGTCACTTTCTCTGAGAATGTTGCCCAGGGGGGCAATGGCGGAGACGATAATCACAATATTGGCGGGGGCGGCATGTATGGCAATGGCGCTGACCGGGGTGGTGGTGGCCTTTTTGCCTCTAGTACCAGCAACAATGGCGCATACGATGGCACTGGTAATTACAGTGGCTCCGGTGGCGGCACCGACAGCAACCGCAACGGCAGCTTTGGTGGCGGTGGCGGCACTGGCGGTGACGGTGGCGGCGGCGGCTTCGGCGGTGGCGGTGGTGGCGGTTTCGGCTTTGATGGCTTCGGCGGCAGCGGCGGCTTCGGTGGCGGTGGCGGTGGCGGTGAAAGTGACGGCGGTTTCGGTGGCTACGGTGGCGGCGGTGGTAGCGGCTACCTTGGCAGAGGTGGCTTTGGCGGCGGTCAGGGTAGCCGCTTTGGTGGCAACGGCGGCGGCGGTGGTGGTATGGGAGGGGCGGTGTTTATTCGCAGTGGCTCCCTTAGCATTGCCAATAGCACATTCACAGACAATAGTGCCATAGGCGGCACGGGTGCAAACAACGGCCAAGGACTCGGCAGTGCCATCTTTGCAATGACGTCCACAACCCATACCAACGGCAATAACCGGGGCATGCCCTCCACCTCGCCCACCGTAACCCTGACCGACGTCACGTTCTCCGGCAATAGCGCTTCGGATAACAGTGATACCAAGGCGACTGCGACAACTATCATCTCTGGCACAGACCTAGACACCGACGATCTCTGGGGCAATCAAATTACTCGCATCACAAACCCCACGATCGCGTTTTCTAGCGCCACTTTTAGCGATGCCGAACCTTCAGGAACCAGCACAACCATTACCCTGACTCGCGATCTCAGTGACAGCAGCTCCGAAGTGCTGGTCAGCATCACGGGAGGCACGGCGACCAGCGGCATCGACTACACCGATACAGCCTTTCCCTTGACCGTTACCTTTAAGGACACCGAAACGTCGAAAACCGTGGCCTTGCCTATCGTCAATGACGCTTTAGTGGAAGGCAGTGAAACCATTATCCTGAGCATTTCTAGTGTTAGCAATGCCGTCATTGGTACCCAAAGGACAACCACCTTCACCATCACCGACGATGATACGGCAGATACGAGTAGTGGCAGTTCATCCGAGAACACTTCAGAGCCTGGCACGTCTGAGGATGGTGCAATGGGCACGCCTGTCAGCATCGACTTTCAAGAAGGCACTCAAGGTGAACGATTCCGCGGGAATGGCGATCGCAACCGACTCCAAGGCACCAATGACA
>JBCBLF010000190.1:0-9566 GCA_038520475.1 Cyanobacteria bacterium J06627_8
GGTTATTGATAGAGGAGTGGAAGCATTAACCCTTGACGCGGTTGCTAAGCAAGCAGCTGTTAGCAAAGGAGGATTGCTATATCACTTTCCGAATAAGAACGCATTGATTGTCAATTTGGGTGAGCACCTTCTTCAAAATTTTGAAGCTGCTCTACAGCTTGAGTTTGACCAGGATGATGCACCGGAAACGACGGGACAGTGGCTTAGGGCCTATGTGCGTTCTACGGAACGAATGAGTAGGGAATCGCTAGCATTGTTAGCCCGCTTATCATCCATCCTTGTTGAGATGCCGCCTGAACTACGGCAATCCGTTGAAGCCTATGAACAGCGTTGGCATCAACGTCTTGAAGCCGACGGCCTTGATCCAGTCCAGGCAACAATTATTCAGTTAGCAATCGATGGATTGTGGTTTTCGGAAGTCTTTCAAATGGCTGTCCCCAATGAAGAAAGACGCGCTCAGGTCGTGGAAACCTTGTTAACCATGACGCGATCGCTCCAATAGACTCTCCCATAGACTGATTGAGCTTCAACAGATTGAGTCAGTACTGACAACTGCTCAAGGTTGGTCGATCAGCTCATTTTGGGAATTTCCACATCATTTCAACCCAACTCTAAGAAGACGATCCATGCAAAACTACCCAGTAGAAGACGCGACTAAAAAAGACGTAAAAGTAATCATGAATGAGGATATTATTCGTCTGCAATCATCAGATTTTGCGATCGCATCCGAGCATCTTTCAGCAGCCTTCAGTCAAGATCCACTAATCAGTTACTTTTTACCCGAAGACACTGCCGCAAAGCAAAGGGCTCTGAAGCACCTCAGCACGGCATTTCTCAACTTTGCGCAGCTCTACGGTCATATTTACACTACCGCTGGCGATCCTAAAGGAGTAGCGATTTGGTTGCCTCCAGAAGCCTTTCAAATTACGTTGCCACAGCTATGGCAGGCGATAACATCAGGGCTGATCGCAAGCCCACTTTATCTACGTTGGACCCGGATAGTGGATTTCATGTCGCTTGTAATGACAGAAAGTCAATTGCATGAAAAGCTTTGTCCAGAACCACACTGGTATTTAGGAATGCTAGGCGTTTCGCCAAAATGCCAGGGGCAAGGAATTGGAGGAATGCTGCTCCAGCCTGTCTTGGAAGAAGCGGATCGCGCAAAGATGCCCTGCTATTTGGAAACGACGACGACTTCAGCTGTGCGGTTCTATCAGCGGCATGGGTTTGAAGTGGTTTACCAAGAAGTGTTTGTTGATCGTGAATATTGGGCCATGAAACGCCATCCCAAAAGCTAATGGGATGTAGTCTGCTGGAGCGTAGTGTTAACCAGCAGATTAATTTGTGATTTGCGTTTGGGTCTTGACATTCATTTCGTGCATATCAGTCAATAACCTGTCGGGGTCTACAATGTGTCCCATCATCCAGAGACCTGGTTTACCAATAGAATCATCCAAATATTGCTTTAAACATGCAATCACAGGAATAACTGTGAAGTCATAAGCACTGTCATGCTCTGAAAATATTTCCACTTTCTGGTGTTTTCCATCCTTCTCTCCTTCAGCTTTAAGCAGGAAAACAACTCCTTCGTCCTTACCGGAAAAGTTCTTGAGTCCAAAGACAAATAATTTAGACCAGAAACGTCGAAATAAGCCTTTTCTAACCTTATGCGATAGCGTTATGAGCGGGAACAGCAAATAGTCTGTAAACCAGTTAAATCCGGTCGTAAAAACGCCTGTTTCCCGCAAACCGAACATTTCCGGTAATGGCTTGATTTCCAGCATTTCGAAGGGCATACTGCTCCGGACACCGAACCTTTCCTTGTAGTCAATCGTGATGGCATCTTTGTACGTCCCGATTTTCCATGCTCCGTCTTTAAAAAATTCTGGTTTGTAATCGGCAATAGAATCGACGATTTCAAGGACTGATTCAGATTCTTCAATTCGTGCATTCATTGCAACTGCGATGATTGCCTTGTCATACCTATCAAAATACTGTGCCCCTTTTCGGATATACACAGCTGGCAATCCGGGATGAAAACCTGCCTGCGTGATAAAGCATCTTCCGGCATTCTTTATCTTTTGCTGCATGGTTTCCAGTACTGAATACACATCTTGCTGGAAGTAGATATCCAAGTAATCAATATTTGCTTCAAGTGCCGCTTCAGCAATCTGCTTCGCCCATTTTGTCGTAGTAGCGGCTACCAGCACAAAATCTACACCATGAAATGACTGGCGAAGGCTCTCTGCATCAGAAGCCTCAACATAGCGAGTGGAAATTCGATCGTGCAAAAATTCCTTTTTCAATTTGGTAGCCAAATCCTCGGCCTTTTGGAGTGTCCTACCAGCGATGATCACACTCACATTTGTTTCTTTAAGATACCGGCAAAACACTTTCCCGGTTCCGCCATATCCACCTAAAACAAGTATTGTCAGATTCTTTTCCATATCGATTGCCTGTCTTTTCAAGCTTGATGCCAGCTAACGACTCAAATCAGCAGCATCAGATAATCTGAGCTTCACCACCAAAACTTCTCTTCAATCCGCTTCATCACCTTAATGGGGGGAACGAGCTAAAGACAGCGGATCAATCTCACTCACATGATCCTAGCTCTCGCCATAGGCGTGATGCATGTATGATCGTTGTCACTTCAGCGAAGTCTCGGCCTGCGGGCCAGCGTCATCCTAGGGCATTGTGGAGAAGATCATGAACAATGAATGAGGCCAATGCTTGCCAACTCGCCGAGTCGATCTACTACCTTAAGCTCGATGAGCTGCGGCTGATCTGCCAATCACTCTCTCTACCGGAACGCGGCGCAAAAGGAATGCTGGTGAAGCGCGTCCTAAATGCAGTTGGCGTTGTTTCTGAAGATGTGCGGGCGATCAGCGCTGGGCGCGAGATCAAGTTTCCCGGCTACAGGGGGCCTCTAAAGCCGGAGCAATATATTCTGCCTGGGCATTACACGAATGGTTCGCGAATGCGCACAAAGCTGAAGACGCTTATCGGTGAACACTTCCATTTTACGAACTACGGGATGGAGTGGATTCGCGAGCGGTGGCGAACAAAGCAGTATCCGACCTTCGAGGAGTTCGCGACGTTTTGGCAGCAAGAGTACGAGCGGCGACAATCAGGCGGAGAATTCGAGTCGCTTGCGACGAATGCTCGTGTTCGTTTCTTTCGCGCCCTTGAGGGGAAAGGGCTAACTCGCAACCAGCTAGAGGCCGCGTGGCAAGCTGAGCGTCTACGACACGTCAAACTCGTGTCGAGCATTCTTAAGATATCCATTAGTTGATACTTGCTACCCAGCAATGACACCACAGGTTGATAGACAAGTGTCATGTGACTCAAGCATTATGCGCATTGATAAAGCTGGATGATATGGAGTGCAGCGTGTCTCACAATACCACTGCCGACTGAATGCCGTTGCACACTGCTATATGATTGAGGGAGTCAAGTAGTGGAGACTAATCATGGTTTCAATTGCAGTAATCGACTATGACATGGGTAATTTGCACTCCGCCTGCAAAGGGTTGGAAAAAGCTGGCGCAACTCCTCATGTGACTGATTCTGCCCATGATCTTTTCCAAGCAGATGCGGTCATTCTTCCTGGCGTAGGAGCGTTTGACCCTGCGATTCAGCACTTGCGCACCCGAGATTTGATCCAGCCTATTAAAGATGTCGTTGCTAGCAATAAACCATTTCTAGGCATATGCCTGGGGCTACAAATTCTATTAGATGAGAGCGAAGAGGGCGTTGAGCCTGGACTTGGAATCATTCCTGGTATCGTGCGACGGTTTCAACCGGAGCCAGATTTAACCATTCCTCACATGGGATGGAACCATCTGGACCGTGTTCAACCAGCACTTCCATTGTGGGCCGACATTCAGCGTCAGTCTTGGTTTTATTTTGTTCATTCCTATTACGCTGCTCCCTCAAATCCTGAAGCCATTGCTGCAACAGTGACCCATGGGTCTCAGGTCGTCACAGCGGCGATCGCCCACAAAAACGTGATGGCAACGCAGTTTCACCCAGAAAAATCTTCCACATCAGGCCTTCAAGTTCTGGCCAATTTTGTTCAGATGGTGGAGTCTCAATGTTTGGCAGTCAGCGCCTAGTACTCATCACACTGCATCTAATGCCATCATTTCGTCGCAATGGGTGATTAATGACTGTTCGAATTCATGGAAATCGTCCCATTAAAACCCTAACGGGTTCGTTAACCCGGCCCACCTCAGCAAAAGTACGGGAAGCTGTGTTTAACATTTGGCAAGGCCGAGTAGCAGGTTGCAGCTGGCTTGATTTGTGTGCGGGGAGTGGGGCGATGGGCGCTGAAGCACTCTGTAGAGGGGCGTATAAGGTCGTTGGCATCGAAAAAGTTGCAAAAGCCTGCTCTGTTATTCAAGACAATTGGAAACAGATAGCTACGCCCTCACAATCCATTCGATTAATTCGGGGAGATGTTGTTCAAAAGCTTACTGCCTTAGCCGGAGAAGCATTTGACTGCATCTATTTTGATCCACCCTATGAGAGTCACTTATACAAGCCTGTTTTGGAGGCTGTTTTGTTCAACGGGCTGCTGACGGAGCACGGGGAAATCGCGGTCGAACATGATCGTCAACTGCCTTTGCCTGACAATATTCCGATTGATCCGCTTCAAGATACAAATCCTCATCGCGACACGCTTCATCCCATCGATAGGCAACTCGCTTGCTGTCGTCGAAAACAGTATGGACGCACAAGCTTAACGTTTTATCGTTACCGTTCGGACTAAATCAAATGGGGCGTATCGCTTTAGCCATTTAAGCCGCGACACCGTTTATCCCTTGCATGTTGAATGGGTGGTAGGCTGCGAAAAACCGTTTAACGATGTAAATCCTAAGCCTATTCAAGAAAAAAGGCTCCCACATAGGTAGGAGCCCAACATCTGAAAGAAGGAAGTTCAGATAGGAAAAATCGAGTTAGTTTACGGTATTTACACGATTCCAAAGAGAAACGCCACGATACTTCTCTTGAAGATTTCCTGGCTTTGTTTGCTTCGAAGTGGATAGGTTGTTGTGCTTAATGCCGCGATATACGAGTGTCATGGATTTGCCTCCAAATAGTAGTGTGAATCGGTCAGAGGCGCGTTCCTTCGGAAAATTCCTACTCCCGTCTCCCCAAAAAGGAAGATGAACGATTTATTTCTGTATTTATTGTTACCGTTTAGCGGAAATAAATCAAGCGCTTGCTTCTTTTTTCGTTACATCGTGGCGTTGCATAGGCTCGTGGCAGCGCATAGGCAACGCCTGTCATGCCTCTCCTCACTTATTCAATTCAAAATCCATGAAACGAGTGATCGAGCGGTATTGCAATAAAGCAAACGGTTAGGGCAGCGTCATGAGGTCTTGTGCAGTAATCGAATCAATTCGAATCGACTCCGCCATCTGATCAAGGACATCTCGCTTAGGAGGGGGAATATCTTTTGGCTCGAATGATACCTGACCCTCTTTGATATGAGCATAGTGCTTAAACATAATATCGTCGGGGTCGTATTGAGGAAATATATGAAGATGGGCGTGAGGCACATTAAAGCCATGAATAGCCATACCAATACGAAGGGGTTGATACACATCCATGATTTTGCGGCCAATATGTTGAGCAACAATCATGATTTGAGCAGCTGTATCGTCTGGAATATCGGTAAAGTGATCGATATGGGCCTTAGGGATAACCATACAAGCTCCAGGGTAAACCGGATGCAGTGGAATGAGCGCAAGAACAGTATCGTCTTCATAGACCGTACTGACTGGCGCATTGTCGTGGACGATGGCGCAAAATGGGCAGGATTCGCTCATTGCAGAGATATCAGAGTCGGCTAATTGAATAGTTAATCGTTGCTCTAGCAGTACACATACAGATTAGGACACACGGTTTAAGGAAAGCCGCGCTCCGCGCAGCTTTCCTTAAACGATTGGTTTAGTGGTGCGCGTAGCGCTGCATCACCAACGGGTATGGCTCGAACATCATCGATCCAAATTAAGCAGGCTTTGAATGATAGTTAAGTATTGATTCTTCTTAATAGTTCCACCATATCGGGAGAACGTTAACACCGTACTAAGTCAAAACTGGCGTGATTGCCCAGAATGAACGGTCAGCTCACGACTAGATTCTGTTTGTCTATCTTGCGAGCTCTATGTTTCACGGTCTACAACAACTATCAGCAGTTGGATTCTAAAAGGGGCCAAACATTTGGTTGGCAGGACAGTTTTCATCTTCGCTGTAGAAGAAATCATGAAAGGCAGCCTTTACTTCTTCCTTACACAAAAAGCCATTGTTGTCGGAATCAAGCCCAGGAAATACTCGCGGTGCGTACACAGGGCAAACGTTAAAGACGCTTAAAAAATCTCCCCATTCATCGGCACAAATCTTTCCATCTTCATCGACATCAAAAGCATCAAAGACCAAGTCCATGAGCTGTTGCGCACTCTTTTGATAGGCGTCTGGATTACTTAAGACCTGATCGTAATAGCTTAGCCACTCTTCCAATGACAACTGCTTATTTTTTCCCGTGTCAGCGTCGCGCACAAGACATTTCCAGTCATATGTAAATTGATTGGAAAGGGTAACGTAGCGAGGCGATCGCAACGACCAATTTCTTCGTTTAGCTAGCTTTTTAGCAATATTCTCAAAGTCATCTCGATGAATATGTCCCTTATAATCTGCATCGTACATACTGAAAAGCTTGACGAGTTTTCGTGTTTGCAGTTCAGTCAACATAGAGAGGTATCTCCTTATCTAAATTAGGTCATGCTAGCTAGACAAAAGAAGGCCGCGCTAACCATTCAAAATAATGCAAGACACGAGTCAGCAAGCCCCCCCAAACAATAACAGAATCACGTTAGGGCTGCGTATTCCGATCGAGATGAATGCATATTGAGCCTCTCAGCGGTTATCGTTTCTCAAATTTGTAGCGAAAGAATGAGAGTTTTGGGTACACAACCGTCTTCAAAAACCGATAACGTTGAGTAGTTTGTCACGTCATGGCGTAACATCATTTCCTGAAATGGATGCACTGGATATTTTATGGAACCCGACCAAAGGTTAGGTTCCATAAAACTAAATCATGAACCAATTTTTAGGATTGGTATAAGCAATTGAGGCTGCTTCATTCTCACGCTCCATTAAGGATTGCTATATGATGCAAGTAGTAGATGAATTTTTGTAACGTCTTTTGAACCTACTCTCTAGTCCCATCAACGCTCAGCAATCAGCTACACAATGGCATACTTTGACTCCCCTTTGGGTCGGAGATGAACGAGTGGTCCAGCGAGGGGTACCCCATGCTCAGCTTTCTCCCACATGGCAAGTCTTGCTCTTGGGAGACGGGTCTCCAACCCGTCACCTACAGCTTTTAACTGGGGAACCCACCGAAGTCGATGTCATTGATATGTCGCTGATTGGTGATGACTTGGATAGGGCACCAACGGTTATTCAACAGGTTCCGGGGCCACGACTGCGCCGTCAGGTTTGGTTGCGTACAGCGTCAGGACAACGCCTTGCCTATGCGACATCATGGTGGGAAGCTAGCCACGTGGACGAGTATCTTCAAAACCGCTCCCTCCCCATCTGGGCAAGTCTTGCCAAGTTAAAAACTGAGTTATACCGAGACGTAAGGGGAATCTGTTATGGCACTTCAGCAGTGCTGGAAGATGCGTTTGGTGAGTCAGGTCCTTTCTGGGGGCGTCACTATTTGTTTTGGCATGATGGTCAACCATTAACCCTCATCTATGAGGTTTTCTCTCCATATCTACAGCGATATTTAGGACCAATGAATCCAAAATCGTGACCCAAATCGCGGCGTTCGTGATTGGCTACAGAACCCTTAGTCCGAATAATCTTCCGTCACAGATATCTGGCCGTAACACATCATTGGCGGGCATTCTTCAAAGAGGTACTCATAGTCCATCACCAAGGAAAGGTTTTAGTCGTGACGTCTCGTATTACCCAAGCCCAACCTGCGCTCGAATTTATTCAGCCTCAGTATCAACCATTTGTGCGGCAGATTGGGCGATCGCTCGTTCAGTTTTGGTTGAGGTGGCGTAAGGGCATCAAGCGGACGGAAGTCACGAATCCTGAGTCCCTTGTGGACCTTTATCAGCAATTCCAAGCGGGTAAGATTCGCTTCATGTTGGCCTTTCGGCATCCAACGACCATTGACCCATTAGTCATTAGCCATACGGTTTGGAATCGGATACCCACTGTTGCACAACGAATAGGTCAACCGTTTAATCAGCCTCTGCATGTCCATTTTGTTTATGACCGTGGCATTCCACTCTGGGCTGGTCCTGTCGTAACCTGGCTGATTTCTCGCTTGGGGGGCACTCCGATTCGACGGGGAAGTCTTGACACCATTGGGTTACGCTCCATTCGTCAGCTTTTTGTTGACGGATTGTTTCCCATGGCAGCAGCGCCTGAAGGCGGCATTAATGGACACAACGAAATAGTTAGTCCAATTGAACCTGGAATTGCCCAGTTCGGCTTTTGGTGTGTTGATGATTTGAGAAAGGCAAACCGCCAAGAAGACGTGCTGATTGTTCCATTGGGTATTCAATACGTCTTTGAAACTCCGCCTTGGAAGTCAACTGCCGATCTACTGAGCCAACTGGAAATTGATAGTGGGTTGCGATCGCCCGACACCCCAGCTCCCCCCATTTTTTCAGCCCTGCAAAATGGACAATCCCCAACAAAAGCTCAAGAAATAGAACTCTATCAACGGCTTCATGCGTTGGGCGAGCATCTACTTAGCAAAATGGAGGATTTTTACTGCACGTATTACAACATGTGCCATGACGATCCGATGGCATCTTCAGACGCTAAGAAGAGTAATACCGCTGCGTCTAGCCCGGACGACGCTGCATTTGGTGTTTTAGGCGAGCGTTTACATGCTCTGCTGAGCATGGCCTTGAAAGTAGCAGAACAATCCTTGGGAATCCGCAAGCCAAAAGGATCACTAACCGATCGATGCCGTCGAGTGGAGCAAGCTGCATGGGATCGCATTTATCGAACCGAAATCACAGATTCTGACAGCTTGAACATGCTCGATCGGGGATTAGTCAACTTAGTTGCTGAAGAAGCCAATCTTCGACTCTGGCATATGCACTTAGTCGAAACATTCGTGAGTGTCACAGGCAAATATGTGGCTGATAACCCAACGATTGAACGGTTTGCAGATACAACACTTTTAATTTGGAAAATGATGCAGCAGATCGGGCAAACATCTGCGAGCGACTTTCCAAAACTCGGAACGCGGTGTGCGAAGGTCACCGTCGGTGAGCCAATCAATATCTCTGATCGGTGGGAAGAGTATCAAATAAAGCGTCGGGTGGCGATCGCCCAGGTCACGCAGGACCTACAGGCAGCTTTGGAATCACTCATTGAATAGAGTCCCTATCCTGCTTCGAATCCCACCACCACCTCATTGCTTCATAAGCGTTGTCAAGTTGCATCCTTCAAGCCATGGGCTTAATGTAGTTGCGCACTACTATAGTTTCCAGCATTCATCAAAAGTAAGAGGGGCGTCACTATGT
>JBCBLF010000191.1:0-9558 GCA_038520475.1 Cyanobacteria bacterium J06627_8
AACCGTTGCTCAGCAGATTGGCAACAACCGAGCCCTATCGTTTGCGACAGGTAAGCTCGGCCACATGTATGAATGCGATGGCCGCTATGAAGATGCGCTTAGGTTCACGAGTGCAGCAGAACTTGCAGCCGATCAAGATTTGCGATCGCGCGACAGTTTATATCTGTGGCAGTGGCAAACAGGGCGTATTCTTCATCAGCAGAACGAGCCTGAGAAAGCAATTCTGTCGTATGAAGCTGCCACTTCAACATTAGAAAAGATTCGGAGTGACATTCTGATTTCCGATCGAGATATTCAGTTTGACTTCCGAGACGCTGTTGAACCGGTGTATCGCGAGCTGGCGATGCTCAGGCTTGCGCAAGCTCCGATTTCAGAAATCGTCACACCTCAAAGCGATCAAGAAACAACTCAGAATATTACGTCAGCTCTGATTGCCATTGATTCGCTTAAGCTTGCAGAACTTCAAAATTATTTTGGAGATGAATGCCTGATTCTGGCCTCTATCGATCCAGATGAGTCTGCAGCAGTTGTTGATACGCGAGACAACAGGACTGCGGTGTTCAGCACGTTCATAACGGACAATCAAACCTCAATTATTCTCACGCTCCCTGATCGGCAGCAGCGGATTGAGGTGTGGGAGCAGACGGAAACAGCAATTAATGAGACGGTCAATGCATTTCGAATTGGGCTCGAAACGAGTCTATACAGCCTAGAAGATTACGATCTGACCCAGGCTCAAGAGCTGTATGATCAGCTGATTCGTCCCTTTGTTCCGGATTTAGAACGGTTCGAAATCGAAACCCTCGTCTTCGTTCAAGATGGTTTGTTTCGCAGTATTCCCATGGCTGCACTGCATAATGGCGAGCAGTATCTGGTTGAGCGCTATGCGATCGCCACAACGCCTAGTCTGTTACTAACATCAGTGCCATCCCCTCCCCGTCGTCGAAATCTGAGAGCGCTAGCACTTGGCCTCAGTTCGTCAGCGGTGGTGGACGGACAGGAGTTTCGTGCTTTAAATGGTGTTCCTCAAGAGCTGGCCAGCATTAAAGAACAACTCCCAGGTAGCCAGAGTCTGTTGAATGACGAGTTTACGAGCGATCGCCTGCGCCAAGCTCTAAAAGAAGAAGATTTTTCTATTATTCACATGGCGACCCACGGTGAGTTTGGGGCTGAACCTGAGGACACATTTTTGGTCACGGGTGATAAGCAAAAGCTGACGATTGGACAGTTAGAAGAAGCTATTCGCCAAGCCGGTGGAACGCGTCAAATTGACTTGTTGACTCTAACTGCTTGCCAAACGGGAGTTGGGGATAACCGCTCGACACTGGGGCTTGCCGGAGTGGCCGTTCAGGCTGGAGCCCAGAGTGCGATCGCCTCTCTGTGGTCTATTAGCGATGAGTCTACCGCTCAGCTGATGGGTGAGTTTTATAAGGAGCTAAGCAACTCGAATAACTCTAAGGCAACAGCCCTTCAGATTGCTCAGCGAAGCTTTATTGATAATGACGATTTTTTCTCTCGCCCAGGATTTTGGGCTCCCTTTACGCTCATTGGTGATTGGCGATAGGAAATATCAATTTTCGATTTTGGATTTGTGTTCGCGCAGCGTTTCCTAAGGCTTTAGTTGGATTGATTGGCACAAAAATAGAAAAATTTTTAGTCTATTCAGTCTGTTGCCACGTTTTGAAGAATTGAGCTAACAAGAGATAATGAGAAGAGCAACTTTGATCCAATTTGGCTAGGGAGCATATTATGAGGTGGCGAGTTGTGATAGAGCCTGATTCGGAAACAGGAGATTGGGCCGTGTGGTGCCCAGAATTGCCAGGGTGCGTATCTGCGGGCGAAACCGAACAAGAAGCGTTAGAGAATATTCGTGAGGCGATCGCTCTCTACTTGGAGACTGATCCGATTGAGTTGGAACCCGGTGCTCTTTTGAGAGAGGTGTTGCTTTAATAGGGCGCCTTCGCCGTTTGACAGCTGCGGACGTCGAGAAAATTCTCAAGCGATATGGCTTTGAACTCGCATCTCAAAAAGGTAGCCATCGGAAATGGCGCAATACAGAGATGAATCTCCAGGTGATTGTGCCATACCACAAAGGAAAAGGACTTCCCCTTGGAACGCTTCGGAACATTATGACGAATGCGAATATTCCTGAGTCTGAATGGAAGTCAGAGTAGAAAGAATCTCCATTTTCCTTTTTGGAACTATTCTCCAGTAATGTTGCCTGTGATGATGTCAATGACTTGCCGGAGGCGATCGCCGTCGGTGTCTTCTGTCGTTGATTCAGAATTTGAATCGTCAGAATTTTCTGCATTAGCAGCTAAATCTGTCAGCAGCACGAGCTGGGCTTCTGGATCGTTTGCACTGGCTTCTAGTGCTTCATCAAACGCGTCATACCAGAATCCGGCTTCTCCATAGAGAACAAAGCGATCGGAGGCAGTCGTGGCCGATGAGAGTGATGTAGTCAATGAACTCGGAGCATCGGTAACGGTAAAGTCGACGTTGATAACCAAAGACTCAGACGGTCGGTTGGGATCACAAACTAATACGACTTGCCAACGATAGGTTTTGCCAGCCGATAGATAGGTCTCGGTTTCGCTCATGGATAGCATGCTAATTCCAGAAGGCAAGAGTGCCTCGGTGGACTCAAACTCAGTTTGATAAACGACTTGAAAGCGATCGTTAGGCACATACTCGGCAACCCGAAACTCAGTAAGATAAGATTCACGTTCTGGATTAAACCATGCAAAGGTTGGCTGCGTTGACGTTGTCTGACCCAAGTGGTTTTGTGGAGCGAGTGGCACTAATCCCGTTGTTGCTGATGCTGAGCACCCACCTCCACGAATTCCTCCCGTTGCCGTTCTTCCCGGGCGGGGAGCAGAAGCATCCTGAGGTGGAATGTAGTTTGCAGCAATAGGGAACGCCCATACACAGAGCAATACTGTTGTTGCAGAGGCAACCATGATGAATCGTGAACCAGGGTAATGCAGGTTAGATTGGCAGCGGGTCTTAAACATGTTGGGCTTCATGGTTATGCATCCTCATCAAAAATGGGGAGATTGCAAGATATGGCTTTTGCCAATTTCCTTAGGACAAGAGGCAAGCCATTTTGTGCTAAGGAATCGAATGATACTCGGTATACTGTCCTAACTGGCTAAAGCTATCGGTTCTATTCGCACAATATCAATAAAACCAAGAAAGTGTCGGGACAATTTCAGTTAATCGTTTGGCTGCATTTAGTCATTTCGGTTGCAGAAAACTGCAATGAACCTATCTATCTTCTGTGCCAACGTGCGACGAGGCTGCCACGTTAGTTCACAGCAGGTGCCTTTCGGTGTGCGAGGACATCGCTCGAAGGTTCCCCCGAGCTGATTGGCAAGGGCTCTTGCCTGTGCTGTTCCTCGTCCGACAGAACGCTGGGCTTTAACTTTTGACCTGATTTGGGTGCCGGGTTCATTGGGTTGTTGGGCGATCGCCTCCTGCCCACCATCATTACCGTCCAGATGACCCCCATTATCCGCAACCCGAATCATGTTTGTATATCCATCGTATCGACAATCAATCATTAGGCGACTGGCTCCAGCCGCGTGTTTCCCAACGTTACACAACGCTTCTTCTAAAAAACGGCAGAGGTTGCGCTTATCCTCAGAAGAAAGTAGCGATTCATCAAACGATTCAAACTTGACGACCTTCACCTTGAGACTAGTGAAATTTGGAAAGTCTCGCTGTAGCGTATCCGCATACACTTCATACAGGAGTTCGTGGAGGGGGGTTGTCAAATCAAGAGATGATTCTCCATGAAGGTAAAGTCGGGTTTCTTGCGTTACTTCGTTTTGAACGGCGGTGTAGATACTGCGAAGTTCGCGATTGAGTAACTGGAGGTCTTTTTGCAAAACCAAGCGAGAAACCTCAGGATTATCGGTTTCTCGAATCAGTGATGCAAGGGTCTGCAACGGCCCATTGTGAATCGCCGTAAAGGTTTTTTCAATTACCTGTTGGCGATCGCGAATTCGAGACTGTAAGGATTGCTTGTAAACATCGAAGGCATGAAGAATGACCCCAGTGACTAAAAAGGCAGCGAGTGCTGGCACGATGGGAAGCCACCATCCAATGAGTACGCTACTGAAGCCGATGCCAAGCAGTCCGATGCTAGCGAGCGCCATCGTCATATAGTGGGTGCTCAGTCGTTTAATCAATCGGCTGGTAGCAATTCCAGCCATGCCCCAGGCAATAATCCAGCTATATTCCCAACCCTTACCCCATACGTGAAGTAGCGGGCGACCATCCAGAGCAGCACTAATAATTTGACTGGTCGAATGAGCCTGTACCTCTACCCCAAATACGAGTCCTGGGTTTGAGCTTGACACTGCGGACGATTGAAAAAAATCTTTTGTGCTACTGGCGGTTACACCAATCAGAACAATTCGATCGCGAAACCATTCAGGATCAAGACGTTGATCCAACACGTCTCTCAGAGAAACCATGCGAAATGGAGTCACGCCGCTGCGATAATTGAGGAGCGTTTGATTTCCTCCGGCGTCAGTGTTGACATACCCTCCAGAATTCGGGTGAATACGAGGGAGTTCAATGTTGCCGAAGCGCATGGCCACTGGATCATGAATTCCGTTACTCAGTTCAATCCCTTCATCTTCTAAATATTCCATTGCCAGCCTCACGGCCATCGATAGCTGATAGCCGCCATCAGGCGTTGCGGTTCCAAGTAAGCTACGACGCACATGCCCATCATCATCGAGCACTTTATCCACAAATCCAACGTGTTCAGATGACAACGAAGGGGGTGGATTAATGATGGCACCCGACCGATCTGGTACGACTGATTCTGCAGCAATCAAGGACTCGACTTGATTAAAGGCTTCAACGAGTGCGTCATGCCCGGGGTCAACCGGCAAGTCTCGAAAGATATCAAGGCCAATGACTCGTGGTTCGTAGGTCTGCAGTTGTTGCAAAAGCTCAGCGAGAACTCCATCCGGAATCGGATAAGTTCCAATGGATTGAATGTCAGCCTCATCGACACCGACGATGACAATGCGTTCGTCCATCGCTTCAGGCGATCGCCACCGTAATCCTGCATCCAGCGCCGCCCACTCTAAGGGCTGAAACAGTCCCAACAGTCGTGCTGCAACGACGGCACTAATTCCCAAGAGGCTTGGAATCGCATATCCATATCCGTGTTGGGCGCTATTTAAATGGGCTAAACGATGTCCATTTTGTTTCATATTCTTACCTCGTCTGTATTGACAGGCAATCCAACACATTTCCTAATGACGCTGCAAGTTAATAACGCCCCTACAGGTATCCTGATTGATGCTGGTCAGTTATCTAATTGCAAATCCCTAATCTACTAATCCTTCTTCTCTCGCTCGAATCTCGGTCTGAATGCGAATGTTTTTCCCCGCTTCTGGATACACATCCAGGGCGTCTTGAACTTTTGTCCAGTAATGGCGAACCGTTCGTTCAGACACGTTCATGCGTTCTGCGATCGCCTTATCCTGCAACCCTTCTTGAAAGGCCAACGTCAACACCTCTAGCCATTCAGGCTTCACCTCTAAGCCTGTCCGCATGTCACGAGGAGTATAAATCAGCCCTTGCAGGGCCCAATCTACCTTCGTCAACATTTCTTTGAGGGGTAAACTTTTGTCTGCGATGGTAAAACCACCCTCATGGGTATCAATTATTGGTTTTAGTCGAACCAGCGATCGCACATGAGCACTCTGTACCACGATGTTGAGGGTTGGGTATTGCTGCATAAGTGTTCGAATCAGCTGAATGCCATTGTCAGTTTGTGCAACATCCTTCGGTTCTTTGGGAAGCGACAAGTCCATAACAATCGCATCTGGTTTGTAGCCATTGACCTGTTCTTCTGCTGTTTTGACTGTATTTGCAGTGATGATACGGGCCTCTGGATACTCTTTTTGCAGTACTGCAACTGTTCCGCCGAGTACGGACTCGTGATCATCAACAACAACAAACGTTTGGGTCATGGTTCACCTCGCATCATGATTAATATCAATCGGCATCAATCGGTGTGTATCAGTCATGGAGTGTACACTAGCTTCAACTATTCATTGTCAACTTACTGGGGAATGATCAGAAAAGCGATAGGTTGGACCAATTTCTCGACTTGGCGCATGATTTGATCGGTGAGGAGCCTGATAGACAGAAGGATAAAAATTATTTAGAGCATTCATGTTAGGACTTTCATGTTACGAAAAAGTATTAGACAGTGGCCTGTTTAACATAATTTGAATCATGGTTCAGATTGCCAAGTAAACTGCCAGTCAATCTTGGATGAGGCAACACTCTGCACTGCGTGCCCTTGGGTCAAGAATTCAAAAGACTGCTGCAAATAGGCAACTTCTCTAAGTCGGGCGATCGCCTTACATTGATGAAAAGCGCTGGAGCAGAGGCCAACCCCGAGAGTGACAGAATCCTCTGTATGAATCAGTTCCACGTTGATGGATGCCTCCTCAGTTAAGTGGTTTGAGAAAAATAAAAATAACTCCTCTAAGACTGTCACTGCAATCTGCCCTTTAGCCCCTATCGGATGCAGGGTCTTTGGTAATTGGGTCAACACGGTGTGATTTGGATGTTGCTGAGTCCATTGCTGAATGACATGTTGAAATGCTAGAGGGAGGCTGTCTCGACTAAAAGCCGGAGAGAGTTGATTACTAAAAGCTTCTAGCTGATGATGTAGCTCTTCTAGCTGGCGAATCTGATCGTGAGAAACAGATGCTTGGTTGTCATACGTCAGCTCCAGTTCACGACGAATAGCAAATAGCTCCTGCAAAATACCATCCCGAATTAACTCGGCTCCATCATGGAGTCGATTGACCTGTTGTTGATGCCACCACTGCAATGCGTCTTGAGTAGGGTAAGTCAAAAGAAACAATCTCGACAGAAGAGCTGCACAGAACGTAAAAAGCACGAACTCGTTACCTTTTAGAACCTATAGAAACTATAAATTAATGCATCGGATTTGGGGGCACTAGGAAAAGCTATTGCCAATTTAGAGGACAGTATGAGCTCGATAAAACAGCCCACACTATCCGATTGACGATCTGGCTGTTAACGCGATCGCCTCTCAAAAATGAAATCCCGGCGAGACAGCCGACCCGGTCTCACCCCTTGAACGATTGCTAGGACATCCCCGTCTGCGGCAATCACTGTGTCAGTGCCTTGGCGGAAAAGATCGATATCACGGGGTCCAATGCCAGACGCAAAACTCAATCGATCGATGTTGTCCTGAAAATCGCGGACGATATCGCCTCCACCACCTCGCTGAAGTCTAAAGATATCGCGTCCTGCACCACCAAAATAGCGATCGCTGTCTGCACCACCCTGTAGGAAATCATTGCCTTGTCCGGCACTTAGGGTATCGAATCCTGCCCCTCCAACTAGCCGATCATTGCCTTTACCTCCTGTTAGGATGTCATTGCCAACACCTCCGGCCAGTTTATCGTTATTCTTTCCGCCAGATAGAGTGTCATTGCCAGCACCACCAGATAGGCGATCGTCACCTGCGCCGCCGTTGAGTCTGTCATTTCCTCCCAGCCCTCGGATGCGATCGTTGCCGCCCCGGCCATTAATCTCATCAGTGTTGGCTGTTCCCTGGATACGATCATTCCGACGCGTGCCGTTAAGATTGGGGGGATTAGGTCTCCCAGAACTACCACCTGAGCCACTGAGACTTGCTCGGCCAGTCAAACCAAAAACAGGCTGCCGGACATTTTCAGCCAGCGAGTTAAATGCTTGAATCGTAGAAGCTCTAGATTCGATACGCGGCCCTAACTTATTCAACTCACTCAACCGCTCTGAGCTAAATGTGTTCCTAGGTAGTGTGATTATCGTTACAACTCTTTGCTGTTGAAGCGATTGACCAGGTAAAAAAGGTCTGACTGGTAAGAAAGGAACGAGCGGTGATCCAATGATATTTGGAATAAAGAAGGCTGTGTCAGCTGAAATGATGAGGACATCACCCTGATCGGTGTTATTTGCAATTCCAATGAACGAATCAAATGGAATCTCAGTATCTCCGAACAATCGTCCTTCGTTATTGGAATCAGTAATGCTGAAATCTGACCGTGTGATGGCCCCTCGATAGAAAGTGAACTCGTCTAACGACCCACTATCCACAACGGTGCCTCTTCGAGTGTCAACAGTGACTGTGCCAAAGGCCCGCTCATTGGGTCCTCTTCCCGTCAAATTGAATTGAAACGTTACCATTGCAATCCTTTTTCTTTACTCAAGTTGGTTTCATCGCATTGCTTCAACTTGGAATGAATGTTGGTGCAGGGTTTTTGTGATTTGAGACTATAGCGGTGTGCGCGTTGGTTAAGTACAGTTATGTGTGTTAGATGAATTGTACGATCCTCTCCTGCTGGCCCTTTGAACTCCTTAGCTTTAAGGAAAGAGGGGCACACGATACCGGTTGGAATTACCACTTTTATAGTCATAGCCACTCGGCCTAAGACACTTTTGTAGACCCGCGGAGCACGCCTATGAAAATGTCCCTCTGACGACTAAGCTGACTAAAGCGATAAGAAGGATTTGAGAGGGATTTAACAAAAATCACCCTAATCACATGTGTTGCACCCCTGCACCAACATTCATTCACTAGATCAGCAACACTGAATCAATATGCGATGTCGTTAAAACATGGCTGATTGATTGGTTGTTTACACCATAGAATGGGCGATCGCTCAATGTGTGTGAGTTTTCTCCCAAAAAAATTTCAGAAAAATGCAATCTTGTTGCGATGGAAAATCGTTATGGTTATGCATACTGATTCAGCATGGTGGTATGGGGTACACAGTCCTCATACCGCCTTTTCTACATTTAACGCAATTGCGCACCTGCCATTGGATTGGAATAAGGTGTAGTGCGATGCGCTCAATCTAAACCTGTATTCCTACAATGAAATGAGCCTTTGGAGGTCTTCTAAAAGCAGCTCAGATATCCTTTGGGACCTATGATGGTATTTTTCAGACAACGAAGTGCAGGCACGTATTAAGCAATTGTAGGAAGGTATGATACCTCTCAAGGGGGAGATACCTTATATGGTTTTCAATTTCTATGGTAGAAGTATTAAACCTCCACTAAGTTGAAGCCTTACTGAAACTAGCAAATATATTGTGACGTTAATTTAGACATACTATTTGCATAAACTATAGGTGAGGCTGCTGTTACAGCTACCCTCCTTGGTTTTATATGACAGATAGTACCGTTACTGTTTTGCTTCCAGAGAGCGTCATAGACCTCATTAACTTACACGTCGAGGCCACAGGCATGACACGTTCTCATGTTATTTCCAGTGCAATCGTCCAAGTGTATTCACGGACTTATACTGATTTGAATCAAGAATCACTCGCTATGATACAAGGGCAGATACAAGACATCCGCATACGATTAGATGCATTAGAAAATAGCTATTGAGAATACTGAGTATGTAAAAATTCCAAGTTATAAGGAACTTAATACATATAGCGCTGTGCGCGTTGGTTAAGTACAGCTATGTGTGGCGCAGCGCGCCACACATAGCTG
>JBCBLF010000192.1:0-9549 GCA_038520475.1 Cyanobacteria bacterium J06627_8
AAGCAAAATCCCATCTGTGTCTCTTGTGGCTGTCAGTTTATTGCCCCCTACAAGGCCTAAAACAACGAAAGCTGCAATTTGGGGCATATAGTACATAAAAACTGTTTTTGACGAGAGAATAGGCATTTCAGCTCATGCGATCTGTTGTCACTCTCAATAAATTGTTCTTCATGAGAATAGCCAAAACCTCTGCTGAGCAAGTGCTGAAAAGATAAGCTGTCCCAAATTGCAGCTTTAATCGTTTTAGGCCTTATAGCGGCATCCAAGTATGCTAAGTGTTTTATTTTATTTGCTAGGGGGAGATGCTCTCTAATAAATAAAATAAAGCATTACATCTTACTCAAGAATTGGTGCATCTGCAATGGAACCCAGTCCGACTGAATCGAGGAACTGTTGCCAGTCCTCCATGACCGACGTTTCATTGGGCTGCTGCTGTCGCAACATCACCAGTTCTGTCAAGGCATCATGCCAAATTCCAGCTTGGGCTAGCTGTACAATGCGATCGCGTGAATTTGAAGAGGCGTCTAGTTGCTGTTGAAGCTCAGCATCGGGCATCACGTGACGGACGGTGCCCTCAACCGTGAGAATGCGAGACGGACTTGTGTTTTGCAGAACTGAGAAGACCCATCGATAGGTTTGATTCTCTTCTAATTCATAATCGAGATGAACTCCCACAATGCCATTTCCAACAGGTATTGATGGGGTTGCAATAAAAATTGCGTGCTGATTGTCATCCAATAGGGCTAATTCTGCTTGGAGCGTGGAATCATCTTCCGGAATATAAAACCATAATGTTGGTTGTGACAACGTGGTTAACGCTGTCAACGAATCAGTTGGCTGACTACAGTCATCAGAGAGCGTCCCTTCGCCGGGGACCAACGCAATCAACTGCGTTTGACAGTCTCCGCGTGAACCGCCGGAGCTACGGCTGGCAGGACGACCCTGCCCATCAAACCCATCTGTAGACGCATTGAATACCAGCGGCTGGTTGTTAGTGGTGCCATCGGAAAGATTCTCCAATGGCATTGCTAGCTCTTCGGTTATTTGTGCTTCGGCAACGGCTACGGATGCCATCAGAGGGCCGACAACAATCCAGGATACGGTCATGCCCACGAGAGTGGTGCATCGGGTCAACCATAATTTAGACGTTCGACGATTAATTCGATGATTTAAGATAGCCATGGGAAACCTCCACGATGATGCTGTTTTGAAGTCAAAACGATAACAACTCCGGAGGCGAGGCTCATTGCAATCACATTGGGGATGATAGGAATCCACCCGTGGTTGATCACTAGGACACCATAGCAAATCCCACCCAGTATGAGATTCAATGCAGCCGCCACAGTGACACAACCCCATCGCGATCGCCACTTTATCCACGATACTCCGACCACAAGGCTACTCAGACTTCCCCAGCCGATAATCCACACAATCTCCGTCCAATCATGCCACCACCATCTCAACGGAGCACGGCCTTGGGCCGCATCGATCAGTTGGCTCGCCAGATGAGCATGGGTGACAACCCCAAGCATGCGTTGGGAACGACCTGGAACAAACAAGGCATCTTTAGACTGTTCAACTCCAATCAAAACAATGCCATCTTGAGCATATTGCATCAGTTCCGCATCGACCTCCTGTCGGAGCACCTGAGATAACGATATCTGTATAGGGTCTTCTGTCCGATATGTGGCAAGGGTTTGGAACCCTTTTTGTTCAGTAGGTGAGAGCCAGTAGCCTCCAGCCGTTCTGGATAATTTAGGAATGAGTGCTTCGCCTAAGCGGATTTGGCGATCGCTTAAGAACTCTAATTCAATGTCCTCTGCCTCCAAGTACTGGAGCGCAATCTGTACATTAAACGAGCGCGACGTGGAACACGCCTCCGTTCGATCCATCCCCAAGAGTTGCCGTCGTACACGATAATCGGTATCAACGACCAGATCTGCGAACCCTAGAGTATTCACAGATAATCCTGGCGGGGCAGGAATGCTGACTGGAATACCTACATCAACGGTGACCCCGATTTCGCAAATCGGGACAAACGTATTGTTCGCTTGTAATTGAGTGACCAACTCAGGTTGAAACGGAAACGGATGATGAATATCCATGCCTATCACCCGCGGGCGATAGGGGGCTACGGCTTCTAGAATCTTGAGAAGCGCATCATCTGAAAGGGAGCCTTGTCGCTCAAGGCCCAACTGATCTTGGTATTGAATATCAGCTTCGCTTACGGTAATAATCAAAAAGCGTTCATCAGCAGGCTGCTTGGGCTGACCTCTGTGCATCTGGTCATAGGCCCAGACCTCTAGCCCTTGAAGTAATCCCAAGTTGCGCAAGCCAATGATTAAAAGAGCGCTACCAACCCCCGCCCAAAGAGTTCGTCGTGCAAGCCGAGGTGTCGGTGCCGGTTGGCGTCGCAACTGATGATTGACCCATGTGAGATTGAAGATTGTCTCGTAGATGCGGTTGAAGGGAATGAGCTGCCCTCGATGTCGTCTGACGAGTCCGGTGAGGCATAACTCTCTCTGCTCTAGTGAGTCTGTGGCCGCAGTTCGAGATCGCCGTAAAATACCACGGTATAGTTGCAGGAGTCGATCCGGTTGAGAGGAACTGCGTAAGATGCGATCGCGCACCGTGCGCAGATGTTCGGGTTCATCTTGCGCGTCCCAATTGTCGATAATATGCGATCGCACTAGTCGATCGATGTGGGACTGTTCATTCCCTGTTGTAATCAACTCTTTCTGTTGGGTCACCAACCAACACAGCTTCTGGGTCAGAAAGGGTTGTCCTCCAGTCCAGTCCAGAATGTTCCTGAGAACAAGCTCTGGCTTATCAGCATAGGGCGCCAGTCCCAACGCCAATGGTTTCGCTTCATCTGACTGAAATCCCTTTAAATCAATAGCTTGACCAATATTGAAGGGAGTGGACTGCTCATTCTTCATCAGGGCTGATGGGGTGGCGACCCCTAACATGACGACGCTCAACCGTTGATAAATCGGTTGTGTGGCTCGTCGCTCATACCAACTGCGAATTAATCCAAAAAAATTATCGGTCGGGAACTCTAACCCCAACACACTGTCAATTTCGTCGAAGAAAATCACGAGTGGCTGAGTCACTTGCTCTAAAACAACAGTCTCCACAAATCGCCCCAGGCACTGTACGGGCGACAGATCGTTATGGGCTTTTAGCCACTGTTGCCGATTCACCTCTAAATCTAAACCGCTGATGAGTTCAGCGATGATACCGCCATACCATTGGGTCGCTGTGATCTGCTGACTGCCAATGCCCAATAGCTCAATTTCGACAGTCGCTATGCCTTGAACTTCCAACTGTTCCATCACCCGCACCCGGAGGGATGATTTGCCCATTTGACGAGAATTCAACACATAACAGTAGCTCCCTTGCAACAGTGCAGCTAGCAAGTCGCGATCAGCTTGACGTGTGACATAGGTTGGCGCATGGCTCGGGAGACTACCCCCGGGTTGATACCGATAGGATGTAAACCGGGTCATGGTTCATTGACTCGTATTAAAGTTGCTGCTAACTGAGTTATGAAATAGCTACGATAAAGACGACATCGAGGTTCTGCCAGATTACCTTGTAAGCGAATGACTCCCATCCGTTGAAGTTGATAGGCATGTACAGACTCAATTGGGACGGACTGAGATGCACTCATCACCTGATGTAAGGTAAGCCGTAAATCAGGATTATCTCGCACGCCTAACCAGTGCTCGCGTAAGTGAGAGGCAAAAATACCGGCTTCGGTCGGAGCTTCTTTTAGCAACTGGTCTAGCGGTTGCCCTAGACGCTTGAGGGACTCAAATGTAAGTTCGAGTAAGTAAGGATGTCCGCCAATCCATTCCATTAAAAGGGGGATATCTACATCAGCTGATACCCCATATTGGTTTGCGAGCATCTGAGCTTGGCTCAGCGTGAAATCTGGAAGTTCGATCGGAATCCCTACGTTGAATGGGGATTGGTTAATGTTGAGCTGAATGTAAACATCAGTGGCATGGACAATACACAGTCGCATCTGTTGCCAGCGCTTTCGGCGGCGAGCCTTTTCATGCCACGAGCGCAGCAGACCAAACACATCGGCATAAATATCGGGGTACGGAAACAACAGATCAACATCATCTAAACACAACACCAATGGGCGATCGCTTGACGCAAGCAGATATTGTTCAATGTAGTTCGTACAGCTTACTTTGCTGCCAACACCTGCTTCATCCCAGTAGTCATCAATGGCATTAGGTAAGCCTAATTCTAGGCTTAAGTTAATACATAACCACCGCAAAAATCGATCTAAGTTAGAAAAGTGAACGTGACGATCAGCCAATTCAAAGCTGAGAAATGCCGTTCGTAAATCTTGGGCCGCTAGCCGATCGAGCGTGTATTCCATCAATTGGGTTTTCCCCATCAATGCCGGTGCTTTGATGCGGACCAATGCTCCTGGCTGCAACAATGCCTCAAAGCAAACTTGTTCGGTGGGTGGACGCTCGACATACCGTGCAGGGAGCAAACTGTTTTCAGCAGGAGCATTAGTGGCGGCTACATCAGGTATCTCATTTGTGGACGGCCTATTCAATTCGGGTCTAACGTCACTGCCTTGAACGATGTTCTGCGTGGGAGTCATTGGGATATTCTCCTGCTGCTTGAGATAGCGGCGCAGTGATTCTCGAAAGCTTGTCTTGCTAACGGTTTCGCCGAGGGCTTGGCTCAGTACACGCCAAAACTTGACTCCAACATTCCGTCGCACATAGCTGTCAGAATAGCCTGCGGCATCTGCAATTTGGTCGTAGGTGAGGCCTTGCCAAGCTCCTTTGAGGATCTTGGTTTCGATGTCACTTAGATGCCGACCTGTGTGCCTGGCAATTGCATGGTCAGCAGCAGCGATCGCCTGTTCCAACTCCAGTTCCATAAGGTACGCACAGGTAATGAATACATTGCTTTGAGGGGAGGGACCCCCAGGCCCAACAGATGAATTATAGGGCGATCGCCATAAGATTGTGCTGTTCAATCACAATGAGTGACTTTAGGTGACAAAACAAGATGTCACCCATCGGCAAATAGAGACATTTTAGGTAACGACAGATACAAAATATGCCCCTACTGTTGAAGTCTCGGGGCAATCACCCGAGTCAACAAACCTACTACGTAACACATAAAAACACCAAAGGAGATTCTTATGGCTGACATCAATGGCGGGTTTGGAGATGATATCCTCAACGGTACTGCAGAAGGGGATTTGATTCAGGGTTTTTCTGGTAAGGATACATTGAGCGGTGGATTAGGAAATGATGATATTTTGGCTGGCGATGGGGATGACACCCTCAATGGCGGCGATGGAGAGGATTACCTTAATGGAGGCAATGGTAATGACCTCCTTGATGGGGGCCGAGACGCTGACAAGATGAATGGAGCAGATGGTAACGATACCTATGTTGTTGACCATACGGGTGATCAAGTCACTGAGTTTGCGAATTTTGGGGTCGATACGGTTCGTTCTTACCTTGAATTCTATATCCTCCCTGAACACGTCGAGAACTTATTTCTCTATGGTAGTGCTCACCATGGGACTGGGAATGACGCCGATAATACCATCATTGGCACTGACAGAGATAATGTACTGATTGGAGCGGACGGAGATGATGGCATCGTTGGCGGAGATGGCGATGATTTGCTTTACGGTGGAGAGGGCAGAGACCAGATTTCGGGTGGCTCTGGGAAAGACTATATCGTTGGTGGTGGCGGTGGCCTCGATATGCTGATGGGTGGTTCAGAGGCTGACACGTTTGTCATGGGTGATTCAACCAGAAAGCAGTACTACGATAATGTGGATCTCTTTGCCACGGTCATTGACTTCGATGCTTACCGCGATGAAGACAAACTTGTGATGGCAGGGAGTGCGGCTGATTATTCCGTTATACAGGTCAATATCTCGGGTGGTGCTGCGTTGGATACCGTTATTAGTCAACAAAATGGCAACACTATCGCTGTTCTTGAAGACACTACCCTCTTCTCTCTTAACACAGATGTTAACTACTTCTAAGTTCAGTTGTAATCGTTCTACACGCTTGATATAGCAGTATACAAGTTAGTTGAGCACGAGCCAGATTTATTTTATCGGGGTACTCTGTACTCTGATAAAATAAATTGCACTTAATGTACTTGCGAAGTAATATAGCGCTCTTATGTCAAAGTCGCTAGAGAATATTTGAAACGACCATTTTTCGTTCTCGATGAGCTGCCAACAGATCAACCTCTTAACGAGAAATCAGCATTACAGATTTTATCCAGTCAGAGTGACATAAGAGCGATAGATGTTCAATATGGTTAGTTTCACAGGTTTAAGTTAGCCGGTTTATGTATCAGGATCTACGCACTGATAGATTCTTACACATAAGGGACTTGCCTGAAAATAACATACCGTTTTGTAGGATAGGCAAAATAAACGTTGCCCATCAAAGGGTTTAAGGGGACACGTCTTAGCGTTTTTTGCCCACCCTACTGGCACTATATTGGAACATCATTTTTAGCAGAGTACGTTCCCTTGTCTAGAGATTGAGAATTGATTGGTATTTCAATTCTGTTCATTCATCAAATCAGGAGACCCCCACTATGCTTACTATCGGATATATCGTAAAACGATTGAGTGTTGTCGCACCTCTTAGCTTGACTCTCTTAGCCGGACTTTCAGCTTGCCGATCAGCTTCTCACTCTACAGTGACTCTCCAAGGTGCGGGTGCAACCCTACCTGCTCCTCTTTACACTACATGGTTTGATCGCTATGAAGCCGAGACCATTGGTGTCACTATTAGCTATGATGCGACTGGGAGTGGCGATGGGGTAGAACAATTTATCAACCAAACCGTTGATTTTGCTGCAACAGATGCTCCATTGACGGATACAGAAAGAGCCCAACTCAGTGCAGAGCGTGGTAATGTACTTCAGATTCCCACTGTTGGCATTTCTGTTGTGATGGCTTACAATCTCCCCGGTGTTGAAGAATTAGCGTTATCCAGGGACGCTTATTGTGGCATTGCGACAGGAGATATAACCCAATGGAATGATGCAGCGATCGCCGCATCAAACCCTGACGTTCCCTTACCAGATTTGCCAATTACCTTTGTTCATCGAGCAGATAGTAGTGGCACCACCTACATCTTTACGAATCATCTAAACGAAGCCTGTGATCAATGGACTGCTGGAGCTGCTAAGCGTATTGATTGGGCTGTGGGTGCAGAGACTCCAGGCAACTTGGGCATGACAGCGATGATTCAGCAAACAGAAGGGGCAATTGGGTATGTGGGCTTTACCCATGCTGAGCAGGCAGGGCTCCCCATGGCGAGCCTGGAAAACAAGGCCGGCTTTTTCATTGAGCCATCACCAAATGCTGCTGAGCGGGCAACGGTTGTAACCAGCATTCCAGATGACATGGTGATTGACTTACCTGATCCTGAGAATGTAGATGCGTATCCCATCATTGGGTTAACCTATCTGCTCATGTATGAGACCTATCCCTCGGTAGAAACTGCCCAAGCTCTAAATCAGCTTGTGCGCTGGTCTATGGCAGATGGACGGGCGATCGCCAATTTATTGGGCTATGCTCCATTATCCCCAGAGCTTTCTGAGGGTGTTGAAGCAGTTATGCATCAGCAACAGATTGAGGAAGCATCAACTCAAAAAAGTGTCAGTACTGTGATGCTTCGATAAGTTATTCATGTATTGCTGATTCTAGAGATGACGAGTTGGTATGTTGCCTTTGTCCATACACCAACTCGTCATGTTGTGAAATAGATTGCCTTCCTTAAAGGAGAGAGTTATGAACATTCTTTTTCTCCATCCAAACTTTCCTGCCCAGTTTCGCCACTTGGTTGCGGCTCTGGGAAAAGATCCGAGTCATACTGTTGTTTTTGGCACAGCGCGTCAAGATGGCCAAATACCTGGAGTTCATAAGGTACGTTATGCCCCTGTACGGCAAATCGGGACTAAGACTCACCCCTATGTACGCTCGTTAGAGAATGCCACTCTGGTTGGTCAGGCGACCTATCGCATGGCCCAACAACTAAAAGCTCAAGGCTTCTATCCAGATGTGATTGTTGGACATTCTGGCTGGGGTCCGACCTTATTTATGAAAGACGTGTTTCCCAAGGCTCAATTAATCTGCTATTTCGAATGGTTCTACCACGCCCATGGTTCTGACGCGGATTTCGACCCCACAGCCCCTCTTAGCCTTGATGATGAATTGGCCATTCGTCTCAAAAATACCCCCATTCTTACCGATCTCTATAGTTGCGATCGCGGTCTTTCCCCGACACACTGGCAAAAGCAGCAGTTCCCAACTGAATTTCACTCTAAAATTAGTGTGTTGCATGATGGTATTGATTCCCAGCTTTTCAAGCCGAATCCTGGTGCGAAGCTTATTTTGCCAAGCCAAGGCTTGGATCTATCAGACGTCCCTGAAATCGTCACCTACGTTGCACGAGGCATGGAACCCTATCGAGGATTTCCTCAGTTCATCGAAGCTGCTGCCCTGCTACAGGCCAATCGTCCCCACTGCCATATCGTCGTGGTTGGCGAGGATCGAGTGGCCTATGGGAGCCGCCGCTCCGATGGCAAAACCTACAAAGATTGGATGATAGAAACAACGCCCCTTGACCTGTCCCGGATCCACTTTACTGGCTTATTGCCCTATCTCGAGTATCGGCAAGTGTTACAAGCATCTTCGGTGCATGTCTATTTAACACGTCCTTTTGTCTTATCGTGGTCACTGATGGAAGCATTATCAGTTGGTTGTGCCGTCGTTGCATCAGATACCGCTCCTGTTAGGGAAGTTATTCAACATGAGGAAAATGGCGTTCTTGTCGACTTCTTCTCTCCAGCAGAAATCGCTGAGCGGGTTGAAGAATTGTTAGATCGCCATTGGTTTAAGCAAGAACTGAGCGTCAATGCACGACAAACCATTGTCGAGAACTATAATTTAGCCAAATTGTTGCCTCAACATATCCAGTGGCTCTTGGGTGACCGTACTCATCCGTTAACTGTTGTCCCTGAGAGAGTTTCCAAAGGCTTTGGTTCACCGTCCCGTCAGAGGCCATCTACAAAAACGAAACGACACAGCAACTCGAAGCTCCCAAAACTTCCCCTCAGGATTTAGTCACTGGATAGCTGGATGTATTCTCGTGTTCCCAGCGCAACGCTGGGAACGCCGCCGAGAGGCTCTGCTTCGGTTCTGCTATAGGGCCAGAGTTTTCTGACTCCCAGTCTCCGACTGGGAGTCAGAAAACTCATTCACAACCTCACAAATTATTCACAACCTCACGAAGGATTAGCCCATGAAATTTCGGCGTACATCGTCACATTCCAATGCCATTGCATTTGACAGATACCCCACAAATGGAATAACAGCTGACACTCATCAGGCAGTTGGACAACAGGATTCTACTTCATTTTGGAAGCGACTCTTAAAAACACTTTCACCTACGAAGGTTTGGAATGGCCTCCTGAGGTTTTTCAACCCTTCGCCAGAGCCCCTGGTCAAAGAGCTAC
>JBCBLF010000193.1:0-9485 GCA_038520475.1 Cyanobacteria bacterium J06627_8
AGATTTGCGGATTCCTGCACGGGGCGGAGTTGGTTATACGAGTTCTGGAGCAGGGTTTGACGGCACGACTCATATTCGAGGGTTTATTCCTCTACGTCAGCAATCTGGACGAAATATTACCTACATTGCGCCTCAGTTTTTGATTGATAATGCAGGTGATGTTGGCGGTAACCTCTTAGTTGGTCACCGTGTCTACAGCGAATCGAGCGATCGCATTTGGGGTGGATACCTTTCTTTTGATGCCCGAGAAACAGATGAAAGCGATTTTTATCAGCTTGGACTGGGTTTCGAGAGCTTAGGAGACGTTTGGGACTTTCGCGTTAACGGCTATGTTCCCCTTGGAGATACGAGTCAGGTCACTGAAGAACGAACCTTTGACACTGGGCTGGATGTGTCGAGTGGCTTCCAAGGTAACTTATTAGTTTTGTCGAGTCGTCGAGAACGGCAATCGATCCGCATTGAGGATATTGCCCTGAGTGGATTTGATGCTGAAGTCGGCGCTCGTCTTGCCCGCTGGAATGAAGGCAATGGCGATCTGCGTGGGTTTGCAGGCTTCTATTTTTACGATGCAACGAGAGTTGATAGCACGCTCGGATGGCGAGTTGGGCTTGAGGTGAGGCCCGTACAAAATATTATCTTGGGTGTGAATGCACAGGGTGATGAAATCTTTGGCAACAATATTGTTGGTTCTATTGCCTTTGAGTTTCCACGCACCCGACCGAAGCGTCCCGTTTCCGATGAGCTTGAGATGATTGCTCGATTGGGAGAATCCGTTCGACGGACCTCTAGCATTGCTGTTGAAACTCAGGAAAGTCGGGAGACGCTCATTGAAGAAACCGAAGAACCATTGATGAATCCAGAGGAAGAACGGCCCTATCGATTCATCCACGTTACGTTGGGGCGTTCGGCAAACGGAGATGGTACGGTTGAAAGCCCCTTTGGCACGGTTGAAGAGGCGATCGCCGATTCGATTTCAGATGGTAACAACATCATCTACGTGGATGCAGGAAGTAATCCAGATATTCCTGCGTTTACCATTCCTGATCGAGTGACGGTGTTATCTCAGGGGCCAACTCAGTTTATTGCAGGAATGCCATTTCCTGGATTCCCTGAACAGTCGTCGCGGTTACCTTTCTCTGCTGTGGTCAATTTTGATGAGGGTGTTTTAGTTGAACTTCCATTTTCCGGAGATGGTAACTTCCCGACCATTCGAGACTCAAGTGCAACAAACTTAGTCACACTCGGTAATCGAACAGTCTTGTCGGGTTTCCAGCTTGCGGATGCGCCAGAGAATGCAATTATTGGCCGTTCAATTGAAGATGTCGAAATCAGAGACAATACCATTACGAACCCCGGTGAACGCGGAATTTACCTGAGCGATGTGACAGGGAGCGCAATCTTCTTCGATAACGCTATTTCTGGAGCACAGGGTGATGCGTCATCAGGGCAAGGTCTCTTGATTGAAAATACCGTTAACGGCTCCTTGGATGCAGTCGTGCAACGGCATCAAATTGAGAATAACCGAGTCGGTATCGAGATTCGCACGATGGGTGACGGAAGCGATCTGGATAATGCCTTACAGTTGGTCAGTATTGAAGAAACATCGGTTTCTGACAATACTGAGGAAGGAATTGTGGCGATCGCCGACGATCAGGGTAGCCAAATCCTTTCGTTCACCGATGGAGAAATTGAAAATAATGGCGCTGACGGTCTGCAAGTTTCAGGATTTAATAGTGCTGCACAAGAGTTCTCAATCTCAGGAAGTACGATAGCGGGCAACGACGGACACGGACTTCGCTTCCAAGCTGGAGTCACTGACGGAACCACTACGACTGCTCAAGAGATCTTTATTGTTGATAACACGATCAGCAACAACGCAAATGACGGAATCTCAGTTGAGTCAAATGAGGTTGTTGCCCAGGAGATTGCCATAACAAACAACATCATTACGAACAATGGTGGAGCCGGGATTCGCGGTATTGCAAACAATCTAAGCTTCCAAGAATATGTTACGGAACCGGGTAATGATACCTTTGGAATTCGAGGTAACACGATTTCAAATAATGGAGATATTGGAATCCAGCTGATCGGTAACAATCGATCAACGCTTGTTGCTGATATTGCAAATAATGAGTTTTCAGGTAATGGGAATGGAGCTCCTGAGGTAACGATTGAGGCGACAGCAAACACGGTTGATGTTTGTACTGTTTTGAATGGCAATGTGAGTTCAACGGGTATTCAGCTTGATAATAATAGTAGTAGCACAACTATTGCCTTGTTCGAAGTTGGGAACTTGACCACATTAGCGACTCGCAATATCGGAGGGATTACCTTATTACCCGATACCTCAGCGTTTACGGACTTGGGTGACGTATCGTCTTGCTTTGATAGCTAGTTGCTTGATGATAGCGCTGTGCCTATTGATGATAGCGCTGTGCACATTGGTTACGATCAGTTGTGTGGGCCGCGCCGCGGCCCACACAACTGGTTTTGTGTTTGACTACCTTGAACATCGCTATAAGCACAATACTGCTTCTGTATCTAACTCAGTTGCATGATGCCACATGGCGAGAAAGTGAGGGTTGAACGCGAGGTAAACGCCCAAATCTCTCACTTCTTTGTAAACTTTTCCAAAATAAGTAAAGTAAGACCGGTTAGTTTGGCAAAAGACTGGGAAACATGAGTTCGTATCAAGATAAGTAGAAATAATCCTACAGTGATTGCAGAGAGTGGATACCGCAATGTTCATAGGGTGATGCTGTACAGCTAGTAGAGTGTTACACGCAACTCCCTCGCAGGCACTATCAGTTTCCGTTCAACGCTGAGCATTAACGTTTACTACAACCGAACCGATTCAGTAAGTTTCAAGTAATTGCTGGATGCCCAGTCCTAACAGGGCTTGTAGTAAAGGCTCCCTGATTATTTCCCCCAAACCTCAATTTATAATGGAGCGCATCATGACTAAGCCTCTCGATTTGCAAGAAGTTGCTATCGTTCTTCAAGCCGCTAACCTTGATCCCGCGATCTTAAATCCATCGCTGTTTAACTATGGAGCTGTTTTCCCAACGGATTGGGAAACGGTGCGTCAGCCATTGTGTCAGCGCAACACGATACAGATCGTATTCAAAAATGGGATTAGTTTGATGGTTCATCCCAATCGGGTTGTGCTATCTGAATTGGTCTTTGGTAAAGAGCTCCACGAGTTGCAAGTGGCCGCTCTTATGGATAAGTGGATAGCAGCCTTGCCAAATATCGATTATCGGGCATTGGGTGTGAATCCTACCGGAATGGTGAGCTTCCCTGAAGATCAGCAAGGTGCCGCTAATTTCTTCAAGTCTACTCTGCTGACCGAAAGGGTACGATTCGACGGTACACCTGCGTTGGCCAAAGCTTCGTTGAATTTGGCCTATCAATTAGAGCACGGGATGCTAAATCTCTCGATTCAAGAAGGAGTTGCTCAGTTGCCTGAAAATCAGTCCATTTCGGCGCTGTTATATTCGGGTAATTGCCACTACCCGTTGCAAGGCGAATCTCGGGTTGATCGTTTGAATCATCTCAAAGAAGTATTGGGTCAGTGGAAAACTGGGGTTGAGACATACCGCGATTTGGTGACTCACAAGTTGTTGCAGTCAGCAGAACTCGTTTCAGTTTAGCGATCGCAGATTTTAGAAGATGAATCACACACGATCGACGTCATCGTTGTATCTGGTTATCTGTCGATTTATCTAATCAGTAACGTGCAGTTTATTACCCTTTTATCAAGAATTTAACTTCAGTGAGAAATTCTTGATAGAGGGGTTTTTATTTCTAATTTTTTATCTCTCATACTGCAATCTCATGAATTTTTATTCACTACATTAAAAATAAATAAGACTTGTATTTATTGCTTAATTAACAATGTAACTTCACTAAAAATCTGAATGAGAAGCATTAACCTTACGTACTTTTACGTAAGGTTGATAGCTGAATAAAGAATTTATGAGAGCTTGCTATGAAACGTTGTAAACACCGTTAATTCAATGTTCTCGCGTACCTGTAAACCCTTAAATATACTTAGAAAAAATAAATTTAAAGAGGGAATATTGGAATGAATTTCAGTTTCATTAAAAATCTTTTGATTTGACATAGACTCACATATCAACATTTTGTCTTGATAGGTATTGAGTTAAGTAATTTTTGAATTCATTCATTAGAGAAAGACATTTGATTATTAGAAGAGGTTTCTCGCTTAGGTATAAGAGAGTCTCATTAAAGCCGTATGGAGTTATTTAAACCCTCACTCATTGCTACCTACAGAACTTAAAAAAGTGACGCAACATCTACTTTTCATTGCCTTCGATGTTCAAAACTATCAAGTTCTTACTGAAGGACTAACACCCGGCATTCCAGTACATATCTTGGAACCCAATCAAGATGGTATTCAACGCATTACTCAAGTCATTGCTAAGTCAGAATTATCAACGCTGAATTCTTTAACGATTCACATCGTCTCCCATGGAGACCCAGGTACCCTTTATTTAGGCAATCGCCAGCTCAATCTATCGACGCTCAATCACTACGTCGACGATCTCAGAACCTGGTTTTCCGCTGCTTCTTTCTCTTCTCATAAGAGTGATAGGAAGAGGTCTCTCCACCTCTACGGTTGTAACGTCGCTGCTACAGACGTTGGTATACAGTTTCTTACTCAGCTGAGCCATTGCACAGGAGCCACTATCCATGCATCCTCTACCGCTGTGGGCAATTCTGCCCACGGCGGTAACTGGGAATTAGATGTCACCGTTCCTTCACCTTGCCGACATGCTTCTAAGGTCGCTTCAAGCCCTATTTGCGATCGCTCCAACTCTCCACCTAAAAACGCTACAGCGATTCCGATAAACCATCATTCTCTGACTTCTCTGATAAGGCGCTCTACTGCATCCCTGGGGAGCAATATGGAAACTGCCATCGGCAGGACTGCCGCCATCGTCAGGTCTCAATCATCGGTTTCTTCTTTTCTCTCTGCATCTTCTGTTTTTGCATTTCTTACTCACTCTCTACCCACGCTAACCATGAACGCTAACTCCATCTTCTCTGCTGACGCCCTTGCTAAGTTTCCTGGTGTGCTCTCCCCGGATGGGGGTGGTTTTGGGATGGCCCCAATACCGTCTCCTAAGGTGTCTAATCCTACAAACGAATTGGTGGTGATTGATGCGGGTGTTGCTGATAAGGCGACGCTTATTGCCGACTTTGAGAGTCGTGGTGTCGACTATATTGTCCTGGATGGCAATAGCGATGGTATTCAGCAAATTACTCAGGCTCTGGGCGATCGCACTGACCTGGATGCGCTACACATTATCAGCCACGGTAGTGAGGGACAGGCCCATTTGGGTAATACCGTCCTCTCTGAAGACACCTTGGATGACTACAGCGATGAGCTAGCTGACTGGGGCGATGCGTTGGGGGCTGAGGCCGATATTTTGTTTTATGGCTGTAATTTAGCTGAGGGACCGGGTGGAGCCTCGTTTATTAATGAGATTTCGGCCCTGACAGGCGCTGATGTAGCAGCCAGCGATGACCTCACAGGAGCCGCCCACCTCGGCGGCGATTTTGATCTTGAAGTACGAACCGGGTCAATTGAGGCCGACATTGCGCTGTCTTCAGCAGCTCAAGCCACTTTTGATGAAGTTCTGAGTCCAGGTGGTGTTTCGACCGGTCTCAATGTTTGGCTCAAGGCTGATGATGGCGTTCTCAGCGGCGATGGCACGGCTGTGTCTGCTTGGACGGATCAAAGTGCTGCAGGTAATACAGTAGACCAGACAAATACGGGTGAACAGCCGAGGTTCTATAGTACTACCGAGTCTGAGCTGCTCAACTTTAATCCATCTCTATCCTTTGATGGTGGTGATGATTTACAGAATGGACTCAACTTTGGCGATGACCGTTTCCTCAGTAATACCAGTGCTTACACAATCTTTGGTGTAGCGCAAGATGAACGCACAAATTTGGCTGAACTGAGAGCCGTCTTCGCCATGGGTGATAACGGCAACGATCCTGCCTTCGATCTGCAAACAGATGGTGTCTCGCCCAATGGACTAAATGTCTTCTTTGACGGTTCTAACCCGGTTGAAGGTAGCACGTCTCACCTGCTGTACAACGGCAACACTGGCGGCTCAAATGTCCAGCCGCAAATTTTTGGGATCTCGTCACCTAATACTGCTGGTGGTACCGATAACGTCACGGTGTATGTGGATGGTAACGCTGAACTGACCAACCAGGACTCCGCTCAGCTCAGTACCATTGGTCAAAACTTTTGGGTTGGCTCCAGCGATGACGCCCGGTGGCTTGGCAACATCGGTGAGGTGATTGTCTTTGATCGTGAGCTGACCACAGCTGAGACACAACAGGTGCAGTCTTATCTGGCTGTCAAATACGGTGTGACCCTGGGCCAGACTGGACCGCAGAACTATGTCACCTCCAGCGGTACAACCATCTGGGATGGTACAGCCAATGCCGCTTACCACAATGATGTGGCAGTGATTGGTCGTGATGATGGTTCGGTGCTCGACCAGCAAAAGTCGAAGAGCGTTAACGAAGGCACGGTTGTCACCATCGACAATGGAGGTGCCTTTGCTACCGATGAAAGCTTCCTGGCCTGGGGTAACAATGGTCAGGCGGCTAACTACAGCACCAACTATGCTCCCGGCAGCTTTACCCCAGCTGCCGGTTACTTCCGTATGGATCGGGTGTGGACGGTTCAAGAAACAGGATCTGTCAATACCGTAACGGTAGAGAATGCTGATGCCGATCATCTGTTGGTGAGCAATGACCCTACCTTTGCTACGGGCGTGACTGAGCTTGCCCTCAGCGGTGGCAGTGTTACCCATAACTTTGACAATGGTCAGTACTTCACCTTCGGTAAGGAGCTAACAGCTCCCGGTGGTGTAACGGGCAATCTGGAGGCTTGGGTCAAAGCCGATGCGGGTACCAATACCACCGCAGATGGGGCGGCGATTACCACCTGGGAAGACCAGAGTCTGTCTGGCAATGATTTCTTCCAGGCCACCGCAAACCGACAACCAGAATATCAGGCGGCGAGTGCTGACTTTAACTTCAATGCTGCCCTCAACTTTAACCCTGCTGGCACATTGCAGGCAGACTTTAGCCAGACCGAGTCTTGGGGAGACAACGACGGCACTATTTATGTCATCTATAACCAGGAGCAAGATGGCGCATGGCGAACACTCGTTGATGTTGGTTTGACTGCAGGCGACACCAACAGCCCCCAATTTGGCATGACGCCCAGCGATGTAATTGGGGCCTGGTACGATATCTCCGGTGGCCAGGATGACTCCCCATTTGCGGTTAATTCTGGTGAAACCCGATTGGCTGGCTACGACTGGGAATTTGGCACGGCGAATGCCATTGCCTATCACTTCGATGGTGAAGTTGCCAATAGCAGCACTGCAGATGGTACTGACACCGTCGGTGATGTTGGCGACTTTTTCAACATTGGTGCCAACAATAACCTGGGTGAGCCTTTCTTAGGACAGATTGCTGAAGTTGTTATCTACAAAGAGCGCCACGATGCGGCTGAACGCCAGCGGGTCAACACCTATCTGGCTCTGAAGTACGGTATTACCCTAGATACAACTGATAACGATGGCACCATTGAGGAGGGCGACTATGTCCTATCCGATGGCACAACCGTAGTTTGGGATACATCTGTCAACAGTACCTACCACAATGACGTGGCTGGTATTGGTCGTGACGATGCAGCTGGATTAGACCAACAGAAATCCAAGAGCGTCAATGATGACAGTGTGGTCACCATCACCAATGACAGTGGCACCTTCACAGCTGACGATTCCTTCCTGGTCTGGGGTAACAACGGTCAGGAGGCTACTTTTGGCACGAGCTATAGTCCAACCGACTTCACTCCGGCTGCTGGCTTCTTCCGCATGGACCGCGTATGGCGTGTGCAAGAGACAGGCAGCGTTGACATTGTCACCGTTGAAAACGACACTGCTGACTATCTGCTGGTGAGTAATGATCCCTCCTTCGCACCTGCTGCGACGCAGGAGATTGCTCTGACGAACGGCAGCGCGACGGTAAATTTCACCGATGGTCAGTACTTTACCTTTGGGGCCAATGTGACTGCTCCTGGAGGGGTTTCGCCAAATCTGACCATGTGGTTGAAGGCCGATGCCGGTACAGGTACGACAACTGATGGTACAGCCATCAGTACCTGGCAAGACCAGAGTCTCAATGGTAACGACGAGAGTCAGACCAATGCCAGCTTGCAGCCGGAATATATAGCCGACAGTGGTTTCTTTAACTTCAACCCCTCTGTCCGCTTCGATAGCGATCGTCTCCAGGCTGACCTGACTAGCACTAATCCCTGGGGCAGCAACGATGGTACGGTCTATGTTATCTACAACCAAGAGCAAGATGGCGCTTGGCGTAACCTGGTTGACTTTGGTACAAATTCTAGCGACAGTAACGATCCTCAGCTAGGTTTTACGCCCAGCGATGTGATTGGTAGCTTTAATGGGTCGTTCAATGGCCAAGAGGATTCATCCTTTGCCGTGGTCTCAGGCGAAACCCACATCGCTGGTTACGACTGGACCTACAACACCCTTGGTGAGCAATCATTCCACTTTGATGGTCAGGTCGAAGCAGCTGATGCTGGAGATAAGATTGGCCCCACCATTGGTAACTTCGTCAACATTGGTGGCGACCCGCAGCTGAACGAATACTTCCAGGGGCAGATTGCAGAAGTTATTGTCTATCAAGAACGCCATGATGCTGCCGAGCGCCAGCAGGTAAATACCTATCTGGCACTCAAGTACGGCATTACGTTAGACACCACCGATAACGACGGCACCATCGAGGAGGGCGACTATGTGCTTTCCGATGGCACAACCGTGGTTTGGGATACCTCGGCTAATAGTGCTTATCACAACGATGTGGCTGGTATTGGTCGTGATGACGCGGGCGCGCTAGACCAACAAAAGTCTAAGAGTGTCAACAGTGACGCGATGGTCACCATTGACAATGGCGGGGCCTTTACCGCAGACGAGAACTTCCTGGTGTGGGGTAACAATGATGGCAGCACCAGCTTTGAAACTAGCTATAACCCTGCCTTTACTACGACTGATCCCTACTTCCATATGGGTCGCATCTGGAAAGTGCAGGAGACTGGTACTGTCGGTACGGTCACGTTGACAGGTCCCAATAACGCTCAGCATTTGCTTGTTGATGATGATGGTGACTTTAGCAATGGTGGCACCACTGAGATTGCCCTGACCAACGGCAGTGCAACAGTTAACCTGAGCAATGGTCAATTTTTCACCTTTGGTCGTGAGATTGATACTGATAGCGTTATTTGGGGTATTCGCAATAATACCGAATTGGGCTACCTCGACCCCAATAACAACTATACCTGGACAGCCCGTAGAACCTTAACTGCAACGACTAATGCCTTTGGTATTGTTAACTCAACTACC
>JBCBLF010000194.1:0-9422 GCA_038520475.1 Cyanobacteria bacterium J06627_8
AACTCTCTTTAGACGTGATCAGGATCAACGCCCAATTCTCGTAAACGATCAGCTAGGCGATCAGCCCGTCGCCGTTCTTCTTCAGCCTTCTGTCGAGCTTGGTCACGCTGTTGGGCCAACTCTACGGACGTTAAAAAAGGTTCTCCATTTGGGGTATAAATCATCAGCATGTCGTCATCTAACTGAAAGCTAATACCCAAACGAGGACTGACCCAGCCCTGCATATCAGAAATTTCTGTCAAGGCTGCATTGACACGGTGTGCGCCAACTAATTCATTGTGATTGGAATCGTATTGATAATATTCCTCGACCCCATATTGCTGATAGAACAGCAGTTTACGGGTCATTTCATTGATTGTGTTTCTAGGAGAAAGAATCTCAAACACGATCTGGGGAGCAATGCCATCTTCAGTCCACTGTTTGTAGGAACTTCGATCGCCCTTGGGCCGCCCAAACACGACCATCGTATCGGGAGCATAACATCGTTGGTTGTTACCCTCTGCGGGATACCAGAGCAGATTCCCTGCAACAAACACATCGGGCTGATCAGCAAACAGAATTTCTAGGTTTTCCTTAATCGTGACAATCCATCGAAACTGCTGAGTGTTGTCTGCCATAGGTTGCCCATCCCCATCGGGATAGAAAATTGGCTCTGGAATGTTGACCTGAGCGGGTGTGTTGATTTGATGTTGTGCAACCATTTTTCCTTATCCTGCCTGCACGTCGTCTCCAAAGTAGCACAGGCGATCGCCCCTGCATCCACCTTGGTGTAAAGCCCATTTGTAGCAATTATGTAAATTGATCACGCCTAACAGTGTGAGGCGTGGTGCACCCACCATCCCTTTTCCATGTTTTATGCAGTTGTATCCGGCTATATCTACAACACGGGTTCCCCATTGCTTTTTACAGTCCCCTTTGCCACAATGAGCGGGTCTTTTGAACTGAGTTCCTGAAAAGCCTTGCTATGACCTTATCAACTCAATCTACCTGTTGTCTTCTCAAAGTCAGTCTTTGGTGTGGATTGAGTCCGCTGATGAGCATACAGTTTTCTCAGCCTGCTGTCGGTCAAAGCTTGATTGTGCCAGACGACACGCTAGGCGCAGAACAATCTCAAGTCTTTCAAAATTTCAACGGTGCTCCGATTGAGGTCATTGTAGGGGGGGCTCAGCGCGCCCAAAATCTCTTTCACAGCTTTGAAGAATTCAACGTTGATGAAGGCCGTAGTGCCTTTTTCTTCAGCCCAGATGACGTAAACCACATCTTCAGTCGCGTTACAGGGAACAATCCCTCCAATATTCTTGGGACGCTAGGCACCTTCGGTAGCGATGCAGATTTGTTCTTTATGAATCCAAACGGTATTCTGTTTGGGCCGAATTCGAGTTTGAATGTGCAAGGGTCGTTTGCAGCGGTTACAGCGGATGCCATTCAGTTTGGTGAACAAGGTTTCTTTAGCGTGTCGAATCCTGAAGTCCCTTCTAATCTATTAACCGTTAACCCTTCAGCGTTCTTCTTTAATCAACTTCCACTTGGAACCATCAGTAATGGGTCTAGCGCCCCGGCAGGACTCAATCCGTCTTTGGCCGCAGCTACGGGGTTGCGAGTCCCTGATGGTCGAAGTCTTGTCCTTTTGGGAGGGGATGTGACGTTAGATGGGAGTCAAGTTCCTTTTGAAGGGAGTGGAAGTGTCAATGCCTTCGATGGACAGGTAGAAATCGGTGGGTTATCTAGTTCAGGGATTGTCAATCTTAGGATTGAAGGCGATCAGTTGTCGCTCGATTTCCCTGAAAATGTCGAACGAGCCGATATCGCCATTAGCGATGGAGCTTTAGTCGATACAACTGGCAGCGGAGAAGGATCGATTGCCGTCTATGGACGCAATGTGGACGTGCTTAGAAGCGGAGTTCTGCTAGCAGGGATTGGAGAAAATTTAGGTGAAATCGATAGTCAGGCCGGAGACATTTTCATTGATGCCACAGATTCGCTCACATTGTCTGACTCAAGCTTTATCGGCAATGCGGTTTTAGGTACCGGTAATAGCGGCAGTGTCAACATCAGAGCTGACTCGGTCACGATTACTCGGGGTAGTGGAATTGTTGCAGCGAGTCTTGGACAAGGTAATGCTGGAAACGTATCGATTCAGGCAGATGATGCGATTATCTTATCTGGAAGAGGCATCGACAACTCTATTAGTCTCATTACCACCAGTGTTGCATCCCTTGATGAGCTGGACAGAACGGATAATGCTGCGAGAGGAACCGGAGGGGATATTGTTCTAGATGCTCGTCACGTCATCTTAATGGATGGTGCACAACTGGCAACCACCACCTTTTTTGCTGAGGCCAATGCAGGCAACATTCGTATTACTGCCGCGGATACCGTTCTCTTGAACGGAGATAGAACTGTTATTCAGTCTGCAACAGATGGGCTGGGCAATGCTGGTAATATCCGCATTCTCACCCGAGCATTAGAAGTGCAGGATCAGGCTGCATTGACCGCGAGTACATCGGGTGAGGGCAATGCAGGGCGTATCACCATTAATGCCAGCGATCGCATCGCGTTTGCAAATAACAGCGCGGCATCGAGCACCGTTGTATCCGGTGCCATTGGCAATGGAAATACTATCGACATCACCACATCCATACTGGAGTTACGTGATGGATCAGTGTTAACGGCGAGTACATCGGGTGAGGGCAATGCAGGATCGGTCGTGATTAATGCCAGCGATCGCATTCGGTTAGACAACGATAGCTCAATCGTGAGCAGTGTATCTAACGGAGCTGTAGGCGATGGGGGTGACATCACCATCACCACATCAACCCTTGAAGCGACGGATGGTTCTCAAATTTCGGCTAATTCACTCAGTCGAGGTGATACAGGAAAGATAACCATCCGTGCGAGCGATCGCATCCGTTTAACCGGTACTTCTAGGAATGGAGAATCTCGAAGCGGAGTCTTTAGCGTTGTCGATATTGGAGCCATTGGAAATGGACGGAATATTAGGCTGAACACCCCGATTCTTGAGGTTTTGGATGAGGCTGTACTAACGACCAGCACAGCGGGGCAAGGAAATGCAGGGAATATCACGATTCATGCTAGTGACCGTGTCACGTTTGCTGACCGGAGTGCGGCCTTAAGTACCGTAACAGCAGGAGCTGTTGGGAATAGTGGAAATATCAATATCACGACGACGACCTTATCCATGCTCGAAGGGGCGGTTTTGACGGCGAGTACGTCTGGGCAAGGAGATGCGGGCAATATCAACATCATCGCTAGGGAACGAGCCACCTTTTCAGGGACCTCCGGAAATGGAAGGTTCATCAGTGGCATCTCCAACATTATCAATTCAGATGCAGTGGGAAATGGAGGTAACATCTCTATTGTGACGTCAGAATTAGAGGTATTAGACGGAGCAGTATTGACGACAAGTACCCTAGGCAATGGAAATGCAGGGGGCATCGTTCTGAATGCGAGCGATCGCGCCATCTTTGCAGATACCTCCAATCCAGAATCAGGAGCGGCTGGCTCGTTTACCACTGGGGCCTTTAGTACAGTGGAAGCAGGAGCCATTGGAGATGGGGCCAATCTTAGAATTGTTACGCCGAGGTTGGATGTCCTTAATAGAGCCGCCCTAAGCACCAGTACGGCAGGTCGGGGCAATGCAGGGAATGTGATGATTACTGCAAGCGATCGCGTTACTTTTGCAGGGAATGGGGCAGCATTTAGCGCTGTTACCCCAACAGCAATTGGGCGTGGAGGCGACATCGATATTGAAACGGTAACCTTCACGGTGCAGGATCAGGCGCAACTGCTCTCTAGTACAGGGGGAGAAGGCGATGCAGGAAATATCTTGATCAACGCGAGCGATCGCATCACCTTTTCTGGAGAAAGTGCAGCGTTGAGTACAGTCAATGACACTGCGAATGGCATGGGAGGACGCATTGATCTGACGACCGACACCCTCGCCATTCGTGATGGAGCCGTATTTGCTGCCAGCACCTTAGGCAATGGCAATGCAGGGCCGGTGATGATTAGAGTGGCAGGGCGAATCACACTCACCAATGGTTCAATTTTTTCTTCTGTGGGCGAAACCGCAAACGGAAGCGGCAACAATATTACGATTCGAGCAGGTAACCTGTCCTTGGGCGATCGCTCCCGCATCAGTGCTGAGAGCGATCGCATTCTGGAGTCAGAGACAAGCAATTTTCTTCAATTAGGGGATAGCCATTTAATTCAAGGCGATGCCGGAAATATCTTCATTACTGTAGACGACTCCCTGACGCTTCGTGACAGCGACATCACCACAGAAGCTGTGGCCTTTGCAGGAGGAGAAATCACAATTCGCGCAGGTGACATCCGTTTGTTGGGTGACAGCGACATTCAAACCTTTGTACAAAGCGGAGTTGAGGGCGGCGGCGACATTACGCTCACAGCGGATTCTATCATTGCCTTCGACGACAGTGATATTCTCGCGTTTGCTGCTGATGGCCGTGGCGGCAACATCACCCTCAACACCCTTGCCTTCTTTGGCGAAAACTTCGATCCTGAAGCCTCGGCAAATGATCCGATTGAAACGCTAGATAACAACGACCGCGTTGATATTAATGCGTCGGGAGCTGTCAACGGCGTCATTACCTTACCGGATGTCAGCTTTGTTCAAAATAGTCTGAATGACTTGCCTGAAGGCATTATCAACACAGAAGCGTTGATTACCAATAGCTGCGTGGTTCGAAACGAAGATGGCAGTAGCACCTTCATCATCACTGGTTCTGGAGGATTGGGCGATCGCCCCGGCAATGCAGGAGCCTTAATTTATTCTACTGGTGATGTACAGAATGTTGCTGATGATTCAAACGTGGTAAGACACGAATGGCAAGCAGGAGATCCCATTATCGAACCCCAATCGGTTTACGAACTGCCAAATGGAGAATTGGTTCTCAGTCACGAATGTACACAATGAAATTGTCAGCAAGCAGGGACATGGCATTGCCATGTCCCTGCTTGCTGACATGAAAATTATCTCTAAAAGTAGCAATGTTATAGCGGTGTTCAAGATAGTCAAGCACACAACTGTACTTACCCAACGCGCACAGTGCTATATGCGGAAAACGGTCGGTTTTTACGTCTTGTTGTTCGGGACCTGCGCAGGGCTACAGGCGAAGATATTTTGCCAGAAATATGCCTTTAAGTGTAGTGCCGATCAGAGCCAGAAAAATCAGTGTCAGTGGCGCGCCATAGCCTCCAAAGAAGAGACAGAGAAAACTCAGGCCCCAAGACACCCAACTCGCTAAAAACCAGTTAGGGCGGAGTTGGCGATTGCGCTGATGATTGGGATGCAGATTGCGAATTAGCCGGAACTGCGTGAAACCTAAGACGAGTCCCCCGGAGATGGCCAATGCTGGCAAACTGATAATCAGGAGCAAAATCCCTTGCCCGCCCGTATTGATGCCTAAGATGTCTAACAAGAGTAGGTCGTGGGCTAGCATAAGCGAAAGTCCAGTGATGGCAGTGGTCCAAAACCACTTCACAGCTAGCGAAGGCTCTTGAACTCGCCGGAGAAGGAGACTTTGCAGCCCGCTCACGAGAATCCAGTACACGCTATAAATCACCAGCGAGACCCTGAGATCTGGAAAGGCTGGATACCAGGTAAATTGCCCCATCAGTAAGAAACTACCGATTAGGATTAGGCAACCGGGACTGATTAAACTCCAGATAGTGAGAAATTGTTCCCTTGACATATGGCTGTGAATAAGTGTAATACAACGACTGATGATGCCTCTGTGTGCCCATCAACAATAATCCCTGAAATTAGCACTATTAACGGTTTAGTCCATGCTCATACTCTTTTCCTAAAAACCCGCTACAAATGAAGCGGGGTTTTAGGGAATCGAGATTAGACGAACGTAAACGCTGAACTGTTCAACGATAGGGTCCCAGAGACATCTTCTAGGACGGCAATCAGTTCTTCTGCTCCAGTTGCTGTAGGCTGATACCGCAACTGAAAATCCGCTGAGCCTCCACCGGTTGGAAGGGCTTCCAGACGGTAATTCTCGGCAGTTCCATGAAGCTGAATGACATCTTCAGAGGAGTCAAAATCGGTGATGAGTGCAAAATCAGTAAACCCGAGTTGCGTCGAATGCCCGTTCAGATAGTAAGCCGTCTGAGCATCCCCAAGAATAAAGCGATCGCCTCCTGCGCCCCCGGTCAGCACATCACGTTCAGCCACACCTCGCCGTTGAGCATTAGTTCCATTCAAAATGTCACGCTCGCTGCCGCCCACAAGCGTATCATCACCGCCATCGCCAATCAGCGTATCCATTCCAGTAACGCCATTGAGGCGATCGTCCTCTATACCACCCATGATCTCATCATCGCCATCACCTCCAAACACCGTATCCTCGCCAGCAGAAGTTCGGATAACGTCATTGCCTCTATCTCCAAACACCGTATCCTCGCCAGCAGAAGTTCGGATAACGTCATTGCCCCCATTACCAAACACCACATCATTGCCGAGTCCTCCATTCAGAACGTCATTCTCATTGCTGCCAGCGTTCCTTAGGGAAAATGCATTGTCTTGAATAATGGTTGTATCGGTATTGCGTCGAATAATGTCCGATAGGGTGGTTTGGCGAATAATCTCAGCTTCTTGAGGCAGGATGGTGACGTTATTTTCAAAGTAGAAGCGATCGCCATCTCTCAGTCGTGTAAATTGCTCACTCAAGATGACACCAATCGTCTCACCCACGCTGCTACCCGGCTGCAAATCCTCTGCGAATAATCCGACAAACGCATCAATTGTATTCACCGAGCCATAGAGACTCTCAAGGGTCTGTTGAATCTGCGGGTCAGAGTTGATTTGCGAAAAACTCGTCACTCGTTGCAGTCCATAAGCTTCCCGGATGGTGTTGTAGTCTGCCAAACCGTTGAGTCGTCCCCGTTCAATGTTAATGGCAACCAAGTCACGGGCAGGGGAGTTGGGGCCTTCTCCAAAGAGGAGACTTCTGACATCTTCAATGACCAAGGTATCAACCTGCTGGCTTTGGGTTGAGGCTACTCCACGAATCAACCCACCGATACCTTGTTCTTGAAACACATTAACCTCGGGAAAGAAAATATCACTGAGCCGGAGATCCGCTCCGGCCGACCTTCCGTCCCATGCAAGCTGTGGAATGGTAAAGGGTAACTGTGTATGTTCTAACTGGGAAGCAGCGTTTGCAAACACCCGCTCAATGGAAGGGTTAATTTGAGGGTCATATCCGTCATACTCAGGCAACTCATCACCCAGCAGTGTAGGCAAGTATTCATTGAAAGTAATATTCTGTATCTGAGCAATATTGATTTGCCGTGCCCGCTGAAAAATTTCTTCGTCATTCCAGGATGGATGAGCATTCGCCAACTCTGCTGCGAGACGGTTATGCTCTCGGACAAATAAGGTATGCATCGACGTCAGAACCGCATTTTCATTAGCCCGACTATCGCCTGCTAAAAATTGAGGTCGTCCACCATCAGATTCAATGGGCAACAGGTTGCCATCACTGATTCGCAACTGCCCCCCGACGAAAGCGCGCAATGCCGTTAACTCTTCTTCACTTGAGCCATACACATTAGACCCATCAACGAAGGCCGTAACGGTGTTCGGCAACCGTCGTGGATTTGAGGCACCGGTTCCAGTTGTTGGGTCAAATTGGCTCTCGCGTAAGCTAATGACATTCCCAGGATTCAGAGCTGGGTCATTGGCTAGAATCGGGATATTGACGATTCGCCCCTCAGCTTCGGCAACCTCTTCTGAAACATCCGGATTCAGGGTGATGTCATGGGCTAGAAATTGTCCCCATGCCCAGATAAGATTGGTGAGTTCACGCGGGTCAGAGACAATCCCCTCCTGCTGAGCAATGGCATTACTTATGACGCGTGCATTTGGGCGATCGCGTCCAGCTGGCGTCGAAACTCCGTTGCCATAGGCAAGGGGAACCGTATCAATGAAGTTTGTTCCGGCCGCACCCCACTCTTCATTTCGCGTGTTATTGAAACGACCGTCAATGGACCCATTCAGGTTTCTTGATCTGAATATACGACCACGGAAAAGGTCACGCTGAATCAGTTGGTCTTCTGAATCATCCGGTACAAATGACTGTGTGACCAAGTCATAGCTGCCTGTATCACCGGATACTTGGAGAATATAGTCAACTCCAGCCTCAACCGTAAATGAAAGGAGTGAAAAAAAAGTAGTGTCACTATCAGTGTTTTCAAGTAAGATGTTTCCTGTATTGGCATCAACGAGTTGGAGAAGGGGATCAGAATCACCTAACGCATGGATCACGACGACTTCACCCGGTTGCAAATCCGTTAGAAGATAGCCGTCGTAGAAGTCACCTTCTCGATGAGGATTTGGAAAATCGGTGCGGCTCACTCTCCCAGTAAGGCTTTGATTATCAGATAGGATACTGGCAGGCGTCAGCTGTCCAATCGTGCTTTCGATGGTATAAGTCCCTGTTGCATTTTCATCAAAGGTGGTTGATCTCAGAATGTAGTCAATGTTGGGTTGAACAGTAAACTGGAGTTGTGCGTTTAACCCAGAGCCACCGTCATCATTTGAAGCAATCACATTCCCTGTATCTGCATTAACAAGTTGCAATAGAGGATTGGTGTCCGTTGAGGTCAAGTCGATTTGAACGAGAGTTCCTGGTGTTACCCCACTCAGATAAAAATCATCAAAGCGGCGATCGCCGTTGATTGGAGCTCTCAAATCAAAATTCTCTAAAACACCAGACCAGGTTGAAGAGAAGAAGGGACGATCAGAACTCAGCATCTTATCTGTCCTTATGATGGTGAACTTCGATTATTAGCTTAGAAATTCTCAACGCTTGATTCACCCTAGTTTTCAGCAAATATAACGACTCAAATGAGCCACAATCGATTCACTAAATGACAAACGAATGGCATGTATCTGCAATTGCACCGATCTACAATCACAATTTGGCAAATCTAATGCTGTACCTACTCTCAGCGCTAACAACGACCTACCTCTTTCGCGCTTCCGCCATATGACCCCTCGATTAGCCCATATGGAAAACTGATCCTCAGTCACGAATGGGCACAATGAAATTGGAAGCAAGCAGGGACATGGCAATGCCGTGTCCCTGCTTGCTTCCATGAAATCATCCCTAAAAGTAGCCGTGTTAGTCATTTAGTCCATGCCTAAACGAACGTAAACGCTGAACTGTTCAACGATAGGGTCCTAGAGACATCTTCCAGGACGGCAATCAGTTCTTCTGCTCCAGTTGCTGTAGGCTGATACCGCAACTGATAATCTGCTGAGCCTCCACCGGTTGGGAAGGCTTCCAGACGGTAATTCCCAGCAGTCCCATGAAGCTGAATGACATCTTCAGAGGAGTCAAAATCAGTGATGAGTGCAAAATCAGCAA
>JBCBLF010000195.1:0-9336 GCA_038520475.1 Cyanobacteria bacterium J06627_8
GAGGAAGCACAATCATCCCAGCGCGACGCTGCCTTTGGTCAGACTTTCCGTATGCAGACGGCTGAAATCTCTAACATTGAAACGATACAGCGCTCTACCTTGCTCAGTTGCCCATAACAATTGCTCTCTGTCGGAATAGTCAAACCAACCCACATCGCCATAGCCAGAATGTCTAGTTCAGTCTCTCGAAGTGTAGTAACGAATTTCTATGAACATCTCATAAATCCTCCAAGGATACTACCAGTAACCATAAAGAATCGAACAATGAAACTTTGAATTGTTTCGGTCGTCATCACTAACAATCCGCGTAGAACGGACTACTGAACTTCCTATAAGGGCTTATGAACCAATTCAGATAACTGTAGAGATTCAAAATGGTTAAATTGTTTAAAGCTGAGCCTATGACCTTCACTCCCTTTGCTGAAGAGAGAGATCTGGAGGCATTTAAGACAAGAGATATTTATGTTATCGATGATGTGAGTCATTGTGACATTGTCATTTCAAGAAAATTGAAGCCTTTATGGAAGTTTAGGCTCAAGTTCGGGGCAAGAAAGAAGTTTCTTGTTTGGACTCATGAACCTAGATACAATATGAACTTTAAATCACGTATGTGTGGGTCTTTATGGCTTCCAGACGTCATGATTATGAACACATACACAGGTGATACATTTCTGGATAACTATATTTACTTATTGTGGAAGTCAGGAGACAGAAAATATGAACCAATTCCTCATTTGAATAACGATTTTTCTGCGCTAACACATCGAAAAATCGTTGCTATGATGACATTCAAAGATAATTACAATCAGAAGAGATGGAGCGTCAAAAAAGATAAAGAAGAGCTTGACTTAATCTATCTGAGAACTCAAATCGCGGCTTTAGGCTATGAGAAGGGTATTGTTGATATTTATGGAAAAGGATGGCCAGAAGGAATTTCATTAGGGAATTCGCGAGACAAAAACTGGTGCAGTAATAAAAAGAAAGTTCTTGAGAATTATCACTTTAACTTGTGCTTTGAGAACACAAATATAGAATACTATTGCACTGAGAAGATCTGGGATAGTATTCAGTCTTACTGTTTGCCGATTTACTATGGAAAAGGCAATGCCATCTATAAGGATTTTCCTCGAGATAGTTTTCTAGATTATGCCGATTTTGAGAACCCAAACGAACTGTTCTCATATATCAATCAAATGAGTGTGAAAGAGTTTCGTGAGCGTTTGAATGCCTGTATTGAGGTAATGAACATGGTGCTGGAGAGCGATCGCCCAGAAAAATCATGGGAAAGGCGATTGGAACATACAACTAAACGATTAAAGGAGATTGCTCACTCATAAGTATGCGTAAGAGCACGTCCATCCCTATTTCGTACTCACGCCTTCCAGCTCTTCATCGGTAATGTCATAAAGCTGACGAAGCTGGTCCAATTTTTCTTCATCGGGATGCCAAAAGCCGCGACCGTGGGCTTCTAACATGCGTCCAACGATATTGCGAAAGGCCTCAGGGTTAGCGTTGCGGAGCTGCTCGACCATGGCTTCATCAAACGCATACGTGTCAGCGGCTTGATCATAGACCCAGGTTTCTTTAAAGTTGGCAGTGCCAGCCCAGCCCATCAATGCTGTCATCCGTTGAGAAATCTCATAGGCTCCGCCTGAACCTTGATTGGCCATTGCTTCTGCCCACTTTGGATTCAATAGTTTTGTGCGGTATTCCATTCGCAATAGATCGTGCAGCTTGCGGGGTGTTGTGTCATTGGAAAAGCTTTCAATAAAGCTTGCGGTGACGGGTTTCCCTTGCTTCATTTCAGCAGCTTTTTTAAGGCCACCCGTATTCGCATAGTATTCCTGAATGTCGGTAAGACCATATTCTACTGAGTCAATTTGCTGGACGATGCGCTCAGTACTCTGCAACAGCGCAGTAAGAATTTCAGGGCGAGCTTGACCTTTATCGTTGCGTCCATAGCTGAAGGTATTGCGGCCTTGCCAGGTGTCGCCTAATTCATCGCCGGATTCCCAGTTGGAGTCGATGACGCGATCGTTGACTAAGGAACCAAAGTCTCCTGAAGGATTGGAAAATAGGCGAGCAGACGGATTATCAATGCCTTGCTCGCGAAGGGCTAGGGCATGTTTTCGAATAAAATTGTGCTCTGGCTCTTCATCAAGCTCGGTTGCTCGGTGGAACAAATCATCTAGCAATTCAATGATGTTGACAAAGCTGTCTCGAAAGATGCCGGAAAGATTTCCCAAGATATCAATACGAGGATGTCCGACGTCTTCAATGGGTGTCAACTCATAACGCACAATGCGTCCGGTGCCTTCTTTCAAGGGTTCTGCCCCCACCAACTCTAGCAAAATACCGATGGACTCGCCTCGGGTTTTGATGGCATCTAACCCCCACAACATGACCGCAACGGTTTCTGGATAGGCTCCGTTATGTTCGTCTTGATGTTGAGCAATAATTTTCTGGGCGATCGCCCGTCCTCGTTCCATTGCGGCAGGGGAGGGCATGCGATAAGGATCAAGTGCGTGAATATTGCGCCCTGTCGGCAAAACACCGGGACCATCCCGAAGTAAGTCACCGCCAGGGGCTGGAGGAATGTATTCACCATTCAGTCCCCGAAGTAAGTTTGTCAGTTCTTCTGTCGTTTGGTTCAATAAATCTCGAATATGGATGGCCTTATTAAGTTGGTCTTGGATAGATGAGAGTCCGTTAGATTCCGCTCCGTTTGCAGTTGAGGGGAGTGTCGGATCAGGTTGGGCGATCGCCTGGATCACTTCCGTTGGCAATTCTTCTCCAAAATATGCTTCTAGATAGCTTGCCAGTTCGTCACTTGTTGGCGGGGCTCCGAGTACATGCAGTCCAGATGAAAATAGCCGGTTTTCTAAGACGAGGAGATAGTCATAAAGCGTCACCAAATAGCGGTTAAACGCATCAGCACTAAAGAGCTGAACATTTTCAGGCGTGAACGCAATCCCTAAATTTGCAGCTGCTTCAAAGGGACAATCTTTGTGAATACCGACATCCAAAATTTTCTTGCAGATGGATTCTTTGAGGACGTAGTTTTTATCTGGATCTTCTCGATACTCAGCAATTAAATCTCTCAAGGCGACCAATTCCTTATACAGCCCCGCTCGTCCGTAGGGGGGCACATTGTGAGAAATCAGCACACCATAGCCTCGTCGCTTGGCCAAAATCGATTCGGAGGGATTATTAGCGGCGTAGACGTAAAGATGAGGAAGGCTTCCAAGGAGAACATCAGACCAAGAATATCCCGTGTTTCCTAAGGGTGAGCCGGGTAGCCATTCCACGGTACCGTGCATGCCAAAGTGAACCACAGCATCGGCCTGAAACTCGTGCTGGAGCCAAGTATAAAATGCGGCATATTGAGGATGAGGCGTCAAATCTCGTTCAAACATAAGACGCATCGGGTCGCCTTGAATGCCCAGAGGGGGCTGGACCCCAATCCATACCTTACCGAGTTGGACTCCGCCCAACAGATATCGAGCCTCTTCGTCATAATCTCCGGTCAACGTTCGAATGCCGCTTTTACTGAGGGATTTCCATTGCTTTTCTACACGATGAGTCAGTAGATAACCAAGCCATTTTTCGAGCGATCGCACACTCACGGTTGTCGTTTCGGCATCTTCCCAGTTGGCTAAATCAGGCGTTTGGCTAACGAATAGCTCATCGGCTTCTCTTACTCGGTTAATTAGGGCTTCTCCATCAGTTGGGATATCGTCTCCCAGGTCATAGCCTTGGTCTTTCAACGCTTGAAGAAATTGAATCAGAGATTGAGGCACATTAAGTAAGGCGGCGGTCCCCGTTGCACCATAACCCGGTGGAAAGCCATAGAGAATAATCGCAATCTGACGCTCAGATGGTGATTTTTGTCGCAGTGAAATCCAGTTCCTTACTCGACTTGTTAGCCGCTTTACCCGCTCCGGCACCAGATAAATGCGATCGCCCACCAGTCCACCAAGGGGGACCGGATCGATGGCTCCGTCCAGCTCAGGTAAAGCATACAGCACCACACTTTGCAGTCCACCAATGCCCTGTCGAGTCCAAGAGTGGATATCCTGAATGAGTAGAGGTGCCGATACGAAATAAGGAACATTTTTAGCCGTGAGAATGCGCTTAGCAACCTCAACTTGCCGTCCGGCTTCCATCGATCCCGCAGGACCTCCCACGAGGGGAAATCCGATGGTAGAGACGATGGCATCCACCTTAACGGCCTCATCAGAGAGGGAGAGGATAGCAGTGGTTCCCTGCTGTCGTTGCTGCTGTTCGTAATCCGTTGTCATTAGATCACGCACGGCCACATGCCCTTCGACCCCATTAATGAAGATCGGCACAGGAATCAACCCAGCATCCTCAAACGCTCGAATCAGTTGGGGAATGTAAGGCTGCTGGGTAATGACGTGTTTGCGATAAAGGAGAATCCCGACGGTTGGAGAGGAAGTGGGGATCGCAAAGGGATGAGGTGAAGAATTAGAGGACACATTTAGATTTAAGGGTTCAATGGCAGACACGTTCTCTATCTTTTGCCTTTCCCCTTCTGCTTTTTGTGTGTACCACTCTAAGTACGCTTTAGGAGACTCGAAGTAGCCATTGTGATCCGGGTGCAGAAGCCCAATATTTGGAGTTTCGATGACAGGGGGAATCTCCCCAATGGAAAGCCCAAGATATTTTTCAGCAATCGTCCAGGCCATTGCTGAAACATTTTCAGCTCCTCCTGCATTCCAGTAGCCATAAATGATTAGCCAGTTACGGAGATCCTGTACTTTGCCAACAGGAATGAACTTTAATAGCTTTGGCCCAACCTTCAAAAAGCTGAGATAGCCGGCCAACTTGTCTTCTTCGCGCTGATTGCCCCCAAACTTACTGAGAATAAACTGGACAGGTTTGGGCATTCCCTTCGGTTTATCTCCGATGGCAAATTTGCCCAATTGTGTCAGGCTCATTAGCTCTAACGCAGACTCGAAGACCAATCGTATGGGAATAGACTGGGCGCGTTCTCGCAGCCACATTACTTGGTCATAGTCAAATAAGAGGCTGGCAAAAAACACATCAGCATGGGTTAGCGCGTGCTCAACTTGTGCCGGATGTGCAGCCAAGTCGCGATCGCTAAACACTTGAATGTCTAAACCAGGGCATCGGGCAGTCGCGAGTTCAGCGGCTTGACGATACAGGTCTATATTGAACGACTCAAATCCAGTAATCAGGACAATGCGCTTCATGCGTAACAAGCCCCCATTAATGGCTAAAGCTATAGTTTGAGATAGCCTTTTGCTCCAATACTAAACCCAAATGGCCGTGCTCGTGGGATGAGCCCTATAAGAACTGTTGATGTAAAAACATTGTTAAAGAAGAAACTCCACCAGTATTCTTGCTTATTCCTCCTTTCAAATTATTACTCTCACCACAGCTTGACAATGGAAGGTTGTCTCGACCCCTTTAGATAAAGCTGTCTCGACCCCTTTAGATAAAGCTGTCTCGACCCCTTTAGATAAAGCTGTCGATGCTCGCCAATGTGCCAGAAGCGGGATTTAGCTGTCATGGCTGGTCACTCGACCCCTTAGGATAAAGATGTTGATGCTCGTTAATGTGTTAGAAGCGGATTTAGCCACCATGGCTGATAAGCTGTCATGGCTGGTAACTAGTTGAGAATTATGTATGGAACGTAAAATAACTGAACAGAAACCAAAGATTCGTATTGAGAACCTTATTAAAATCTACGGAGAAAACACCCAGCGCGCTTTAAGAATGTTTCGGCAAGGAGGCGATCGCGATCAGATTCAACGGGAAACAAGTAGTGTTTTAGGCGTTGCCGATGTATCTTTCTCCATTGGAGAAGGTGAATTGTTCGTCATCATGGGGCTCTCGGGATCTGGAAAATCAACGTTAGTCCGTTGTTTGAATCGCTTAATTAAGCCCACGAGTGGACATATCTTTATTGATGACGAAGATGTTGCCCATGTCGATGAGCAACGAATGCGGGAACTACGCCGCACAAAGATTGCTATGGTATTCCAGCGATTTGGATTATTTCCCCACAAGTCCGTTGTCGAGAATGTTGAATATGGTCTTAAAGTTCAGGGAATGGAATTGTCTGAACGACGAAACAAAGCATTAGAAACTCTTGAAATCGTTGGTCTTAGCCAATGGGCAGATTATGCGCCATCGTCTCTGAGTGGTGGAATGCAGCAGCGCGTTGGATTGGCCCGAGCGTTAGCTACGGATGCTCCAATTCTATTGATGGACGAAGCGTTTAGTGCACTTGATCCGCTCATTCGTCGAGGGATGCAGGATGAATTAATTCGGTTGCAAAACGAACTGAAAAAGACGATTGTCTTCATCAGCCATGATATTCAAGAAGCCCTGAGGATTGGCGATCGCGTTGCAGTGATGAAAGACGGCTGTATTGTCCAAATTGGTAGCCCTGAAGAACTCGTCACACATCCGGCAGATGACTACATTCGAGAGTTTATGCAAGATGTCAACCGCGCACAGGTGCTTAAAACGGGCTCAATTGTTAGAAAAACTGTGCCACTGATTTTAGGTAAAGGAGCAGCGGCATCAGGGCTTGAAGAAATGCGAGCGAATCAGCGAAATCAAATGTATGTTGTCGATCGCCATAATCATCCCGTTGGATTAGTGGGTCGAGCAGAACTTGAACAAGCGGTTGAACATGGCGTTGAAAATATCACTGATGTGATGACAACAGATTTCCCGAGGGTCACGACTGCTGTTAGTTTGGAACAAATCTTTCATCTTTGCCTAGACGGGATGCCAATTGCCGTCATTAATCAAAAAGGCAAGTTTAAGGGCGTTGTCGAACAATCCGATATCTTCGCCAGCATCGGACGCTTAAATGAAGCGGCTCCATCCATATCAGAGCACGATCATGAGGAGTCAATCCAAAGCATTGCAGGCTAGTTGCCCTTACAAGTTGTCTTACAGGTTATTTAGTTGTGTCAGATTTTCTCAACTGGCTCATTTCAGGTGAGTCATCCGAAATTATTCCCCTTGGAAATTGGATCGAAACGGCTGTTCAATGGGTCGTCGTCAATTTTCGCTGGTTTTTCCAGTTGATTCGGTGGCCAATTACTCAGTTCTTAAACGGAATTGAAGACTTCTTATTATCAGTCTCTCCCATTGTGTTCCTGATTGTTTTGGGATTATTAGCCTGGCAATTTGCAAGTCGCCAAATTGCTATATTTAGCATCATTGCAATGACGGCTGTCGGCCTCATTGGAGCATGGGATGAATCCATGATTACTCTTGCGCTGGTGGTCACGGCCGTTGTGTTGTGTATGATTGTTGGCCTTCCACTGGGTATTCTCGCTGCTCAATATAATCGGTTTGAGCAAATCATCCGTCCCCTTTTGGACGCAATGCAAACCCTACCCGCATTCGTTTATCTCGTGCCTGTGGTGATGCTGTTTGGAACAGGAAAAGTACCCGGCGTAATTGTAACGTTTATTTTCGCCGTTCCCCCTCTGATTCGTTTGACAAATATTGGCATTCGCCAAGTTTCAACGGAGGTTGTAGAAGCGGCACAAGCCTTTGGTTCAACCCCACGACAAGTCTTATGGGAAGCTCAGATTCCTTTAGCGATGCCAACGATTCTAGCTGGAGTGAATCAGTCCATTATGCTAGCGCTATCAATGGTTGTCATTGCCTCACTGATTGCGGTTGAAGGCTTGGGACAAATGGTAAACCGTGGAATTGGCCGTTTGGACGTCGGGCTTGCAGCCGTGGGTGGCATTGGTATTGTACTAATGGCGATTGTGCTCGACCGAATTACCCAGGCGATTGGGCATCCGCCAATTAAGGGGACGGCTTGGCATAAACGTGGCCCCGTTGGTCTTATCTCAAAGTTTATTGGCCCAAAGCGTTCATCGTCTCGTACTGCATAAGGAATATTTTCTATCATGGGATACAAACAGTTTGCATCATCAATCACATTAGCTCTTGCACTTACTGGGCTTACTGCCTGTCAAACGAACACAGAGACAGAGAGTAGTGATGAAGCAGGTGCTGATACACAAGTTTCCGATACACTCCCTGGAGAAGGAACCGGTGTTACAGCCGCCTACTCCGTTTTAGAAGAATTGTTTCAAACAGAAGTCGTCAACATTGGGTTAGAGCAGCTAGGCTATACGATCGAGTCTCCCAAAGAGATCGAGTATGCCACCATGCACGTTGATCTGGCGAATGGCGGCATCGACTACACATCCGTTCATTGGAACCAACTTCACACCGACTTTTTTGAAAACAGTGGTGGTAATGACAAGCTAGAGCGTGTTGGAGTAATCGTTGATAACGTTCTTCAGGGGTATGCAATTGATAAAGCAACGGCTGAAGAATATGGGATTGAAACCTTTGATCAACTCCAAGAGGCTGATATTGCCGCATTGTTCGATACGGATGGAGATGGTCGTGCCAATCTCACTGGATGTAATCCCGGATGGGGTTGTGAGCTAGTCATTGAGCATCATCTGGATGAGTATGGCTTGCGTGATTCGATTCAGCATGACCAGGGGCAATATTTTGCATTGATGGCTGACACCATTACACGTTTTGAGCAAGATGAGCCTGTTTTGTACTACACCTGGACGCCTCTATGGGTCAGCGGTATATTAACTCCAGGTGACCAAGTGGAATGGCTGGCTGTTCCCTACACTAGCCTTCCCGAGGAGCAGGGAGATGTGTCAGAAGATGCAACCACTGTTGATGGAACAAACCTAGGCTTTGCCGTTGATCAGATTATGATTCTCTCAAATGATGAATTTCTTGCAGCTAACCCGGCGGCAAGAAGCTTATTTGAGCAGGTTCAAATTCCAATTGATGATGTGAGTGCTCAAAACCAACTCATGCAGGGAGGTGAAGATTCCCCTGCGGATATTCGCAGACATGCTGAAGAATGGGTTGAAGAGAATCAGGCTCAGTTTGATAGCTGGGTTGAAACTGCGCTGGCTGCAAGTTAATAAGGATGTCGCAACCCATAGGAGGTCATCACTTATCGCCCCCCCTAATGGATGACTTGAAATTGCGGCGACTCTAGCGTTTAAAGGGAGCCTGGATTTTCACTTCTGACCAGAAGTGAAAATCCAGGCTCCCTTCATCTTTATAGCCATCGACAGCTCCGTGCGGATAAGACGGCGAGCCATTTGGCGATAGGCCAAGGAACCGAATAATACTCGGTATCCTAGCCTATAGCGGTGTTCAAGATAGTCAAGCACAAAACCAGTTGTGTGGGGCGCGCCGCGCCCCAACCAACAGTACATAACCAACCCGCCCCGCGCCAAAACGGGCGAAAGCGAAAAATAAACA
>JBCBLF010000196.1:0-9322 GCA_038520475.1 Cyanobacteria bacterium J06627_8
ATACTAATTCAAAGAATTGGTGCGTGATCTGCTCGATGTGAAGACGAATAACTTACGTCCAGCATTATGCCAAGCCATCCAGTCCGACAAGGCTTAACAGAAAAACCGTCTCAGTTATTTCAACGACGGCTCCGTAGGTGTCTCCAGTATGACCACCCAATTTATGATGAAACCAGTACCCTGTCATGGATGCGATCGCCCCTCCAATAAGAAACGTTGACCCGCTGAGCATCCTTACATCTGGTGAAGCAGCTGCCCAAAAGACATGAATGCCGGCTAATGCCAGCAATGATGGTAAACAGGCCCAAATTGACGGTAGCGCTAGCTTATGAAACGCGCCCTTGCCCGTCGGCTTTAGGTAAGGATAGCAGGCGATCGCTATCTGCTGTCCCCATCGCCCCCACGTTGCAGCCAGCAAAATCGCCCATCCCTTATTCAGTGTGATATCTGATAAGGCAACGATTTTGAGTATGACAATCGCGACGGCCATCATGACCCCAAAGGCTCCGGTTCGACTGTCTGCCATCACCTCCAATCGCCGTTCAGGGTCCATCACGGCCAATCCATCAGCAGCATCCATCGCTCCATCAAGATGAAGACCTCCAGTGATCATCATCCATCCCACAACTGAGAGAGCGCTTGCTGTCAACGATGGTAAGCCGATAGATATGAAGCCTATATTTAAAGCCCACAACAGTCCACCGATCAGGAGCCCCATTGCAGGTGCAAGTCTCGACACATAGTGAAATGAGGGCGTCATAAATTGTGGCACAGGCAAAATCGTATAAAAGGCGATCGCCCCAAGGATACATTTCCACCCTGCACAGAGCAGCTGCGTGAGTCTCGTTTTGAACCTACGACGTTTCATCCCAAATCCGTTATGTTAAGCGCTGGTTTATGGATGATGGTAAGGCAGCGTCCACCATCATCCATAAACCGGTAGACGTCCTGCCGGTTTAGGATTTGCGTATCATACGTAGTCAACGTGATCCTTAAGACAGAAATTCCGTACATTCCATTAAGCAATTCTATTGAATCCTACGTTAGCGTGAATCCGAGTCCAAGCATTTCAGGCTGATTGATTCTAGAGCTGAAGTTTAGACGAGCGCTTTGAGAATTGACATCAATACCTGCTGGATGTCTCGCAATCACGCTGGCTATTTGCAGGACAACATGTTGTACGACGCAACGAACCCCTAAAGAACCATTGAGTTGAATGGTAACCCCCATTCTTCGACAGGCATCTACGTTTAGCTCGCTACTGACCCATGAGTAGCAAAAAATACAACCAAGTCAGAAAAGCCACTGTGGCAGAAATTCATGACAGTTGGAGCATTCCCGTCAGCAAATATTTGAAGGTCCGTATACTTGCTGATTCGCCATGAGTTTATGTACAGTTTAGGCAGTTTGGATTAAATGCTGTTATCTTCGAGTCTAGATCGCTGTTCATGCCTTCCATCAGGTCATTGGGATATTGGGATATATGAGTTATTTTGCATCCTCTGGAGAAACGAACCTGCCCGCCCCCTGCATTGTTGACAGTGGAATTGTTGTCAATCGACAAGACATGCAACGATTACTGGCCGATTTGGGCCACGTTCGCTATCGATACACCAATGGCAATTCACTGATTTCTGAAGGGGAAGGCTACATTTTAGAGGTGTTTTCTGACATTACTCAGGCCACGCTAGTCACCAATGCAAGTCTCTACATCAATGTTTGCAGCTTTGACTATCTTGAGTTGGCCCGTGCAGCAGATGGAGAGGCTTATTTCAAGCTCATTCAAGATAATCAAACACTTTGTCTGACGCCGCTCTCAAACCCTGTCAAACGACAAGGCGATCGCCTAACTCATACGGCTGTGATCGAGGCAATGGTCGCAGAAGTGCTGTCGGCCAACATTGACATGCGCCTTGATGGCGACGATACACTGACATTCTGAACGCAACGAATGATAGAAGCGCCAGTTGATAACAGAAGGCAGTTCTGATAAGTCGCTACATTCAGTTTTCGACCTTAACTGCTATGAGGGCAGCCGACTACGACCAAAAATCGTCAAGTCGAATCCGTTCTACCGTTTCGCGGACCTCTTGGAAGTAATCACTTTGGGTAATTCGGGACACATCTCGTTCCCGCTTCTTATGGTCAATTTCAATTTGTAGCTCTTGCAGTTGACGCATCAGATCTTCCTCTTGCAACTTCCGCATGGTGATGTCTTGAACAATTCCTTCGTAGTAAAGCAGCGCTCCGCTGTTGTCATGAACAGCGCGCGTACTTTCTTGAACCCAGATCATGCGGCCATGTTTGCATCGAGCTTGATACTCAAACTCTTTCACCTCATTTGCGGTTGCCATTTGACTGAGAAACGCTTCGCGATCGCTCCCATGAACAAACAGTTGAGTATCAATGTTTTGAACACACTCAACCATATCTTTGGGTGAATCATATTCATACAGTTCGGCCATCGCCGGATTAACGCTTAAAAAGCGGCCATTCGGCGTCGATTGAAAGATACCGTCCAGCGCATTTTCAAAGATACTTCGATAATTTTCCTCAGCAATGCGGAGTGCTTCTTCAGCCTGCTTCCGTTTTGTGATGTCACGAACAATCACGAGAACCTCATCATCACCAATGACAACAAGCCGCACTTCTTCGTCTTGAGGCGCGTTGTTGACGATGAGTCGCTGTTCATACACTTGCATTGATTGGGTCGTCAGTGCTTTTTTGACGTATTGCATGCGGAGATCCGCATTTTCAAGCGGGAGTGAATCATAAACACTGCTACCCACTTGAAATCGAAGTTGGTCATGTATGGAGAGCCGTTCGCTGCTGAGAATGTTGAGATAGGTTCCATCTCCTTTCATACGAATGAGGAGATCAGGAATCGATTGAATCAGAGCACGATTGGTTGCTTCACTTTTTCGAAGGGACTCTTCAGCCCGCTTACGATCGGTAATATCGATACCGACGAATACGGCAGCTGTGCCACGCTGATACTTTTGAGCCGCAATCAAATAAGACGTTTGAGTGTTTTGTCGCTCGACATCAAAGACGAGAGAAGTCGCTGACTCTGAACTCTTGAGAAACTGCTGCATGAATTGGGTTAATGCAGATTCTGGTTCCATAAAGCCCACAGGTTTGCCAATAAATACTTCGGGTTCAACGTTCCAATTCATGGCTAACACCTGATTAACACCGATGTAGGTGCCATCGATGCTAACCCAGGCGATGGGACCCGGCACCGCGTTTAAGACGGCTTCAAGCTGTTCTTTTGCCTGGGATAGAGCTTCTTTTGCTGCTGTCACATCTTGGTTCTTTGCCTCTAACGCTTGGAAGGATTGATGAAGCTGCTGAGCCATGCTATTGAACGATTGACCCAGAGTTTTCAGCTCTCGAACACCACCTACAGCAACGTTTCGTGTCAGCTGACCATCTGCGAGGTCTCTCGCGGCCTGATTGAGTTCCACGACCGGACGCGTAATGCGCTGAGCGGTAACAATACCAAGTAACGTGGCGATCGCCAATGCAGCAAGACAGAGAACAACGGTGCCTCTTGCATTAGCATGGATTTGCGCCATAAAATCGGCTTCAGGAATCACCACGACGATGAGCCAATCCAGTCCCTGACTATCGTTGAAGGGACGAATCTCAACATATTGACGTTGCTGGTCAACAGCAAATGAGAGCTGCTGGGGTTCCTTGATATTGTCGAGCCTCCCAAAGGTTTCGGTGAGATAAACAGCCGTACGTCGTACCAAAGCATTTTTACTTTCGTCGGCCGTAATTCGTCTTAGCGTTGACCCTCGTCCTGTCAGTAAGTCCTCTTCAAATGACGTTGAAATCATCTCTCCAGAGCGATCGACGATGAATGTTTCTCCCGTCTTACCAATCTCTAAGGTTTTAAGAAACTGACTCATCTCTTCAGGCAGAATAAAATCAGTCGCGCAGACTCCGATCACCCGATTGCCAGAAGTATCGTAAACCGGCAGGCTAGCGGTAATCGTCGGCAAGAGCGTATCAAAGTCCAAGTAAATATCGCTCCACGTAGGGCCACTGGCCTCAAGAGCGGCCTGGTACCACGGGCGGACACGAGCGTCATAGGCTTTTGTTCCTTGTCGGATCAGATATCGCTGATTTCCTTGATTATCGAGGGCATAGTAGTGTCCAACTCTTTGAGTCGACTCGTTGTAAACCACCATCTCAAGGGATCGGTCATCCACATTTCGACCGACACCTAAAAATGAGCCATCTTGATCGACCCCACAGTAAATCAGATTCGTATTGGGAAAGATTTTTGCCTGCTGCCAAAACAAATGCCCGCCTGTGGTGTCTAAAACGTCAATATCTCCTTGTGAAAGCGCGTTGGCATTGATTTTATTAATGTTGTGAGGAATCGCGACATACCCATGGAGTTGCTGAGTAATGCGGGCAGTGATTTCAGTCTGTAGCTGAGAGGCTAAATCGTTGACGGCTCGTTGACCATTGCGAAATGAAAGCGTGCCGACTAAGGTAACGGCTGCAATGATCTGAATAACAAATGGAACAATCAGTAGCTCTCGTAGAGGCAACCCATCAGATTGAAGAAATCGATGTCTGAGCTGATTCAGGACCATGGTGATAGGGAACAGCGTGTATCTAAAGTGACAATATTTAACATTTCTATGTATTCGGCGATGAGCGTGTTTAGGAGAACTTGTGTTGCGTAAAAACACGCATTACCTGATCTCAAGCTAACAGGCCTCTACTTCTCGAAGAGCATTTTCGATAGAACTTTAATGTATGTTTATTCCTGTATTTTTCTTTCTAAAACTTTGGACATCGCAGTCAGACGTCGAGCGCATATGGTGAACTATAGCGCTGCGTGTCTATTCGCACTACTGTTGTGCTCCAGATATCACAAATGGCTAAGCTGGGTCATACTCTATGCTGCAAAGCTAGGGTGTTAATGGTACTGACTACTCCCTCAGCGATGAGCTCATCATGTTAAGGGAGTCGCGATCGCCAGAGCACTGGATTCAGTTGCACGCTGTACCATCTTCTTTCGTTCTTCAATAAATCGATTCATTTCAAGAGCAAAATTAGATTGCTGCTGAGCGATCGTAAACACCGCATCAGCATTTAAAACAACAAGTTGAACATCTTGCAATACGGTGACCGATACCCAGCTCGGCTCATTGCGCAGCAGCGACATTTCTCCAAACAGGTCTCCTGTTTCGAGATAGGTAATTAAGCATCGTGTTTCTGTCTGATCAGGTGCTGTTATCTTGACCTGACCTGAGAGCAAAATACAGATACCAATATCAAATGAGCCGGCTTGGATAATCGATTCTCCGACGCCGTAATACTTAATCTCTGCTTGGCGTGCCAATGCATTCAGGATGTCTTTGTTTAATATTCTGAAAATCGGCAATGCGACCAAAGCATTCAAGATCTCAGGCACAGCGTCTTCTCGGGCTAGCTTCGTGTGATGGAGGAGATAGTGCTTGGCAGCAGGAACAGGATTTGACAAATGATGACGCTTCGCAGCGTAGTACACATTGGTCATAAATTGGCCTTGGATCGTTTCAGCATGGGTAAAATCTGCAATGTAATACTGCACTTCATACTCGATTTGATGATCCGTAAATTTCACTGGACGAACCTCCGGTTCCGGATCAGGCAAGACACCAGAAACGGCGATCGCGGCTGCTCTAAGAACAGGGATAACGCGATTGGGCGGTTCTTCATTTGAAAAGATAAAGGTGACGCGATCGCCATGAAGTGGATCGAGCAGCGTATAGTTGTAAATCGTTTCCTTGCCCAAAACACCGTTTGGAATAATCACGACATCTCGTTCACGGGTCTTTAGTCGCACCGCACGCCAATTGACTTCTAAGACTTCTCCTTCGAGATCTTTGATCCGTACCCAATCCCCAACTTTGAAGGGTGATTCAAAAATCAACAAGAAACCGGAAACAAGATTGCTCAGAGTATCTTGAAGAGCTAGGGCAATTACAAGTGACCCCACCCCCAGAGCCGCAAATACCTTACTGAGGTCGATCTGCCAAACAGCCGCAAGCAGATAAGACAATACCCCTAAAACAATGACCCCACGAGCAACCTGAAACAACAGGTTGGGAACATCAATCTGCCACCCGTAGCGGCGATCGCCTGGCGTGATAACAGCATTGACGAAACACAGCAGCGCATAAATGATGCCGATACCGAGTATTGTTTCTGTACTTTGAATAACGACCTCAGAAGACGACCTGTGAAGCAGCCGGAGCATAACGATCAGGATCGCCAATGGTGGGATTACAAACACTCGAATGACATGAAGGGACTCTGCCAAGGGATTATTCTGTCGCCTCAAACGAGATCCAAATTCGCCTAGCGCGATTGTTAATAATGGACAGCCAATGATTAGAATGGCCGCCCAAATAAGCTGTGTGTTATCCATGGCTATCTCTGATCCGGCAAAACATTTACTGGGGATAAATCTTCGAATAAACATTCGCGTTTAGGTTTTCGCGAAATCCGGCATCGTGTCGATTCCACGAAACATCCATAGATGTGACGGATGGATCAATCAAATTCCTCTAAGTTCAGCTCTTGAACTAAATCATGAATCGCTCCTTTGCTCGGTGGGCGGTCCGATGAGAACTGAACATTCGATGAGGATACCGCATTGTCTGGAGATATAGTGTCGGCTTGAGCCGATGCACGAGATTGAGAGCGATTGTCGGCCTGCTGCGAAGAACCGTTCCCGTCAGTCTCTGTCATCTCTGAGGAGAGAGGAACTAAAGCAACATCTGGCTGAGAGTCTAGAGAGAGTCCACTGGTGAGTTCTCCAATCAAATCGGTAAGCGCACCCTTCTTCAAGATCCATGTCTCAATCTTGGCGTGATCTTCAAATGCGATCGCCTCTCCGCGAGAAAAATCGTATAAGTCGTTGAGGCGATCGCGCACGGTTGAGGTCGTAACGATGCTATTCGCCTCGGCAGAGTTAACCAATGCACTAGCGATCGCAACAGGGAGGCCCCATATGTCGTAACTAAACTGGCGTGTGCCTAACATGCCCGTCATCACTGTGCCGGTATGAATGCCAATTCGCACGCTGAGTCGGGTTCGATGAGTACTGTTAAAGCCTTGAACTCGCTCAAGTAGGCTCAGCGCTAAATCGACCATGCGCTTTTCATGATCTAGGCGTGGTTTGGTCAGTCCACACGCTGCAATGTAGCGATCGCTTGCAAACTTGAAAGGTTCAACATCTGAGCGATGAGCTGCTTCATTAAACGAACTCAATAGCTTATTTAAAAGCTGAGACATCTCGCTAACTGAACGCGTTTCGGCTAATTGGCCAAGTCCAACCACCGTCGCAAACAGAACAGTGACCTGTTGAACTTGAGTTGACAGCATTGCGTCGTTTCGCTTGATACGTTCGCTAACAGTGTCCGGTAGCAGCCGCTGCAAAATTTGCTCAGTTTGCTGATATTTTTGCTCAGCCCGATGGATCTGCTGACGCATCCCACGCACAACGGTGTTAAAAATCGTGGCTAATTCACTAAACTCATCGGCTGATTTCAACACCACATCCGTTTCATCTTGTCCAAGTTCAGCCTTGCGGGATGCCTCGATCAACGTATCGATGGGTTTGACAAAGTTAGAGGCTGTAATACCAGCAATAAACGTAATGACGATCACCAGAATGACGGTTGAAATGAGGAGATAGGTTTGCAGCGAATAGACCGGTTGATAGGCTTCGGCTAAATCCATTTCAGATAGAATGATCCACTCCAACCCAGGTAACTGCAGCGGTGCATAAGAACTGAGGACAGGAATCCCCCGATAATCTTCAGTGATTTGTGTTCCTTCTTGTCCGGCGATCGCCCGTTTAGCCGCATCTGTTCTCACACGCTGAAGCAGAATTGATGTATCGAGTTGGTCAATCAGCTGAATCGTACGATTCGGTGTTCCAATCGAGCGAAGGGCGTTTTCATAATTCTCTTTGTCTTCAATCAAAAATCGAGAAATAGACCGCATGAGATAGTCCTGGCCGACGAGATACGTCTCCCCAGAATCACCTAATCCATCTCGTTGCCAATGTTGATTGCCAGTCAAGACTCGATTAATTTCATTCACGGGCATCTGGACCGCGAGGATACCGATGAAGTGAGTTCCATCATAGATTGGCCCTGCCATGAAGGCTGCTGGAGCAGCATATGAGGGTTTGTAGGCTTTGAAATCTGCAATCTGAATCGCTCCACGGTCAGGGTTATCCTGAACAGCCGTAACAACATCCGCAAAGCTACTCCGACTGTAAGGTCCCTGTTCTAGATTTGTTCCGTAATCTGTTTCTTTATACACCGAATAAATGATGTCGCCCTGTTTGGGATCAATGAGGAAAAAATCATAGTATCCAAACTGCTGAATTAAGTGTTGAAACAGCTGATGATACCGGCTGTGAAGTGCACTGTAAACGCTACCATCCCCTGCATCAGTCAGGGCATCTTTTTCGCCGACAGGGTAGGGATTATTGGCAACGTAGTGATATTGCAAATACCGTGCAGCAGCCCCTCTTGGCGCATATGTTTCATAGTTTGGAGTCCCGTTGACACGTTCAGTCAATCGGGGGAAAAATTCCTCACGATAATAGTCTCGTATAGCATTATCCCAATCTGTTGGAATGAGTGTTTGATTGAGCTGATCGTAGGCCAAGTCGAATTCTTGCATGGCTGAAACGACCATGCGGTCTTCACACAGGGTTTCGACATGGTTTTTAAGCGTCTTGAAATATGACTCAACTTGATACGCTTTCGAAGCACGGACACTGGTGAGGTGATCAAAAATGTTGTGCTTCAGCTCTGCTCGAGCCCAACTCCAGCCTAAAAAACTAATCGAGACAATCGAAACAAGGCTCACCAAAAGCAGCATCAATTGGATTTTTGACTTGATGCTGAGACTGCGAAATCCAAGCATACTAACACTCTGAATAACGGCAGAAACCAAGAATCGGGAAGAGCTATATCTTGATGAAACGAGATGAACCGATTAGATACACCGTTCACCATCGCTCTCTGTTCCAAGAGTACCGTTACGGGTACTGCAGGGGCCGTTACCCTACTGACATGATGTGAATGTACACAAACAAGGCAAGGCGATCGCTTAACACAGATATTCGACGCTGACCCGTCCTTGTTTTTTCACACTGATAACAACCAGGAGTTCAATCAATGCCTGAGCAAACTATCAAGAAAGTTGGTAGCCAGCCCCCTGCTCAAGTGGGTGCAACTGAAACTTACTCCAAGAACCTCCTTGGCCCGGTTTTCTTCACACTCTGCAA